>JAKOYE010000005.1 GCA_029780675.1 Actinomycetes bacterium
AAAAATCGTTCGATTTTCCCTCGGCCCTGAGGTCGGTGCGGGGTGGAATGCACCAGGCGTATCCCGAGTTTCGCGCACGCCCGCAACAGCCAGGAATCGACGAAGGCCGATCCGTTATCGACATACACGCTGGCCGGGACCCCGCGGGCGGCCAACGCGGGTTGCAGCGCGGCACCGAGGCGGACGGCGTCCTCGGCGAACCCGAAACGGTAGCCGCACAGCAGCCGGGAATGATCATCGAGGAAGGCGAACAGATAGGTCTTCCGCCCGCCGATCCGCGGGCCGTGCAGAGCATCCCCAGTCCAGCGGTCATTGGGATTGGCGGCCTCGAACCGGCCGAACACCTCGCCGGTGTCCCCGGCGGCTGGGCCCATCAAGTCCATCCGGTGGAACAGCCGCAACAGGGTCGATTCCGAGGGCGCCCACCCGGTCGCGGTCCGCAGGATCCGCTGAACTTGCGCGGCGGTGCGGGCCGGGTTCTCCCGCTTGAGTGCGGCAGCCATCTCCAACACCGCGGTATCGGTGCGCGGCACACACGTCCGCGAGCTGGGTACCAGCTCGACGAACCCCCCGGCCCGATACCGCCGGATCCAGCGGTCCAGGGTGTCGCGGGAATACCGCACCGGGGTGCCGAACGGGTCGGTGTGCTCCCGCGAGGCGATCTCACGGACCAGCCGGCCCCGCGCCTTGGTCGACAGGCCGGCATCCAGCGCCGGGCAGATCAACTGGTAGCGGAACAACCCCACCGCCTGGGCCCGCGCTCGGCGCTTCTCATCCTCAACTGACAACGCACACACTCCTTGGTCGCTGGCGATGCCGCCCAAACCCGTTGTGAGGGCAGTCATCCCCGCGACGATGACCCATCGACCCCACCCAAGGTCAGGGGGCAAATGGTGTTGCACCCGTCGAGCACCGCACCGTCGGCCACCCTGGTGAGAGCAGCCGGGCACCGCTGCACGCCACCGCCACCGCCACCGCCGTCACCGCGCCCAGCGCCAGCCCCACACCGAACCGGGACACGACCGCTGACCTGGCCGCCCCGACCGCGGCCAGCACGTCACCGATTCCGGATCCGGTCGCCGCAGGGATCGACACATCCACCCCCGCGGTGACCGCCAGACCGATGAACCACCCCCGCACCGCCTCAGCCCGCCTGCCCATCACCCGCAACCAGCGCCGGACCGTGCACGCCGGGATACCCGCCCGCCCGGCGATCCGCCGATACCCAACACCAGCGGACTTGGCCTTCAGCACCGCCCAGATCAGCTCCGCGGCATAGGCCCTGCGCAGCAACAACGACACCGGCAACAACACATGCGTCACCGCGCACCCCCGACACCGCGACCGGCGGGGCCGCACCGGATCAACCAGCCCGACCACCCGGCGCGACCGCGCGAAACCCCACCGGGCCAGCACCCCATCCGGACACGAAGAGCACCGCAGTTCCCCGGCGGCCAGCCGGGACTCGACGCGAGCAGGATCGACCTCTACGGTGACCATCAGTGCCTCCGAGCACTACAGCGCGGCACCCCGCCAAGCCAGCCAAGACTTCAGCGGGGTGCCGTGCACCCATCAGTTCCTCGACACACTGACGGCGCCGACCACCAAGATCAACCCGGCACGCACACCACCGGCCACATCGGCAGCCTCAACGACGACAGACCACCCCGTGGTCGTCACTCCCAGCGACGGTCAACAACAGCGACCGCGCCCGCAAACGAGGCTTCACCTGGTGCGGACCTCAACGCCGCGACGGAACCAGCGTCGGCAGGCTCATCGCCACCCCCGAACTCCGGGCCACCATCGACGCCCTGTTCGCCAAATTCGCCGCCCCCGGCATGTGCAACCCCGCCGACCCCACCCCCACCATCACCACCGAACCCACCGACGACACCATCACCCGCGACCAACGCACCCACGCCCAACGCCAACACGACGCCCTGGGCGCCCTCCTGCGCGACCGACTCGGCGACCCCACCCTCGGCCAACACCACGGCCTGCCCGTCACCATCATCGCCAGCACCACCGCCGAAGCCCTGTGCAACGCCACCGGCCACGCCGTCACCGCAGCCGGCACCACCATCCCCATGCCCGACCTCATCAGGCTGGCATCACACGCCTGGCACTACCTCTGCATCTACGACAACCACACCGCCCGACCGCTCTACCTCGGCCGCACCAAACGCATCGCCACCCCCGACCAACGCGTGGTCCTGTACGAACGCGACCGCGGGTGTACCGCCCCCGGCTGCGACATACCCGGCTACCTCACCGAGGTCCACCACACCACCGACTGGGCCAACGGCGGCCCCACTGACATCGACCAACTCACCCTGGCCTGCAAACCCCACCACCGCCTCCTCACCCACGGCGGCTGGACAACCCGCACCAACCCCGACGGCCACACCGAATGGATCCCCCCACCCCAACTCCCCATCCCCCACCGCACCAACAACTACCACCACCCCGAACGACTCCTCCCCGACGACGACGCAGCCTAAGATCCGAACTCCACGGTGACCGGAGCATGGTCGGTCCAGCGCAGCGCGTAGGCGGCCGGCTTCTCCACCCGGGCCGCGCGGGCGCGGACGGCCAGCGGCTCGGTGGCCAGGTGATAGTCGATGCGCCAGCCGGCGTCGTTGTCGAAGGCCTTGCCGCGCCAGGACCACCAGCTGTACGGCCCGGGCCCCTCAGGATGCACCCGGCGCAGCACGTCCACCCACCCGGACTCGGTCAGACCGGTCAGCCACTCCCGCTCGCTGGGGAGGAAGCCGGCCTTCTTGACGTTGGCCTTCCAGGCCTTGATGTCGTGCTCGGTGTGGGCGATATTCCAGTCCCCGCAGAGCACCGCCTCCCGGCCGTCGGCCACCAGCTCGGCCATCCGGTCCCCGAGCGCCCCCATGAACCGTTCCTTCTCCACCTGCCGCTCGGTTCCGGCTTCCCCGGTGTGCACGTACACGCTGGCGACGGTGACCCCATCGGACAGGTCCACCTCGAGATAGCGACCGTGCTCCTCGAAACCGGCCACCCCCACCCGGACCGCGACGATCGGCGAACGGCTGAGCACCGCGACACCACTGCGGCCCTTCAGATGTGATTCCGCGGATGCCAGCTGCCAGCCCCCGGATGAATCGCCACCCTGCCCGGAAGCCAACACCGGGGCCAGCGCCTCAGCCAATTGGGCGTCATCAGCGCGCGTCTCCTGCAGGCACACCACGTCGGCGTCGGTCCACTCCAGCCAGTCCAGCAGGCCGAGATTCTCCTCCGAGCGCCGCCGGACGGCCGCCCGCACCCCATTGACGTTGACGGTGGATACGATCACGCCAGAAAAATAGCCGGAGGACGGGAACATGACGAACCGTGACCATGATTAGCAGGGAGCCGATCCATCTGGGCTCAGGGGAACCCGTGCTCCTGCTGCACCCGTTCATGATGTCGTCCTACGTCTGGCACGAGGTCGCACCGGCGCTGGCCCGCACCGGCCGGATCGAGGTGTTCGCCCCCTCGATGGCCGGGCACAACGGCGGCCCACGCACCCGCTCATGGTTCCTCGACACCCCCACGCTGGCCGATCACGTCGAACGCCAGCTTGATGAATTGGGTTGGGACACCGCCCATATCGTCGGCAATTCGCTGGGCGGCTGGGTGGCCTTCGAGTTGGAGCGACGCGGCCGGGCGCGGACGCTCACCGCGATCGCCCCGGCCGGCGGCTGGCACCGCTGGTCGCCGGTGAAGTACGAGATCGTCGGCAAGTTCGTCGCCGGCCTGCCGGTGTGGCTGACCGCCCTGGTACTGGGCCGTCGCGCCGCCCGGCTACCCGGGGCGAAACAACTGGCCAGCGTGCCGATCAGCGCCAGCGCAACCGGGCTGTCCGATACCGACCTGGGCGAGGTGATCGACGACGTCACCCACTGCCGGGCCTACTACCAACTGCTGATCAAGGCCCTGTTACTGCCCGGGCTGATGGAACTGGCAGACACCGGAACACCCACCCACCTGGTGATCTGCGAACGCGACCGGGTGCTGCCGCATCCGCGGTTCACCAAGCACTTCATCCGGCACATCCCCGACATCTCCAAGGTCACCACCCTGGACAACGTCGGCCACATCCCGATGTTCGAGGCGCCGCAGTTGATCGCCGACCTGATCGTGCCCTGGGTCGACGAACACCGCCAGATCAGTCGAGAGCCTGCTTGAGATTGGCGGCCAGGGTCGCCAGGAACTGCTCGCTGGTCTGCCACGGCTGCTCGGGGCTGATCAGCAGCGCCAGGTCCTTGGTCATCTGACCGCCCTCGACGGTGTGGATCACCGTCTCCTCCAGGGTCTCCGCGAACCCGATCACCTCCGGGGTGTTGTCGAGTTTGCCGCGGTGCTGCAGGCCCCGGGTCCAGGCGAAGATCGACGCGATCGGATTGGTGGAGGTGGGCTTGCCCTGCTGGTACTGCCGGTAGTGCCGGGTGACGGTGCCGTGGGCGGCCTCGGCCTCGACGGTCTGGCCGTCCGGGGTCATCAGCACCGAGGTCATCAGACCCAGTGAGCCGTACCCCTGCGCGACGATGTCGGACTCGACGTCGCCGTCGTAGTTCTTGCACGCCCAGACGTAACCGCCCTCCCACTTCAGGCAGGAGGCCACCATGTCGTCGATGAGGCGATGCTCGTAGGTGAGCCCGCGGGCGTCGAACTCGGCCTTGTACTCCTCCTCGAAGATCCGCTGGAACTCGTCCTTGAACATCCCGTCATAGGCCTTGAGGATGGTGTTCTTGGTCGACAGATACACCGGATAGTTCTGTTGCAGCGCATAACTGAACGACGACCGCGCGAAGTCCTGGATCGACTTCTTGAAGTTGTACATCCCCATGACCACGCCGCCGTCCTCGGGAATGCGCACCACCTCGTGCACCATCGGTTCGCTGCCGTCCTCTGGGGTGAAGGTCAGCGTGACAGTGCCGGGACGGTCCACCTTGAAGTTGGTGGCGCGGTACTGGTCGCCGAACGCATGCCGGCCGATGATGATCGGCTTGGTCCAACCGGGTACCAGACGCGGGATGTTGGAGATGACGATCGGCGCGCGGAAGATTGTGCCGCCCAGGATGTTTCGGATGGTGCCGTTGGGCGACAGCCACATCTTCTTGAGGTTGAACTCCTTGACCCGGGCCTCGTCCGGAGTGATGGTGGCGCACTTGACGCCGACATGGTGTTTGAGGATGGCGTGCGCGGAGTCGATGGTGACCTGGTCATCGGTGGCGTCGCGATTCTCCATGCCGAGGTCGTAGTACTCGAGGTTGACGTCGAGGTAGGGCAGGATCAAAGTTTCCTTGATCAGCTTCCAGATGATGCGCGTCATCTCGTCGCCGTCGAGTTCTACAACCGTGCCTGTGACCTTGATCTTGGGTCGACTCGACATATAAGTCCGCATCCTCCTACGCCTGGCGATCGCCTCGTCAGCACCCGAGTGGAGCCATCGAGATCAACTCGACGCCCACACTATATGGACACCTGGTCACCCTCCGGGCGGACGCCTCGTCACCCTCCGGCAGCCGCCAGCGCCGCGTTGAAGGTCCTGCTGGGCCGCATCACCGCCGTGAGTTTGTCCGGATCCGGGTAGTAGTAGCCGCCGATGTCCACCGGCGTGCCCTGTACCTCGTTGAGTTCGGCCAGGATGACGTCCTCGTTGGCGGCCAGGTCCGCCGCGAGTGCGGCGAAGTGTTCCGCCAGTTCGGCGTCGTCCCGCTGCGCCGCGAGTTCCTGCGCCCAATACATGCCGAGGTAGAACTGGCTGCCGCGATTGTCGAGTTCACCGGTCTTGCGCGACGGGCTCTTTCCGTTGTCCAGCAGTGTGCCGGTCGCGGCGTCCAGAGTTCTGGCCAGAATCTTGGCCCGCTCGTTGCCGGTCTTGATGCCGAGATCTTCCAGACTCACTGCGAGGGCCAGGAATTCGCCGAGCGAATCCCATCGCAGGTGGTTTTCCTCCAGAAGTTGCTTGACGTGTTTGGGCGCCGAACCACCCGCGCCGGTCTCGTACATCCCGCCGCCGGCCATCAGCGGCACGATGGACAGCATCTTCGCGCTGGTACCGAGCTCGAGGATCGGGAACAGATCGGTGAGGTAGTCACGAAGGATGTTGCCGGTCGCGGCGATGGTGTCGAGCCCGCGCACCAGACGCTCCAGCGTGTACCGCATGGATCGGACCTGGGACATGATCTGGATGTCGAGCCCGCTGGTGTCGTGATCCTTCAGATAGGTCTGCACCTTGGTGATCAGCTCGTTCTCGTGCGGACGGTACGGGTCGAGCCAGAACAGCACCGGCATACCGGAGTTGCGGGCGCGATTGACCGCCAGCTTGACCCAATCACGGATCGGCGCGTCCTTGACGGTGCACATCCGCCAGATGTCCCCGGTTTCGACGTTCTGGCTCAGCAGCACCTCCCCGGTGGCGAGGTCCACGATGTTGGCGACGCCGTCCTCGGGAATCTCGAACGTCTTGTCGTGGGAGCCGTACTCCTCGGCCTTCTGTGCCATCAGGCCGACATTGGGGACGGTGCCCATCGTCGTCGGATCGAACTGGCCGTTGGTCTTACAGAAGTTGATCATCTCCTGGTAGATCCGGGAGAAGGTGGACTCCGGGTTCACCGCCTTGGTGTCCTTGAGTTTTCCGTCGGCGCCGTACATCTTCCCGCCCGCCCGGATCATCGCGGGCATCGACGCGTCCACGATGACGTCGCTGGGCGAATGGAAGTTCGAGATACCCCTGGCCGAATCCACCATCGCCAACTCCGGGCGGTGCTCATGGCACCGGTGCAGGTCCTCGATGATCTCGTCGCGCTGCGATGCCGGCAGCGTTTCGATCTTGCTGTAGAGGTCGGACAGCCCGTTGTTGACGTTGACCCCCAGCTCGTCGAAGAGCTCCTGATGCTTGGCGAAGGCGTCCTTGTAGAAGACCTTGACCGCGTGCCCGAAGACGATGGGGTGGCTGACCTTCATCATGGTGGCCTTGACGTGCAGCGAGAACATGACCCCGGTCTGGAACGCGTCCTGCATCTGCTCCTCGTAGAAGTCGCAGAGCGCCTTCTTGCTCATGAACATGCTGTCCATGACGTCGCCGGCGTCCAGCTTCACCTCGGGCTTGAGCACCAGCGTCTCACCGCTGGAGGTCACCAGTTCCATCTTGACGTCGCGCCCGCGGTCCAGCGTCATCGACTTCTCGCCGTGGTAGAAGTCGCCATGCCGCATATGCGCCACATGGGTGCGCGACGCCATCGACCACTCACCCATGCTGTGCGGGTGCTTGCGCGCGTACTCCTTGACCGCCTTGGGGGCGCGACGGTCGGAATTCCCTTCTCGCAGAACCGGGTTCACCGCGCTACCGAGACATTTCGCGTACCGCGCACGAAGTTCCCGCTCTTCGTCGGTCTTCGGATCGCCGGGGTAATCGGGCAGGTTGTAGCCCTTGGACCGCAGTTCGGTGATGGCGGCCAGCAGCTGTGGCACCGAGGCGCTGATATTGGGCAGTTTGATGATGTTGGCGTCGGGATCCTGGGTCAGCGCGCCCAGTTCGGCCAGGTTGTCCGGAACCCGCTGCTCATCGGTCAGGTAGTCGCCGAACTCGGCCAGAATACGTGCCCCGACGGAGATGTCGCGGGACTGGACGTCGATGCCCGCCGGCTCGACGAACGTCTTGATGATCGGCAGGAAGGAATAGGTCGCCAGCAGCGGCGCCTCGTCGGTCAGCGTGTAGATGATGGTGGGTTGCTCGGCACTCATGTGCTGGTCTCCCGGCGTCGTTGTGGTCAGGCTCTCATTGGGTACGCGTGGTCGCGTCGGCTACCAGTATCGCTGGCTAGTCCCCTCGGGTGTGCGTTAAGCTTCGAAGCGGTCATGAGCGCCAGCACCAAGCCCCGGCTTGCTGGCCGGCAACCCTCCAACCGCGGTGGGGTGCCCCGGGTGATGACCAGGTTGAGCAGCCCTCACGGGCTGCACGGCAAGCGCGGGTCCGCCTTGACGGGCCCCCCGAGTAGACAGGGAAACCTGATGCGGAGCCCTCATATGTGTCGCTGTCGCTGATCTCGACCCAGCCCCAGCGACCACCCAAGGAGCCACACCCCCATGACCGCCCCCGACCCCACCTGGTCATTCGAGACCAAGCAGATTCACGCCGGGCAGCGCCCGGATACCGCGACCAACGCGCGCGCCCTGCCGATCTACCAGACCACCTCCTACACCTTCGACAGCACCGACCACGCCGCCGCCCTGTTCGGCCTGGCCGAGCCGGGCAATATCTACACCCGGATCATGAACCCGACGACCGACGTCGTCGAACAGCGAATCGCCGCGTTGGAGGGTGGCGTAGCGGCACTGATGCTGGCCTCCGGCCAGGCCGCCGAAACCCTCGCCATCCTCAACATCGCCGGCGCGGGCGACCATCTGGTGTCCAGCCCACGGCTCTACGGCGGCACCTACAACCTATTCCACTACACCCTGCCCAAGCTGGGGATCGAGACGACGTTCGTCGAGGACCCCGATGACCCGGAGTCCTGGCAGGAGGCGGTGCGCCCGAACACCAAGGCGTTCTTCGGCGAGACCATCTCCAACCCGAAGATCGACATCCTCGACACCCCGGCCGTCTCGGCGGTGGCGCACGCCAACGGGGTGCCGCTGATCGTCGACAACACCATCGCGACGCCGTACCTGATCCAGCCGCTGTCCCAGGGCGCCGACATCGTGGTGCATTCGGCCACCAAATACCTGGGTGGGCACGGCACCGCGATCGCCGGGGTGATCGTCGACGGCGGCACGTTCGATTGGGCGGCCTCAGGTCGATATCCGGGGTTCACCACTCCCGACCCGGGCTATCACGGTGTGGTGTTCGCCGATCTCGGCGCCCCGGCGTACGCGCTCAAGGCGCGGGTGCAACTGCTGCGCGATCTGGGCAGCGCGGTCGCACCGTTCAACGCCTTCCTGATCGCCCAGGGTTTGGAGACGCTGAGCCTGCGGATCGAACGGCACGTCGCCAACGCCCAGCGGGTCGCGGAGTTCCTGGCGGGCCGCGACGAGGTGGCGGCGGTCAACTACGCGGGGCTGCCCGGCTCCCCGTGGCACGAAAGGGCCACCCGACTCACCCCGAAGGGCACCGGCGGGGTGTTGTCCTTCGAACTGGCCGGCGATCCCGAGACCGCCCTGGCGGCCGGCAAGACCTTCGTCGACGCGCTACGACTGCACAGCCACGTCGCCAACATCGGCGATGTGCGTTCCCTGGTGATCCACCCCGCCTCGACCACCCACCAGCAGCTGTCCGGCCCCGAGCAGCGGGCCACCGGCGTCACCCCCGGCCTGGTCCGGCTCGCGGTGGGCTTGGAGGGCATCGACGACATCCTCGCCGACCTTGAGCTCGGCTTCGCCGCCGTGGCGGCACGTTGAGGGAACCGGACATGACTCTCTCGCAACAGCGAACCGACACCCTGCCCGCCGAGGGCGAGGTGGGTGTCGTCGACGTCGGCACATTGCCGCTGGAGAACGGCACCGTCCTCGACGACGTGTCGATCGCCGTGCAGCGCTGGGGCGAACTCTCCCCCGCCCGCGACAACGTCGTCGTGGTGTTGCACGCCCTCACCGGCGACTCGTCCATCCCCGGCTGGTGGGAGGGCATCACCGGACCGGGGGCCCCGATCGACACCGACCGGTGGTGTGCGGTGGCGACCAATGTGCTCGGCGGCTGTCGCGGCTCGACCGGGCCGAGTTCACTGGCCCGCGACGGCCGGCCGTGGGGATCGAGGTTCCCCACGATCACGGTGCGGGACCAGGTCAACGCCGACGTCGCGGCACTGGCCGCGCTCGGCATCACCGAGGTGGCGGCCGTCGTCGGCGGTTCGATGGGCGGCGCGCGGGCGCTGGAATGGATGATCGGCTATCCCGACCGGGTCCGCGCGGCACTCGTGCTCGCCGTCGGGGCGCGTGCCACCGCGGATCAGATCGGCACCCAGAGCACCCAGATCGCCGCCATCAAGGCCGACCCGAACTGGCAGGGCGGGGACTACCACGGCACCGGCCGCTCCCCCGATACCGGCCTGCAACTGGCCCGCCGGTTCGCACACCTCACCTACCGCGGGGAGGTGGAACTCGACACCCGGTTCGGCAACGCCGGCCAGGGCAGTGGACCGGATCAGGAGGACCCGCTGACCGGCGGTCGGTACGCGGTGCAGAGCTACCTGGAACATCAGGGCGCCAAACTCGTCCGCCGGTTCGACGCGGGCAGTTACGTCGCCCTGACCGACGCACTGTCCAGCCACGACGTCGGCCGCGGTCGGGGCGGAGTGGCGGCAGCGCTGAGTTCCTGCCCGGTTCCGGTCGTCGTCGGCGGTATCACCTCCGACCGTCTCTATCCGCTGCGCCTGCAGCAGGAACTGGCCGATCTGCTGCCCGGCTGCACCGGCCTGAACGTGGTGGAGTCCATCTACGGCCACGACGGATTCCTGGTCGAGACCGACGCCGTGGGCCAGTTGGTCCGCCGGACCATGGACCTCGCCCGTGCCTGACGAGAACCGGGAGGGCCGCCGGGAGCGCTCGCTGTCGTTCGGCGAGCAGGCGGCGGCCTATGAGCGTGGCCGCCCGTCGTATCCGCCGGAGGCCGTCGACTGGTTGCTCGCCCCGGACGGCGACTGGACCGCACGTGACGTCCTCGACCTGGGGGCCGGCACCGGGAAGCTGACCACCCGACTCGTGGAGCGCGGCCTAAACGTCATCGCCGTCGACCCGATCCCGGAGATGCTCGAGGTGCTGCGCACCGCGCTGCCCGGCACCCGCGCCCTCCTGGGTACCGCCGAGCAGATCCCGCTCCCCGATGACAGCGTCGACGCCGTGCTGGTGGCCCAGGCCTGGCACTGGTTCGACACCGAACGCGCCGTCGCCGAGGTCGCGCGGGTGCTCCGCCCGGGTGGGCGACTGGGACTGCTGTGGAACATCCGCGATGAACGGCTGGGCTGGGTCAAGGAGTTCGGCGAGATCGTCGGTCGCGAGCAGGATCGGGTGACGACGGCCGATCTGCCCACCCCGTTCACCGATGTCCAGACCCGCGAGGTGGAGTGGACCAGCTACCTGACCAGGGACGCGCTGGTCGACTACGTCGCCTCCCGCAGCTACTGCATCACCTCGCCGGACGACGTTCGCGCCCGCACCCTCGACAGTGTGCGCGAACTGCTGGCCACCCACCCGGCACTGGTCAACGCCCCCGGTATTGGTTTGCCGTACATCACAGTGGGTATCCGGGCGACGTTGGCTGATCTACCATTGGTCTGACTCGGCCGTCAGCGGCACGTGATCATGCACGGAGGCGCGGAACGAATGGAATGCGGTTCACCGGCGGTAGCGCACGATCCCGTGCGCGACGACGAGTTCAGCGGCGCCGATTACGTGCGCGGTATGGAACGGCTGATGCGCGCGGTGCAGGAACTCTCCCTGGCCCGCAGCCTGCCCGACGTCCAGCGCATCGTCCGGACCTCCGCCCGCGAACTCACCGGATGCGACGGAGCGACCTTCGTTCTCCGCGACAACGGCCAATGCTTCTACGCCGATGAGGACGCGATCGCCCCGCTGTGGAAGGGCAGTCGCTTCCCGATGGATATCTGCATCAGCGGCTGGGCGATGCTGAACCGGGATGCCGCGGTGATCCCGGACATCTACCGCGATTCACGGATCCCGCACGAGGCCTACCGGCCGACGTTCGTGAAGAGCCTGGTCATGGTCCCGATCCGCAAGCTCGACCCGATCGGTGCCATCGGGAACTACTGGGCGCACGAGAGGCAGCCTTCCGAGCAGGAGGTGTCATTACTTCAGGCGCTCGCCGACTCGACGTCGGTGGCGATGGAGAACGTGGCGGTGTATTCCGAACTCGAACAGCGGGTGCGGGATCGGACCGCCGAGTTGGAGCAGGCCAACGAGGAGATCCAGCAGCTCTCCATCACCGATGAGCTGACCGGACTGCTCAACCGGCGCGGTTTCTACCTGTTGGCGCAGCCCGCGCTGGAGTCGGCGCGGCGCCACCGTCACAGCTGCCTGCTGGCCTTCTTCGACGTCGACGGGTTGAAGCGGGTGAACGACGGGTACGGCCACGACGCGGGCGACGACCTGATCAGGGATTTCGCCGGCGTGCTGCGGGGAAACCTGCGGAAGTCCGACATTGTTGCCCGGATGGGCGGTGACGAGTTCTGCGCGCTCATCACCGAGCCCGAAGGCGACCCGCAGTGGCTGCGGGATCGGATTGTCCATGCCATGGGGGGCTTCACCGAAGCCGGGGACCGCCCCTACCAGCTGTCCGCGAGCATCGGACTGGCCGAGTTCAACCCGAGTGAGCCGACGACGCTGGACGCCTTGCTCGCCCACGCCGACGAGCTGATGTACGAGGACAAGCGGAGCAAGTCCGGCAGCCGGGACCGGCCGAGCTAACTGGTTCCCAGCGGGTCGATGGTCCAGGCGATGTAGACCATGACCGCGCAGACCACCGTCATCATCGACACATCGACCATCCGGCTCCGCACCACCATCACACCCGCCCGGTCTGCGGGCAGCAGCAGCCGGAACGCGGCGGCCACTCCGACGCCGATACCGATCATCAGCGCGCCGCGCCGCCAGAAACCCGCCGCCACCAGCACCGCCGCAATCAGCCCGATCGCTGCCACGGTCAGCACCGGCCATTGGCGCCGTAGGACCGCGCGCCAGTACTGCTTCATCGCTGCCCCATGGCCGCTGTCATGGCCGAGCTTCGGCCAACTCCACAACATTTGTGAGCAGGAAGGCCCGGGTCAGCGGGCCGACGCCGCCCGGGTTCGGGGAGACGAATCCGGCGACATCCCAGACGTCGGGGGCCACGTCGCCGGTCAGCGTGCCGTCGACCCTGCTGACGCCCACATCGACGACCGCCGCCCCCGGCTTGACCAGGTCGGCGGTGAGCAGATGCGGCACCCCGACCGCGGCGACGATGATGTCGGCCTGCCGGGTGAGCGCCGCCAGGTCACGAGTTCCGGTGTGACACAGCGTCACCGTCGCGTTCTCGGTGCGCCGGGTCAGCAGCAGTCCCAGCGGGCGCCCGACCGTCACGCCGCGGCCGATCACCACCACATGCGCACCGTCGATGGGCACCTCGAACCGGCGCAGCAGGTGCACGATGCCGCGCGGGGTGCAGGGCAGCGGCGCGGGCTCGGTGAGCACCAGCCGGCCCAGGTTGGTCGGATGCAGGCCGTCGGCGTCCTTGGCCGGGTCGATGCGCTCAAGGGCGGCGTTCTCGTCGAGGTGGCGCGGTAGCGGCAGTTGCACGATGTAGCCGGTGCAGTCGGGGTTGGCGTTGAGTTCGTCGATGGTGTCGTTGAGCTGCGCCTGGCTGACGTCGGCGGGCAGGTCGCGGCGGATCGAGGTGATCCCCACCTTCGCGCAATCGGCGTGCTTGCCGCGGACGTAGGCGTGCGAGCCGGGATCGTCGCCCACCAGCACCGTCCCGAGCCCGGGAGTCCGGCCGGCCGCGGTGAGCCTGGCCACCCGTTCGGTGAGGTCGACGAAGATCTCGTCGCGGGTGAGCTTGCCGTCCAGGGTTTGCGCGGGCACGGCTACATTCTGCATATGAACGGGGTTCCGGATGTGTTCAGCCCGGCCAAGCTCGGCCCGATCACGCTGCGCAACCGGATCCTCAAGGCCGCAACCTTTGAAGCCCGCACTCCCGGCGCGCTGGTCAGCGACGACCTGATCGCCTTTCACCGGACGGTGGCCGCCGGCGGGGTGGGGATGACGACCGTCGCCTACTGCGCCGTCAGCCGCGGTGGCCGCACCGACGACTCGGCGCTGTGGATGCGCCCGGAGGCGGTGCTCGGGCTGCGTCGGCTCGCCGAGGCGGTGCACGCCGAGGGCGCAGCCGTCAGCGCCCAGATCGGGCACGCCGGTCCGGTCGCCAACGCGCGCTCGAACGGGGCGACGGCGCTGGCTCCGGGACGCTTCTTCAACCCGTTGTCGATGCGATTCGCCCGGCACGCCTCCGCGGCCGATATCGCCGAGGTGATCGCCGCGCACGCCCGTGCCACCCGGTACGCCATCGACGCCGGGTTCGACGCCATCGAAATCCACCTCGGGCACAACTACCTGGCCAGCGCGTTCCTGTCCCCGCTGCTCAACCGGCGCAGGGACGAGTTCGGCGGCTCACTGGAGAACCGGGCCAGGGTGGCCCGGGGGATCGTGCGCGCGGTACGTGACGAGGTGAACCGCGACGGCAGCCCGGCGATCGCCGTGACGGCCAAGCTCACCATGTCCGACGGCGTGCGGGGCGGCATCGAGATCGAGGAGTCGCTGCAGACCGCGCGGTGGCTGCAGGACGACGGCGGCCTGGACGCGATCGAACTGACCGCCGGAAGTTCGCTGGTGAACCCGATGTATCTGTTCCGGGGCGAATCACCGATCAAGGAGTTCGCCGCCGCGTTCACGCCGCCGTTGCGCTGGGGGATGCGGTTGTCGGGGACGAAGTTCCTGCGCCGCTACCCCTACCGGGACATGTTCCTGCTCGACGACGCCACGCAGTTCCGCCGCGAACTGAGCCTGCCGCTGATCCTGCTCGGCGGCATCACCGATCGGGCGTCGATGGATCGCGCGATGTCGGCGGGCTTCGAGTTCGTCGCACTCGGCCGGGCGCTGCTGGCCGAACCGGACCTGATCAACCGGATTCGGGCCGACGGGTCGGTCCGGTCGATCTGCGATCACTGCAACAAGTGCATGCCGACGATCTACTCGAAGACCCACTGCGTGGTGACCGGGGCTCCCGGGTAACCGTCGCCTAACATCAGCTGTGATGAGTGCGCCTGTTCTTACCGTCCGCTACAACGGCGCTCCGAGCTCTTTCGCCCCCGGCCACGATGTGGTGGTCGGACGCGACCTGCGCGCCGACATCCGCATCCCACATCCGCTGATATCCCGGGCGCACGTGGTGCTGCGCTTCGACTCCTCTGTTCCGGGCGGCCGGTGGACCGCGATCGACAACGGCTCACTGAACGGGATGTACGTCAACGGCCGCCGGGTGCCGGCGGTCGACATCGCCGACGGCAGTGTCATCGCCCTGGGCAACCCCGACGGTCCGGTGCTGCAGTTCGAGACGGGCCGCCATCAGGGGGCCGTCGGCCGCCCGCCGCAGACCTCGACGGTATTGATTCCGCCCGGGCCGCCGCAGCCCTCCTATGCGCCGCCGAGCGTCCCGTCGTATCAGCCGCCGCCGTTCCCGCCGTACGCGCCGCCCACCCGGCCGACCGCGCCCGCACCCACACCGGGGCTACGCGAACCGGGCCGCGAACCGGGCCGAGCCGACGCCGCGCCCACCCAGATGAGCCCGGCCCAGGCTCGGGCCGGCTCACCGGGCACCTCGAACCTGGCCACCTCGATGCTGAAGATCCTGCGCCCGGGGGCCTCGTCGGCACCACCGCCGCCGGGATCGCTGACCATCGGCCGCGCGACCGACAACGACATCGTCATCCCCGACGTGCTGGCATCCCGGCACCACGCCACCCTGATCCCGACGCCGGGCGGCATCGAGATCGTCGACAACCGCAGCATCAACGGCACCTTCGTCAACGGCACCCGGGTGGAGGCCGCCCTGCTGGACGAGGGCGACGTCGTCACCATCGGCAACGTCGACCTGACGTTCAGCGGCGGGACGCTGGTACGGCGCACCGAGACGGCGGCGGCCACCGGCACCGGCGGCCTCGACGTCCGCGGGGTGACCTGGACCATCGAGGGCAACAAGACCCTGCTGGACAACATCTCCCTGACCGCGCGGCCGGGCACCCTGACCGCGATGATCGGCCCATCCGGGGCCGGGAAGTCGACCCTGGCGCGGCTGATCGCCGGCTACACCCACCCGACCAGCGGCACGGTCAGCTTCGAGGGTCACAACATCCACGCCGAGTACGCCTCGCTGCGGTCCCGGATCGGCATGGTGCCCCAGGACGATGTGGTGCACGGCCAGCTCACGGTGAACCAGGCCCTCCTCTACGCCGCGGAACTGCGACTCCCGCCGGACACCACCAAAGCCGACCGCCAGGCGGTCGTCGACGAGGTGCTCGGCGAACTGGAGATGACCCAGCACGCCGACACCCGGGTGGACAAGCTCTCCGGCGGGCAGCGAAAGCGTGCCTCTGTCGCGCTGGAACTGCTGACCGGGCCGTCGCTGCTGATCCTCGACGAGCCGACCTCCGGTCTGGACCCCGCGCTGGACCGTCAGGTGATGACGATGCTGCGCCAGCTCGCCGATGCCGGCCGCGTCGTGCTGGTGGTCACCCATTCGCTCACCTACCTGGACGTCTGCGATCAGGTACTGCTGCTGGCGCCGGGCGGCAAGACCGCGTTCCTGGGCCCGCCGAGCCAGATCGGCCCGACGATGGGCACCACCAACTGGGCCGACATCTTCAGCACGGTGGCCAGCGACCCGCAGGCCGCCGGCGAACGCTACCGCGCGCTGAGCGGACCACCGCCGCCGGCACCTCCGATGGAACAGCCATCCGATATCGGCGAGCCGGTCCACACCAGCCTGGTGCGCCAGTTCTCGACGATCGTGCGGCGGCAGACCCGGCTGATCGTCTCCGACCGCGGTTACTTCACCTTCCTGGCACTGCTGCCCTTCATCATGGGCGTGCTGTCGCTGGCGGTCCCCGGGACGGTGGGGTTCGGCGTGCCCGACCCGATGGGCAACGCACCCAACGAGCCGGGCCAGATCCTGGTGCTGCTCAATGTCGGGGCCATCTTCATGGGCACTGCCCTGACCATCAGGGACCTCATCGGTGAGCGGCCGATCTTCCGCCGAGAACAGGCGGTCGGGTTGTCCACGACCGCCTATCTGCTGGCCAAGGTGTGCGTGTACGCGACCTTCGCCATCGCTCAGTCCACCATCGCGACCGCCATCACCGTCGCCGGCAAGGGCGCACCGACACAGGGCGCGACAGCGCTGGGCAACCCCACCCTCGAACTGTTCGTCGGCATGGCCGCCACCACCGTCGCCTCGGCGATGCTGGGTCTGCTGCTCTCGGCGGTAGCCAAGTCCAACGAGCAGATCATGCCGTTGCTGGTGGTCGCGATCATGTCGCAGTTGGTGTTCTCCGGCGGGATGATCCCGGTGACGGACCGCCTCGTCCTCGATCAGCTGTCCTGGTTGACCCCGGCGCGCTGGGGATTCGCCGCCTCGGCGTCCACCGTGGATCTGATCACCCTGGTTCCCGGCCCGCTCACGCCCAAGGACCACTGGTGGGAGCACAGTGCGTCGGTGTGGTGGTTCGACATCGGGATGCTGGTTGCGCTCAGCGTGGGCTATTTGCTGCTGGTCCGCTGGAAGATCAGGCTCAAGGGCGCGAAGTAGGAAGCGATTCCGACCTCCCGAAACGGCAACTTCCCCGGAATCCCTGACACTTTCGGTATCCGGGTAGCCGGGGGTTAGGCTGAGCCCTAGCAGGCCCATTGTTCGGAAGACATTCGAACTCCTGCTCGTAACGGTGGTCCGTCGCAATCGGATGCTGTTGGCGTCGCTCTGGGCGGGAGTGTCGATGGACGGAAGCCGACGGGTATGGCCTCGTCATGGTGGCCGGATTTTCGGCGTCGTGGTCGGAATTCCCCTTCTGATGGGATTTGTGCGGCCGGAGACAGCGGCTGCCGAACACATCGACGGATTCGGCTCGCCGGTGATGACAACGTTCAACCACACCCGTGCCGCGAACGCATCTGTCTCCGACGTACTCAAGGTATTCACCGATGAACTCAGCCGCATGCCGACGGCCAGCAGCACTGACAATCCCGCCAAGCCGATCGCCGACCGGGATCTCCTACCGAAAGTGCTTGCATTGCTTGAGGTCCAGGAATCGTGATCACCGAATCCGAGGCTGTCGGCCGCAATGAGAAACCTCAATCGGTGCTCGTGGTCGACAATGACGCGCCGAGCCGGGAGCTACTCAAGGCCCTGCTCGCGCCACTCGGAGTCCAGGTTGTTGAACTCGACCGGGGTGGAGCCGCGATAGGCCTTCTGACCGCACCGGATCACAAGATCGACCTGGTCATTCTGGACATGATGATGCCCGGCTGCGACGGTATGGAGGTGCTGGACACGCTCGCGGCACGGGATCTGATCCCCGCTCTTCCGGTCCTCGTGGTCACCGCTTACGAGGACCGAACCATGCGACGGCGCGCGCTGGAGGCCGGGGCGATCGACTTCATCGCCAAGCCGGTGGACCGGATCGAGTTACCGGCCAAATGCCGAACGATGCTGGAACTGAGCCGTCTGCGGGCAACCCTCGAGGAGCGCGACTTCCTGAATCAGGAACGATTCGAGGCGATCGTGGCAAACGCCCCGGTAGCCATCTCGGTTCGCGACGCCCAGGCCCGCTACACCATGGTCAACAACGCGTTCTGTCAGTTGTTCGGTAAGAGTTCGGTCGCGGATGTGATCGGCCGAACCGAGGCCGATATCCTGCCACCGGCAGTTCTGGACGGCTCGCGACGGTCGGTCGCCCGACTCCTCGCCGGGGAGAGTGTGATCGAGGAGGAGGCCATCCCGCACGGATCGGACACCATCTCGGTCCTCACCCAGCGATTTCCGTTGAAGAGTTCCGCCGGGGCCATCACCGAGATGGTGACGGTACGAACCGACATCACCCAGCGCAAAGAGGCCGAACGGAAAGCCGCCGAGCGCGCCATGTGGAAGGACCGGATATCGGCGGCCATCGGTGACGGTCGACTCCTGGTCTACTCCCAGCCGATCGTGGATGTCGGGACCAGAGAGGTCACCGAGGAAGAACTGCTCGTCCGGCTTGGCGACGCGGCCACCGGGAAGATCTGTCCCCCCAGCGAGTTCCTCCCTCGGTGCGAGCAGTATCACCTGCTTCCCATGATCGATCGTTACATGGTCGGCCGCGCGATCGACCTGGCCGCCGGGGGACGGCATGTGTGCGTCAACATCACCGGCCAGACGATCGGGGACGCCGCAGCTATCGCTGACATCTTCCAGACGCTCGCCACCGCAGGACCCGATGTGACCCGCAGAATCCTCTTCGAGATCACCGAAACGACAGCACTCGCCTCGCCGACGATTGCCAAGGCGTTTTCCTCCGGTATGCGCGCTCTGGGCTGCCGGGTTGCACTCGACGATTTCGGCACCGGGTACGGCACGTTCACCGAACTACGGCATCTCGATCTCGACGAACTGAAGATCGACCAAAGCTTCGTCCGGGACATGCTGCGAAATCCCGATGACAACCGCATCGTGAACACCATCGCCTTCGTCGCGCGCGAATACGGCCTCACCACCGTCGCCGAGGGGGTCGAAAACGACGAAACGCTGGAAAAGCTTGCCGAATTGGGGGTCGACCACGCGCAGGGGTATCTGTTCGGCAAGCCGGCCCCGGTCATCGTTGAGGGGCTCATCGGGTAAGGGCTCATCGGGTAAGGGCGCATCGGGTAAGGGCTCAGTCAGCCGCTGACGTCCAGGCCGTGCGCGGCGGCGAAGGCCAACGCCTGCGTCACGTCGATACGCGCGCCCCGGCATGCAGCGGTGGTCCACAGCGTCGGGTCGATCCGCGCACCACGCAGATCCGCCTCCACCAGTTTCAGCCCCTGGGTCCTGGCTCCGGAAAGATCGGCGTTGCGTAGCACCGCCTTGCGCAGGTCCGCCCCGACCAGCGAGGTCTCCCGGAGTCGGCAACCGGTCAGGTCGACGCCACGCAGATCCGCTCCGGCCAGCACCGCCAGGGTGAAGTCCACCTCATCGACCGTGACGGGACGCAGTCGGCAGTCCTCGAACGTCGAGCCGAGCAGGCTGCAGTTGCGGAAGGTGCTGTGCCACATCGTGGTACGCAGAAATCGGCAGTTGCGGAAAGCCGAACCCAGATGGACCGACTCGGCCAGGTTGGCACCACCGAAATCGCATCCGGTGAACACACACCGCTCGGTGCGCAGGCCGGACAGATCCTGCTCGCGGAAGTCGCCGCCGTCGACGTCGAGGTCAGTCCAGTGCTGCATTACCGAATCATGCCTGGCTCCCAAGTACCGGAGTCCGTCGTGTAGATTGAGCTTTTGTTCAATCCGCCAAGTCGACAAGTGGGGGTGAGCGGATGCCCGACGGTGTGTCACGCGGCAGCGAACGGCCGCTCTACGAGATCAAGGCGAATCTGTTCAAGGCGCTGTCGCACCCGGCACGAATCCGGGTGCTGGAGATCCTGTCCGCCAACGGCCGCCCGACCGGGGTCGCCGAGATCCTGACCGCCACCGGCATCGAACCGACGCTGCTGTCTCAGCACCTCGCGGTGCTCAAGCGCCACCGCGTCGTGCGGGCCGAACGCGTCGGCAACGCCGTCTACTACGAAGTCACCCATCCGTCCGTGTCCGAGCTGCTGATCATGGCCCGGACCTTCCTGGCCGACACCCTGCGCTCACAGCAGCGGCAACTCGAAGCGCTGGAAGCCCTGCCCCCGGTGGGAGAGCGGCAGTGACCGCGCCGACCGCGGTGTCCCTGCGCCGCCTACTCCCCCACCGCAGTGACTACGCCGGGCTGCGGCAGTCCTGGCGCCGCGACGTCCTCGCCGGCATCACCGTCGGGGTGGTGGCGTTACCGCTGGCGCTGGCGTTCGGCATCAGTTCCGGCGTCGGCGCCGCCGCCGGCCTGATCACCGCGGTGGTGGCCGGCTTGGTGGCCGCGGTGTTCGGTGGTTCTCCGGTCCAGGTCTCCGGGCCGACGGGGGCCATGGCCGTGGTTCTCGCCCCCATCGTCGCCGCGCACGGCGCCGGCAGCATCGCGGTGGTGACACTGCTGGCCGGCGTGCTGGTCCTGGCCGCCGGGTGCACCGGACTGGGCCGCGCCGTGACGTTCATCCCATGGCCGGTGATCGAGGGTTTCACCCTCGGGATCGCCGCAATCATCTTCCTGCAGCAGGTGCCGGCGGCGTTCGGCGCGAGCGCACCGGCCGGCCGCCGCACGCTGCCCGCGGCGGCCGAGGTCGTCACTCACGCCGACTGGTCGGCTGCGGCACCCACCCTCGCTGTCGTCGGGGTCGTCGCCGTCCTGATGGTCGGGTTGCCCCGGGTGCACCGGGCCATCCCCGAGTCGCTGACCGCGGTGGTCGTGGCGACGGTGGCGGTCGCGGTGTTCCACCTGCCGGTGGCCACGATCGGCGAACTGCCCTCACACCTGCCCGCCCCGTCGGTGCCCAGCACCGACCTCAGCGCGCTGCGCACCCTCATCGGAGCGGCACTGGCGATCGCCGCGTTGGCCGCGATCGAATCCCTGCTGTCGGCGCGGGTGGCCGCGACGATGGCGCCGACCGGGTCCTATGACCCCGATCGGGAACTCGTCGGTCAGGGGCTGGCCTCGGTGGCGGCGGGCCTGTTCGGCGGGATGCCCGCCACCGGAGCCATCGCCAGAACCGCCGTCAACGTGCGGTCCGGGGCCAGGACCCGGCTGTCCGCGATCGTGCACTCGCTGCTGCTGCTCGCCGTGGTGTACCTGGCCACCGGTCCGGTGGCGACGATTCCGTTGTCCGCGCTGGCCGGTGTGCTGATGGTGACGTCGTTCCGCATGGTGGCGTTCGGCACGGTCCGCAAGATTCTGCGCTCGACCCGGTCCGACGCCCTGACCTTCGTCCTGACCGCGGTCGTCACGGTCTGCTTCGACCTGATCGAGGCGGTGGAGATCGGCATCGTCATCGCGGCGTTCTTCGCCTTGCGGACGGTGTCCCGGCGCAGCAGCGTCGTGCGCGAGGAACTGCCCGGTCCCCGGCAGCCCGGCGACGAGCGGATCGCGTTACTGCGTCTGGACGGCGCGATGTTCTTCGGAGCCGCCGAACGCATTTCCAACGCGATCACCGATGCCGACCATCATGAGGTGAGGGTGGTGATCATCCGGATGTCCCAACTGGGCATGCTCGACGCGACCGGCGCGCACACCCTGGCCGAGATTTGCCAGGAGCTCGAGGCCCGCGGCATCACCGTCATCATCAAGGGTGTGCAGCCCGAACATCGCGCCCTGCTGGCCAATGTGGGCATCTTCGACGCACTGCGCCATGAGAACCACCTGATCGACTCCCTCGACGACGCGATCGCGCACGCGCGAACCCACGCCGTGGAGCGTCCGGTTCCGCCGCCGGACACCAAGCCGGCCCCCAGAACTCAGGCCGACCGAAGAACCGCGACCAGAAACTCCGAGTCGGCACTGAACGGCCGCAGGTCCCAGGTGGCCAGCAGCAGATCGGGGGTAAAGCCGGCGGACTCGGCGTCGGCGAAGAACTCGGCGTATTCGTAGTCACGTCCGGCACCGAAGCCGATCACCGCGCGCCCCTCATCCCGGAGGTGGGCCCGCAGCCGGGACAGCACCGGTACCCGGGTGCTCGGCGCCAGGAAGGTCACCACGTTCCCGGCCGAGACGATGATGTCGAAGGGCTCGGTGATTCCGCGTGCGGGCAGGTCGAGTTCGGCGAGGTCGCCGACGAGCCAACGGGGCCCCGGATGGTCCTGTTCGGCGGCCTGGATGAGCGCCGGGTCGACGTCGACCCCCACCACTCGGTGTCCGGCCGCGGCGAGGTGGCCGCCCACCCGGCCGGGGCCGCAGCCGGCGTCGAGAATGTGGGCGCCGCGCGGTGCCATCGCGTCGATGAAGCGGGCCTCCCCGGACAGGTCGTCGCCGGCCCGGGCCATCTCCCGGAAGCGTTCGATGTACCACTGCGAATGCCCGGGATCGGCGGCGACCTTCTGCATCCAGATACTCGGCTCGACCATGGTGGGAGTATCGCCGACGCGGCGCCCGATTCGACGGTGGGTGTGCAAAGCTCTGTGCCCGTGGAGTCGCTTCGTGCCCGATCCCGAAAGTGGGCCGTATGACGCCGCTTCCCCACGTCGGTCGCGCGCAGTCCCTGCACCGCACCGGCGGGGCGGCACTGATCGCCCTGGTATTCGCCGACCTGGTCGACCTCGCGACGTCGTTGACGATGTTGCTGACCGACCCGAACCCGTCAGTTCTGGTCGAGGCGAGGCAGCTGCTCGATCTATGGACCAGTCCGGTGGCTTTGAGCACGGCGGCGGCCGCGCTGGTTCTGTGGTTCACCCCTCGGCACCGCGCCTTCATCCACATGTTCGACGTCACCCTGGGGTTGAGCGTGCTCGCCCTCACGGTGAACGCGGTGAGTCTGGTGGCCAGCCTGTTCGACAGGTCCGCGGACCCGGGTTTCCTGCTGTTGTCCTCGACGCTGGTCTACGTGCAGAACGTCGCGGTGTTCACCGCCTGGTACTGGCGTTTCGACCACCGCTTCCGCCGCGACGACGCCGATGAGGAGTCCGAGCACCCGGCACTGGTGTTCCCGCACGACTCTGCGGGCTTCCGCACCTTGGAGAACTGGGCCCCAGGCATCGTCGACTACGTGTTCCTGTCGTTCAACACCGCGAGCACGTTCGGGCCCACTCTGCCGGTGCCCCTGCGGGTTTCGGTTCAGCTCGGCATGATGTTGCAGGTGACCATCGCGATCTCGGTCCTGGGCATGCTGTCGGCGAGGGCGATCGGACTCATCACCTGAGGTTGCTCTGCGGCGCAATTGCCCAACCGACGCGGCATCGAGCAACTAGCCTGACCGGGTGCCACCCGAGCCTGGTCGACTCCTGATCAAGAACGTCCAGATCTTCGACGGAATCTCCGACCGAACCTTCGCCGGCCATGTGCTCGTCGAGGGTCGCACCATCACCGCCGTCGACACCGCCCCCGTCGCCGAGGACGCCGCGACGACCGTCATCGACGGGGCGGGCCGGTTCCTGATGCCGGGGATGACGGACGCGCACGTCCATCTGGTGGGCATGGCCAACACCATGGCCGACCTGTTCAACGCCACCCAGTCCCAGTTGGCGGCCGCGACGATCGTGCGTGCCAAGGACACCCTGTTGCGTGGATTCACCACCGTCCGGGACGTCGCCGGTGACACCGCGGGGATCAAGAAGGTCATCGACGCCGAACCCGCCCTCGGTCCGAGGATTTACCCCAGCCAGGCGGCGATCTCACAGACGGCCGGACACGGCGACTTCAGCCTGCCCTTCGAGCCGCCGACGGCGCTGGGCGGCAGGCCATCCCGGGCCGAGGAGATCGGCTTTCTCCGCGTCGCCGACGGCGCGGACCGGGTGACCGCCGCTGTCCGCGAGCAACTCAAAGGCGGAGCGTCGCAGATCAAGCTGATGGCGGGCGGCGGTGTGGCATCCGTCTACGACCCGCTGTACACGCTTCAGTTCACGCCCGCCGAACTGCGCGCGGCCGTCGAGGCCGCCGCCGACTACGGCACCTATGTCTGCACGCACGTCTATAACGTTCCCGGTATCCGCCGGGCGGTGGAGGCCGGGGTGAAGTCGATCGAACACGGGCACTTGGCCGACGAGCCCACCATCGCGATGCTGGCCGACCGGGAGATCTGGCTGTCGATGCAGCCGTTCGCAGCACACGATCACAGCCTCCCCGATCACGACAGAGCGACGAAGAATCAGACGGTCGCCGACGGAACCGCGCAGGTGTATCAATGGGCCCGTAAGCATGGCGTCAAGTTGGGGTGGGGCACCGACCTGCTATTCGAACCCGACCGCAACCATCGCCAGAGCGACATGGTGGTCCGCCTCGGGGAGTACTTCACCAATGTCGAGGCGCTCAAGATGGTGACGTCGGGTAACGCCGCCTTGTTCCGGCTCTCCGGGGAGCGTGATCCCTACCGGGAAGCCCGACTCGGGGAAATCACCGTCGGGGCGTGGGCGGATCTGCTGCTGATCAACGGCGATCCCACCAGGGATCTGGGCGTGCTCGCCGATCCGGACACCAGCCTCGCGCTGATCGTGAAAGACGGCGTGGTCGTCAAGAACACGGGCTGAGACGCGCGGATTCATCATTCGTCTCTGCTCGCCTCGCATCACGATCCGGAGCACTCCTGTGCGCCGTTGATCCCCAGGTAGAGCGGCGGAGAGTGACCCCAGAGGAGTCACCGGCATTAGTCTCTTTGCTGTGAGTCACGATGATCCCGGCGACATCGCGCGGCGACTGCGGGCAGCCGAACAGGACGCCGCGGCAGCCCGGGTATTGGCCGGCGCGGCCGACCGCGACGTCACCGAGATCAGGGCCGAGATCCGCGACTTCCGAAACGCCACCACGGCCAGTTTCAATGCGATGCGTGCGGACTTCGTAGATCTCCGTAATCACGTCGACCGGGGTTTCGAGCAGGTTGATCGGGGCTTCGCCGAGATACGCGGCAAGCTGGACGCGACCGCTGCCGGGCAGGAGCACATCGCCAATCTCATTCAGAGGTTGATCGACGACCGGGACCGTTAGCGGTCCTGCTCTCCATGTTCCGGATCCTCTTCTTCTCGCCCCGCATCGCCCCGAACACCGGCAACGCGATACGCATGGTGGCAGCCACCGGCTGCGAACTCCATCTTGTCGAACCGCTGGGGTTTGACCTGTCCGAACCGAAACTGCGCCGAGCCGGATTGGACTACCACGACCTGGCGTCGGTCACCGTGCACCGGTCACTGATCGACGCCTGGGCCGCGATCGGTGAGGCGCGGGTGTTCGCCTTCACCGCGCACGCCGAGACGTCGTTCGCCGACATCAGTTATCGGCCCGGCGATGTGCTGCTCTTCGGACCTGAGCCGACCGGGCTGGATGAGGTCGTCCTGGCCGACCCGCGCATCACCGGCCGGGTGCGCATCCCGATGCTGCCGGGCCGTCGGTCATTGAACCTGTCGAATGCCGCGGCGGTGGCCACCTACGAGGCGTGGCGCCAGAACGGATTCACCGGTGCGGTGTGAGCCGCCGAATCACCAACTGTCCCAATGGGTCAGCTTCTCGGCGGGCAACCGCTTGGCGGGTTTGAACTCAGTCCCCTTGGTGTAGGCGATCGGAAACAGACCGCCCTGGGTGTAGTGCTGATAGGGAATGCCGAGCAGATCGGCGGCCTGCTTCTCCCCGTCGCCGATCAGGTGCAGCGTCGTCCACGCCGTTCCGATCCCGCGCTCGCGCAGCGCCAGCATGAAACTCCAGACCGCCGGCAGCAGCGACCCCCAGAACGACGCCTGCATGCCCGCGTCCGCGCCCTCCGGCCTGCCCTCGAGCAGCGGAATCATCATGACCGGGGCCTTTTCCATGTTCTCGTTGAGGTACTTCGCCGAGGACACCACGGCATCCATCTGTCCATCGCGGATATCTCCGCGCACCGGCTTGGGCAGATCGAGATACGGGGTGCCGGTGGCGCGATAGATGTCGGCCAGCGCCTTCTTCTTGGTCGGATCCTCGATGAACATCCACTGCCAGCCCTGGGCGTTGGACCCGGTCGGCGCCTGCAACGCGATGTTGAGGCACTCCATCAGCACCTCACGCGACACCGGCTTATCGAAGTCGAGGCGCTTACGCACCGAACGGGTGGTGGTGAGAACTTGGTCGGCGGTCAGGTTCAGGGTCATGGCAGCGACATTACTCAGGGCGCCACCACTGGGCGCCCACCGTTCAGCGCCGCACCGTTCAGCGCCGCACCGTTCAGCGCCACGCCGCTCAGCGGAAGTCCCGGGACCGGGCGCTGACGGCCATCGCGATCCGCCCCATCCGTTCGGCCACCACCGTCACCGCCCCAGTCGCGTTCTGCACCCGGCCGCGGATCAGCAGCGCCGTCGCGGTCTGCGCCAGTCGGCGGTGGCGCATCCACACCGCCGGCGGACAGAGCACGTTGACCATGCCGGTCTCATCCTCGAGGTTGACGAAGGTCACCCCGCGGGCGGTCGGCGGACGCTGCCGGTGGGTCACCGCCCCGGCGACCAGCACCCGGGTGCCGTCGGGAACCCCCAGCAACCGATCGGCCGGGAGGACCCCGAGCGCGTCGAGATCAGCCCGGACGAACTGGGTCGGATAGCTGTCCGGCGAGACCCCGGTGGCCCACACGTCGGCGGCGGCCAGTTCGACCGCGCTCATCCCGGGTAACTCGGGGGCGTGCGCGGACGAGCCCACACCGGGCAACCGGTCCGGACGCTCCGCGGCCGCGGCGCCGGCCGCCCACAACGCCTCCCGGCGGTCGACCCCGAAGCAACCGAGCGCCCCCGCGGTGGCCAGCGCCTCGGTCTGCGGGACCGACAACTGCACCCGGCCGGTGAGATCCAGCAAGCTCGCGTAGCGCCCGTTGGCGTTGCGCTCGGCCACGATGCGACCGGCCAGATCGTCGCCGATGTGCCGGACCGCACCCAACCCGAGTCGCACCTCGAGTCCGTTGTTCTCACATGTGGCGTGCGCCAGGCTGGCGTTGACATCCGGCCCGTGCACGAGCACACCGTGCCGGCGGGCGTCGGCCACCAGCGACTGCGGCGAGTAGAAGCCCATCGGCTGGGCCCGCAGCAGGGCCGCGCAGAACGCGGCCGGGTGGTAGAGCTTGAACCACGACGAGTAGTACACCAGCGAGGCGAACGACAGCGAATGACTTTCCGGGAAGCCGAAATTGGCGAACGCCGCCAGCTTCTCATAGATCCGATCGGCCACCTCCCCGGTGATGCCGTGCAGTTCGGCCATCCCCGCATAAAAGCGGTCACGCAGCCGTTGCATCTTCTCGGTGGAGCGTTTGGCGCCCATCGCCCGGCGCAACTGATCGGCCTCGGCCGCGGTGAACCCGGCACAGTCCACCGCAAGTTGCATCAACTGCTCCTGGAACAACGGCACCCCCAGCGTCTTGTGCAACGCGCGCTCCATCGACGGATGGTCGTAGGTGACCGGCTCAAGTCCGTTGCGCCGCTTGATATACGGGTGCACCGACCCGCCCTGGATCGGTCCGGGTCGGATCAGTGCCACCTCCACCACCAGGTCGTAGAACACCCGGGGCCGAAGCCGCGGCAGGGTGGCCATCTGGGCGCGGGACTCCACCTGGAACACACCGACGGAGTCGGCCCGCTGCAGCATCTCGTAGACCCGTTCGTCGGACAGGTCCAGCCGGGCCAGGTCGACCTCGATGCCCTTGTGCTCGGCGACCAGGTCGATCGCGTAGTGCAGCGCGGAGAGCATGCCCAGACCCAGCAGGTCGAACTTCACCAAACCGATGGCCGCACAGTCGTCTTTGTCCCACTGCAGCACGCTGCGGCCGGGCATGCGGGCCCATTCCACCGGGCACACGTCGGCGATCGGGCGGTCACAGATCACCATGCCGCCGGAGTGGATGCCCATGTGCCGCGGCAGGTCCTTGATCTGAACCGCCAGATCCTTCACCGCCTCGGGGGCGTCCTCGACGTGTTTGCTCCAGGCATCCTGCTGGCCCTGGGAGAAACCCAGCGCGCGGGCCATATCGCGCACCGCACTGCGGCCCCGGTAGGTGATCACGTTGGCGACCTGGGCGGCATAGTCGCGGCCGTAACGCTCGTAGACGTACTGGATGGCCTGTTCGCGCAGGTCCGACTCGATGTCGATATCGATATCCGGCGGTCCGTCGCGGGCCGGCGAGAGGAACCGTTCGAACAACAGCCCGTTGGCCACCGGATCGACGGCGGTGACCCCGAGGGCGTAACAGACCGCCGAATTGGCCGCCGACCCCCTTCCCTGACAGAGGATGTCGTTGCGGCGGCAGAACTGGGTGATGTCATGCACCACCAGGAAGTACCCCGGGAATTTCAGCTGGGCGATCACCTCCAGTTCCCGGTCGATCTGGTCATAGGCCGCCGGCGCCGACGCCCGTGGTCCGTAGCGGCGGGCAGCCCCGGCCATCACCAGTTCCCGCAGCCAGCTGTCCTCGGTGTGTCCCGGCGGGACGTCGAACGGCGGTAGCTGCGGGGCGATCAGCGCCAGTTCGAAAGCGCACTGCTCCCCCAGGTCGGCCGCCGTGGTGACGGCCTCCGGATGCCGGACGAACAGCCGGGCCATCTCCTCGCCGGAACGCAGGTGCGCGCCGCCCAACGTGGCCAGCCACCCGGCAGCGGAGTCCAGCGACTGCCGGGCGCGGACCGCGGCCATCGCCGCCGCCAGCCGACCGCGGGACGGCTCGGCGAAGTGGGCTCCGGTCGTGGCCACGACCGAGACACCGAACCGCGATGCCAGTGCGGCCAGCGCGGCGTTACATTCGTCATCCAGCGGGTGGCCGTGATGGGCGAGCTCAACGCTGACCCGATCTGCCCCGAACCGCTCCACCAGGTCGGCCAGCGCCACACCCGCCGCCTCCGGCCCTCCGGCCGAGAGCGCCTGGCGCACATGCCCTTTACGGCATCCGGTCAGTATGTGCCAGTGACCGCCGGCCGCCTCGGTGAGCGCGTCATAGTCATAACGGGGCCGTCCTTTCTCACCTCCGCGCAGATGCGCGGCGGCCAGTTGACGGGACAGTCGCCGGTAGCCCTCGGGACCGCGGGCCAGGACCAGCAGATGCGGGCCGGGCGGATCGGGCACCGCGGTGCGCGCGGTATCGGACAGTGACAGTTCGGCCCCGAAGACGGTGGGCACCCCCAGTTCACGCGCCGCCTCGGCGAAACGCACCACGCCGTAGAGACCGTCGTGGTCGGTGAGAGCGATGGCCCGCAGGTCCAGCCGGGCGGCCTCTTCCACTAACTCCTCCGGGGTACTGGCACCGTCGAGGAAACTGAAGGCGGAGTGGGCGTGTAATTCGGCGTAACGCACCGATGAGTGCGGGCGCGGGCGGTCCTGCGGCGAAGACCGGTAGCCCTCCCGTTTGCGCGACCAGGCCGGACCGTCGCTCCCGTCGGGAGGACGGCTGTTGAGCACCCGTTCCATCTCCGCCCACGTCGGCGGACCGTCATGCCAGCCCACCCTCCCACAATAATCGAACATACGTTCGCATTAGCGGATTGCGTCGCTGCGGAGGGCCGATAGGGAAGGATCGTCGTATGTCCGCAATGCCACCGATAGTCGATCCGCAGACCTGGCGTGCAGCCCTCGCGGATTTGCGTGCCCGGGAGAAGTCCGCCACCCGTGAACTGGACGCCATCTCCGCCCAGCGCCGTCGCCTGCCGATGCTCGAGATGCCCGACTACACGCTGGAAGGACCCGAGGGTCCGATACGGCTGTGTGACATCTTCGACGGCCGCTCGCAACTGATCACCTACCACCACATGTGGACCGACGGGCAGCAATGGCAGTGCCCCGGATGCACCGGCTACACCTCGCAGTTCACCCGACTGGAGTTCCTGGACGCCTACGACGCGCGGTTCGTCATCGTCACCAATGGGCCGATCGAGGAGGCCCTGGCCTACCGCGCCCGGGTCGGCAACACGATGGAGTGGTACTCCTCAGCAGGGAGTTCCTTCGGAGCCGACGTTGATGCACCGCCGGGGGGCGAGTTCGGAATCAACGTGTTCCTGCGTGCCGGCGAGACCGTATACCGCACCTGGCACACCACCGGCCGCGGCGTCGAACAACTCGGCCACATCTTCGGCCTCATCGACGTGCTGCCATGGGGCAGGCAGGAGGATTGGCAGGATTCCCCGGAAGGGTGGCCTGGCGGACCGAAGTACGTCGGATGGGCCGGGGCGGAGGACATCGCGCGCCGCTACGGCCAACCCCCTACGCTCATCCGGTGACCTCCGGAACCCACCCTGCCGAACCGCATGTCGGCGCCATCAATGCCAAGCTGAACTGGTTGCGGGCCGGGGTGCTGGGCGCCAACGACGGGATCGTCTCGGTCGCCGGCATCGTCGTCGGCGTGGCCGCGGCAACCACGGATCGCGGCCCCATCCTGACCGCCGGAATCGCCGGCCTGGCCGCCGGGGCGCTGTCGATGGCCCTCGGTGAATACGTCTCGGTGAGCACCCAGCGCGATACCGAACAGGCCCTGCTGGCCAAGGAACGCCGCGAACTCATCGAGGAACCCGAGGCCGAGCTCGACGAACTCATCGGGCTGTATCAGGCCAAGGGACTGTCGCCGGAGACCGCCCGCACGGTGGCCGAGGAACTCACCGCCCACGATGCCTTCGCCGCGCACATCGACATCGAACTCGGCATCGACCCCGATGAGCTGACCAACCCGTGGCACGCGGCCATCTCGTCAGCGATCGCGTTCACCATCGGCGCCCTGCTGCCGATGCTGGCCATCCTTCTCCCGCCGCCCGCGGCCCGGATCCCCATCACCTTCGTCGGTGTGCTGCTGGCACTGGCACTCACCGGCTGGATGAGCGCACGCCTCGGCGGCGCCGACCCCCGCCGCGCCACCAAACGGGTGGTGATCGGTGGCGCACTGGCGATGGCGATCACCTACGGAATCGGCCGCCTGATGGGCGGGGTCATCTGAATTCGGCGGCACCGTCGTCGAGCACCACTCGGGAGTTGGACCCATCCGGCGCACTCGCCTCGGTGCGGTAAAGCGCCTCTCCGCCCCCGGTGCGCCAGATCGAGGTGGTCAACGTTTCTCCGGGGAACACCGGCGAGGAGAACCGGGCCGCGACGGAAGTCAGTCGCGCCGCCTCCCCGCCGGCCAATTCGGCGAGCAGGGCCCGGCCTGCGAATCCATAGGTGCACAGCCCGTGCAGGATCGGCTTCGGGAAACCGGCCAGCGTCTGGGCGAACCACGGATCGCTGTGCAGCGGGTTGCGGTCGCCGGAGAGCCGGTATAGCAGAGCCTGGTCGTCCCGGGTCGGCAGCGCAATCCGGGCGTCGGGTTCGCGGTCGGGGAACTCCGGGGCCGGCGGTCGCCGGCCGGGCTGCCCGCCGAACCCGCCCTCGCCCCGGATCACCAAGGTGGTCAGCGTCTCGGCGACCTGCTCCCCGGTGGCCGGATCGGATCCGCGCGCCCGTAGCACGATGATGGCGTTCTTACCCTCGCCCTTGTCCTGGATGTCGGCGACCTCGGAGACCACCGACAGCGAGCCCGCCGGTGGCAGCGGAGCCGCCAGCCGGACCTCCTGCGAACCGTGCAGCAACATGCCCCAGTTGAACGTGCCGACCAGGGGTGCGGCGGCGAAGCCCATGCAGCAGATCACCGCGAAGGTGGGCAGAACCTGCTGCGGGATGTCGTGACTGTTCTCCGTCGTGTATGCCAGGTCCGCGGTGCCCGCGCCGACGCCGAGGGCGTAGAGCAGGGTGTCGCGGTCGGTCCACTCGCAGATCCGGGGTTCGGTGACCGCGCCGATAGCCGAGGGGTCGATTGCCATACCGAGAGGATGTCACAGGCCCGAGCCGAATCGTGGCCCGAATCGTGCCCGCCGGGACGGCGAAAAGGGCACCCTGTTTCCTATGACCGTTTCGGCGAACGTTTCCCGGATCCGATACCTGCGTGCGGTGGCCTGCGGGCTCCTGGTGGCCATGGTTGTCGCGGCGTGCGGTTCGGCGCCGCCGGAGCCGCGCAGTATCACGTTGACACTGATCCGCCATGCCGAGTCGGAAGCCAACGCGGCCGGTGTCGCCGCTACCACGGTGCCCGGGCCCCCGCTGACCCCACTCGGCAAGGAGCAGGCCGCCACCATCGCCGACCAACTCAAGGGCGGCGGCTATGACGGCGTCTTCGCCTCGCAGATGGTGCGAACGCAGCAAACCGCCGCGCCGGTGGCCAAAGCGCTGGGCGAGCAGGTGACGGTGCTACCCGGCCTCAACGAGATCTCCGCGGGCTGGTTTGAGGGCGTCCCGGTATCGGATACCTCCGGCACCTTCCTGCTGGGCCCGGAGGGGTGGCTCAAGGGCGACCGGCGCTTCGGCATCCCCGGCTCCGTGGACGGCAACCAGTTCAACAACGCGTTCAGCGCCGCCGTTCAGTCGATCTATGAAAGCGACGACAAGAAGCCGTTGGCTTTCTCCAGCGGGCTGGCGATCATGATGTGGACGCTGCTGAACGCCCGCAACAGCAAGCCGAGCCTGCTGACCGACCATCCGCTGCCCAATGCCGGCCGCGTCGTGGTCGAGGGCAACCCGGTGACCGGTTGGACCCTCAAGGAGTGGGACGGGCTCACTGACTTCGCACTGCAGTCTGAGTGAGCGACCGGCGGCCCCCGCGGCTGCGAACGGCGATGCCGTTGCGGGTTCGCTATGTCGAGTGCGATATGCAGGGCCGGGTCTTCAACGGTCATTACCTGACCTGGATCGACATGGCGCACGTCGAGGCACTGCGGGAGTTCGCCGGCGGCTACCAGGGGCTGATCGACCGCGGGATCGACCTGGTGGTCGCGGCCGCGGAGTTGCAGTTCCGCGCCCCAGCGCATTTCGAGGACGACCTGGTGGTCGGGGTGCAGATCGAACCACCCGGACGGACCTCGCTGCGCAGCCGTTTCGAAATCCGCCGCGGCGAGGACCTGATCGCCGAGGCGACGATGGTCCACGTGTGCGTGGACGCCACCGACTACCGGAAGCAGGTATGGCCGGACTGGTTCCGGGAACTGCTGGCGGCTCACTCGTAGACCCCCTCGGCATACCAGCGCCGCAGGCGGTAACACAGCAGCAGCGCCCGGGGCGGATCGGTGTCGAGAAGCACCTGGGCTCGCGCCGTGGGTCCGCCCCGGGAATGCCGGTCGCCCTGATCCCACCAGCGCTCGTCCACCGGCCACGGTCCGGTCCACCAACTCAGGTTCCCCCGGTACGCGGTATCCGCGCCGTGCAGTCGGGCCGGTTCGGAGGTGAACATGCCACGACCGTTGACCCGTACCGGATTGCCCTGGGCGTCAAGCAGTTCCACCACCGAGTCGCCCTCCGGGAGCACCGTCGGCGCGGGCTCCGGCAGGCACCCCGGCCACGGCCGGTCAGGGTCCGCTCGAGGTACCGCCTCGTCCCCGATCGGAATCAGGGTGATCCGCTCGGCCGGACCTCGGCCACCGCTGAGCACCGGCAACTGCACGGCCTCCGCCCCCAGCAGGCCCTGCACCCGGACCAGCGCCCGGCGGGCCCGTATCCGGTTCTCCTCACCGGGCCCACCCCACAGCGGTAGCTGCATCGCCTCGGCGGACACCACTTCCACCGGCTCAAGTCGCAGCATGACCACCGGACCGGTGGGGCCCGCTCCCGCCCGCCGGGATTCTTCCCCGAGTCGCTGCGCTCCTGCCCGCCGGGATTCTTCCCCGAGTCGCTGCGCTCCTGCCCGCCGGGATTTCTCCCCGAGTCGCTCCGCTCCTGCCCGCCGGGACTCTTCCCCGAGTCGCTGCGCTCCCGCCCGCCGGGAAGCCAGCCAGCCGTCGAGTTGCCAGCGCACCCGGTCTGCGGTGGCGTCCTCGGTGAGCGGCTCCGCACAGCGCCACACCCGGCTGAGTTCACCCCCACCGGCGGTGACGGCGTGGATGGCCAGCCGGGTACAGCCCACCCCGGCCGCCTCCAGGCTGCGGTGCAGCGCGGCAGCCAACGTGCGACCGGCGAATGCGGCGGCGTCCACCCGCTCGATCGGCGGGTCGCACTGCAGCACCGCATCGAGATCGGCCGGCAGCTCCTGTCCGGATGGGGCCCGGTCCGGCTCCCCGCAGACCATCCGGTGCGCCACCACCGCGTCCGCACCGAACCGGGAGGCCACATCCGGGCGCGGCAGCGCGGCGAACTGGCCGAACGTTCGAACCCCCAAGCGCCACAACAGGTCCGCGAGTTCCCCCCGTCCCGGCCCGGACAGTCCGGGTTCAGCCGGAAGCTGGCGGATCGACAGTCCCGAAAGGAACTCCGCATCCCGGCCCGGCGGCACCACTCGGCCGGCCCGGGCCGCGAACACCGCGGTCGCAAGCTGATCGGCGACTCCGGTCTGACACTCCGCACCGGCTGCGGCGACGGCATCGACCAGACGCTCGGCGGCCGCCTCCTCCGAACCGAAGTAGCGGGCCGCCCCACGCACCGGCAGCACCAGCAGGCCCGGGCGCAGCACTTCCGCACGCGGGACCACGTCATCCACCGCCGTCGTCACCGCCTCGAAGAACCGCGCATCGCGGGCCGGGTCGGCGGTGACGATGTGCACCCCGGGGCAGCGGGCCTGGGCCTCGCGGCGACGCAGACCACGGCGCACCCCGGCCTCCCGCGCCGCGGCCGAACAGGCAACCACCCGGTTGGCCAAGGTGACCGCGACCGGTGTGGTGGCGGGCAACCCGGCCGCCGCCGCCGCTGCGACAGCCGGCCAGTCCATGCACCACAGCGCCAGTACCCGGGCGGTCATCGAGCCCGGACCGAAACCCGCACCTTGCTGATCCGGCCGCCGTGGTGGCCGAACCGGCCCGTGCCACCCCCGGCGATCTCATAACCGCAGACCCGGGCGTGCATCCGCAATGACGCCCCCTGCCAGTCCCCATGGGTCACCAACAGGGTGCAACCGCGCTGACGGGCCCGGGCCACCACCGCCCTGGCCCGGGTGGCGGGCACCGATCGGCCGGCCAGCCCGAGTACGACCAGGTCCATCCCGTCGGTCAGAACCGCGGCGATCTCCACCGGATCGGTTCCCGGGTTGGGGATCACCGCGACCCGGCTCAGGTCGGCGCCCATCTCCGCGGCCGCCAGCAGCCCGAAGTCCGGCAGGCCGACGACGGACACGTTGCCGCCGGCCGCGGTCACCGATGCGACCAGCCCCACCGCCAGCGACCTGGCCCCCGAAAGCACTGCCACCGCGCCCCTGGGCAACCCGCCGGGAAGCAGTCCGGCCAGCGATTCGGGCACCGGCAGCAAACTTTCCGAACGCGTCGTGACGGGCGCTGAAGGATCCGGCGCCGCCCAGCTTGGGCCAACCTTGCCGGACACGGCCGCCATCTGGCGACGTAGCTGTTGTAGCTGTTCAGCGCGGCCGGGAAGGCTCCCGCCGGAGGCAACCGCCGCCCTCATCGCCCGCCTCCGGACACCATCGGAATCCCCTGTGTTCGAATGTATGTTCGATACAGGAAGTAAACACCGGGACGCCGACAGCAGTCAAGAGTTTTCGAGCGGAAACCGAGCCGATCGGACCGGAACCGGTCACTCCCACTCGATGGTGCCGGGGGGCTTGCTGGTGACGTCCAGCACCACCCGGTTGACCTCGGGCACCTCATTGGTGATCCGGGTCGAAATCCGTTCGAGCACCTCATAGGGCACCCGGGTCCAGTCCGCGGTCATGGCGTCCTGGCTGGACACCGGACGCAGCACAATCGGGTGGCCGTAGGTCCGACCGTCACCCTGCACCCCGACTGAGCGGACATCGGCGAGCAGCACCACCGGGCACTGCCAGATCTGGCGGTCCAGTCCGGCGGAGGTCAGTTCCTCCCGGGCGATCAGATCGGCCCGGCGCAGGATGTCGAGTCGGGCGGCGTCGACTTCACCGACGATCCGGATACCCAGGCCGGGTCCCGGAAAGGGTTGGCGGGCAACGATGTCCTCGGGCAGACCGAGTTCCCGCCCCACCGCACGGACCTCGTCCTTGAACAGCAACCGCAGCGGCTCGACAAGGCTGAACTTCAGGTCCGGGGGAAGACCACCGACATTGTGGTGGCTCTTGATGTTGGCCGCCCCCGCGCCACCGCCGGATTCCACGACATCGGGGTACAAGGTGCCCTGAACCAGGAACTCGATCTGCTCGCCAGTCACCAGATCGCGCACGGCCGACTCGAAAGCCCGAATGAACTCCCGGCCGATGATCTTGCGTTTGCCTTCGGGATTGCTGACCCCCGACAGCGCCTCCAGGAATCGGTCGGCGGCGTCGACGGTCACCAGCCGGGCACCGGTGGCGGCCACGAAGTCCCGCTGGACCTGTTCGCGCTCACCCGCGCGCAGCAGGCCGTGATCGACGAACACGCACGTCAACCGGTCGCCGATGGCTCGCTGGACCAGCGCCGCCGCCACCGCGGAGTCCACTCCCCCGGACAGCCCACAGATCGCGTGACCGTCGCCGATCTGCTCCCGGACCGCCTCGATCAGCGACTCGGCGATACCGGCCGGAGTCCAGGCCGGCGCGATACCGGCGAAATCGTGCAGGAACCGGCTGAGCACCTGCTGGCCGTGTGGGCTGTGAATCACCTCCGGGTGATACTGCACCCCGGCGAGGCCCCGGGAACGGTCCTCGAAGGCGGCGACCGGAGCGCCGGCGCTGGCGGCCACCACCTCGAAACCGTCCGGTGCGGCGGTCACCGCGTCGCCGTGGCTCATCCACACCGGCTGGGTTCCGGGAAGCCCCGAGTGCAGGTCGCCGCCCAGAACGGTCAGGTCGGTGCGGCCGTACTCGCTGGTTCCGGTGCGTTCGACGGTGCCGCCCAGGGCCGCCGCCATGGCCTGGAAGCCGTAGCAGATGCCGAACACCGGAACACCCAGGTCGAACACCGCGGGGTCGAGCCGGGGAGCACCCTCGGCGTACACGCTGGCCGGCCCACCGGAGAGCACGATGGCCTGCGGATCCCGGGACTTGATCTCCTCAACCGTCGCGGTATGCGGGATGACCTCGGAGAACACCCGCGCCTCCCGCACACGGCGGGCGATCAGCTGGGCGTACTGGGCACCGAAGTCAACCACCAGTACCGGGCGCGGAGAACGGGAATCAGGTGACCTCACCGGCATAGTTTAATGGCGCGGGGTTCAACGGCGCCTCCGGCGCGGGGTTCAACGGCGCCTCCGGCGCGGGGTTCAACGGCGCGGTCCGCACCGGCTCGATCGGAAGGCTGCGCAGCGCTCCCGGCGCCGACGCCGGCACCACCGGGTTCTTCGGCGGCACCGGGTCCAGCCGTCGGTAGGGCTCACCCTGAGCGGGACGCTGGTCGGCCTCACCCTGGTTGGGCCACAGCGCCGCGGCCCGTTCGGCCTGCGCGGTGATCGACAACGACGGGTTGACACCGAGGTTGGCCGAGATCGCCGCCCCGTCCGCGACATACAACGTCGGATAGCCGTACACCCGCTGATAGGGGTCGATGACACCGGTCTGCGGGCTGTCGCCGATGGCAGCGCCACCGAGGAAATGCGCGGTCAGGGGGATGTTGAACAACTCACCCCAGGTGCCGCCGGCCACCCCGTCGATCTTCTCGGCGATGCGACGGGTGACCTGGTTACCGACCGGGATCCAGGTCGGGTTGGGCTCGCCGTGGCCCTGCTTGCTGGTCATCCGGCGCCCCAGCGGACCCTTCTTGGTGAAGGTGGTGATCGAGTTGTCCAGGTGCTGCATCACCAGCGAGATCACCGTCCGCTCGCTCCACTGCCGCACCACCAGCATCCGATAGACGTCGCGCGGCCTGGTCACGACAGCGCGCGTCAACTGCTTCCAGCGCGGCACGTCGGTGCCCTCCGGACCGGAACCGTCGGTCATCAGGGTCTGCAGCAAGCCCATCGCGTTGGAGCCCTTTCCATAGCGGCAGGGCTCGATATGAGTATCGGCGGTCGGATGGATCGACGAGGTGATCGCCACCCCGTGGGTCAGGTCGAGGTCGGGTGCCGCCCGATAGCGCGCGGCACCGACGATGGATTCGGAGTTGGTGCGGGTCAGCACGCCCAGACGATCGGAGAGCTTCGGCAACCGGCCGGTGTCCCGCATGGCGAACAGCAGCTTCTGGGTGCCCCAGGTGCCGGCGGCCAGGATGACGTGATCGGCGGTGAAGGTGGACTTGTGCTTGCGCACCCAGCGGCCGGTCCGGACGGTCTCCACATTCCAGACCCCGTCGGCGCGCTGCTGCACACCGGTCACCGTCGTCATCGGAATCACCTGTGCACCAGCCTTTTCCGCCAGTGCCAGGTAGTTCTTGACGAGCGTGTTCTTCGCACCGTGCCGACAGCCGGTCATACATTCGCCGCACTCGATGCAACCGGTGCGCGCCGGACCGGCCCCGCCGAAGTAGGGGTCGGGCACGGTCTTTCCGGGGGCCTTCTTGCCGTCGGGACCGAAGAACACACCGACCGGGGTCGGAGTGAAGGTGTCACCGACGCCCATCTCGTCGGCCACCTCCTTCATGACCCGGTCGGCGTCGGTGAACGTGGGGTTCTTCACCACACCGAGCATCCGCTGCGCCTGGTCGTAGTGCGGCATCAACTCCGCACGCCAGTCGGTGATGTGCGCCCACTGCTGATCGTTAAAGAACGGGTCCGGCGGGACGTAGAGGGTGTTGGCGTAGTTCAGTGAACCTCCGCCGACGCCGGCACCGCCCAGGATCATCACGTTGCGCAGCAGATGGATGCGCTGAATGCCGTAGCACCCGAGTCGGGGCGCCCAGAGGAACTCGCGCAACCGCCAGGAGGTCTTGGCGAACTCGTCATCGGCAAACCGGCGACCCGCCTCCAGAACCCCGACCCGATATCCCTTCTCGGTCAGCCGCAGCGCGCTGACGCTTCCCCCGAAACCGGACCCGATGATGAGGACGTCGTAGTCAGCCATGGGGTCAGATTACGCGCCGACCGTCAGCCCGACCTTCTGAAACTCCTTCAAATCGCAGTACCCCGCCTTGGCCATCGCCCGGCGCAACCCGCCGACCAGATTCAGCGAGCCGAAGGGGTCGTCGGAGGGTCCGTTGAGCACCTGCGACAGGGCCGGACGCTCCCCGTAGGCCACCTGCAGCAACGCTCCGCGCGGCAGCGACGGGTGCGCGGCGGCGGACGGCCAGAACCAGCCCGCGCCCTGCGACTCGGCGGCAGCCGCCAGCGGCGTGCCCAGGACCACGGCATCCGCGCCGCAGGCGATCGCTTTGGCCAGATCCCCGGAGGTGTGGATGTCGCCGTCGGCGAGCACGTGCACGTAGCGGCCGCCGGTCTCGTCGAGGTACTCACGGCGGGCGGCGGCCGCATCGGCGATGGCGGTGGCCATCGGGACGCTGATGCCCAGCACCTCCGCGCTGGTGGTCACGCCCGCGGTGGATCCGTAGCCGACGATGACGCCGGCGGCACCGGTGCGCATCAGATGGAGTGCGGTGCGGTGGTCGAGCACCCCGCCGGCGACCACCGGAATGTCGAGTTCGGAGATGAAGGTCTTGAGGTTCAGCGGTTCACCGTCGGAGGCGACCCGCTCGGCGGAGATGATGGTCCCCTGGATGATCAGCAGGTCGATCCCGGCGGCCAGCAGGGTCGGGGTGAGCACCCGGACGTTCTGCGGGCTCACCCGCACCGCGGTGGTGACGCCGGCGTCGCGGACCCGGGACACCGCGGCGCCGAGCAAGTCGGGGTCCAGCGGCGCGGAGTGCAACTGCTGCAGCAGACGGATCGGCGCGCTGGGATCGTCGCTGGTCTCGGCGGCGGCCACCACCTGTGAGATCTTGTCCTCGACGTCGGCGTGCCGGCCGATCAGACCCTCGCCGTTGAGGACGCCCAGCCCACCGAGGCGACCCAGTTCGATGGCGAACTCGGGGGACACGATGGCGTCAGTCGGATGGGCGACGACGGGAATCTCGAAGCGATAGGCATCAAGCTGCCAGGCGGTGGAGACGTCCTTGGACGACCGCGTCCGCCGGGACGGAACGATGTTGATATCGCTGAGTTCGTAGGTGCGGCGGGCGGTTTTGCCCATACCGATTTCCACAAGATCGCGCACGGCTTCAGTGTCCCCTCTTCACGTTCGCGCAGGCGCTCATCGCGCGGAGTCGTTGGCTCGCGCTCATCGCGCGGAGTGGTTGGCTCGCGCTCATCGCGCGGAGTAGTTCGCTCGCGCTCATCGCGCGGAGTAGTTCGCTCGCGCTCATCGCGCGTAATAGTTAGGAGCCTCGACAGTCATCTGAATGTCGTGTGGGTGGCTCTCCTTGAGCCCGGCGGCGGTGATCTGGACGAACTGCGCCTGCTGCAGAGCATCGATGCTGGCGGCGCCGGTGTAACCCATGGCCGCGCGCAACCCTCCGGTCAACTGGTGGATCACGGTGGCCAGCGGACCGCGGAAGGGCACCCGCCCCTCGATACCCTCCGGCACCAGTTTGTCCTCGGAGAGCACGTCGTCCTGGAAGTAGCGGTCTTTGGAATAGGATCTCGTGGCACCAGCCGCGCCACGGCCCTGCATCGCGCCCAGCGACCCCATGCCGCGATAACTCTTGAACTGCTTTCCGTTGACGAAGATCAGGTCTCCGGGAGCTTCGGCGGTGCCGGCCAGCAACGAACCCAGCATGGCCGTCGAGGCCCCCGCGGCCAGAGCTTTTGCGATATCGCCGGAATACTGCAGTCCCCCATCGGCGATCACCGGAACCCCGGCCGGGGCGCAGACGGTGTGCGCCTCCAGGATGGCGGTGATCTGCGGGGCACCTACGCCGGCCACCACGCGGGTGGTGCAGATGGAACCCGGGCCCACACCGACTTTGACGGCGTCGGCGCCGGCCTCGACCAGGGCTGCGGCCGCACTGCGGGTGGCGACGTTGCCGCCGACCACCTCCACCTTGTGGCCCACCTCGGCTTTGACCTTGCTGACCATCTCGAGCACACGTCGGTTGTGCGCGTGCGCGGTATCGACCACCAGCACGTCGACCCCCGCATCGACCAGGGTCATGGCCCGTTCCCAGGCGTCATCGCCGACGCCGACGGCCGCACCGACCAGCAGTCGGCCATCGCTGTCCTTGGTGGCGTCGGGGTGCTGTTCGGTCTTGACGAAGTCCTTGACGGTGATCAGACCGGTCAGGCGCCCGTGCCCGTCGACGATCGGGAGCTTCTCGATCTTGTTGCGGCGCAGCAAACCCAGCGCGGCGTCGGCCGTGACACCCTCCTGCGCGGTGATCAGCGGAGTCTTGGTCATGACCTCGGCGACGCGCTTGGACATGTCGACCTCGAAGCGCATATCGCGGTTGGTGATGATGCCGACCAGCGCCCCGGTGGCGTCGACGACGGGAAGCCCGGAGATGCGGAAACGCGCGCACATCGCGTCGACCTCGGCCAGCGTGTTGTCCGGCGAGCAGGTCACCGGGTCGGTCACCATGCCGGCCTCGGAGCGTTTGACCATCTCGACCTGACCCGCTTGGTCGCTGACCGAGAGGTTTCGGTGCAGAACCCCCATCCCGCCGGAACGAGCCATCGCGATGGCCATTCGCGCCTCGGTGACGGTATCCATGGCGGAACTGACCAGCGGCACCTTGAGCCGGATCTTCCGCGTCAGTTGACTGGAGGTGTCCGCGGTGGCGGGCACGACGTCGGATGCGGCGGGCAGCAGCAGCACGTCGTCGAAGGTCAGGCCCAGCATGGCGATCTTGCGCGGGTCATCACCGCCGGTGCGCACTGCAGGGCTGCCTTCGGCGAGGGACATCGGCACGGCCTCCATCAGCGGGGAGATTGGGAGCCCTCATCCTATCGGCTCGCGGTAGGGTGATTCCGTGCGCGACCACCTGCCACCCGGCCTGCCACCGGATCCGTTCGCCGACGATCCCAACGATCCGTCGGCGGTGCTGGACGAGCTCGAGCCGGGCCAGCCACTGGATCCGCAGGAACGTCTGGCTGTGGAGGCCGATCTGGCCGACCTCGCCATCTACGAGGCACTGCTGGCGCACCGGGGTATCCGCGGCCTGGTGGTGTGCTGCGACGACTGTCAGCAGGACCACTACCACGACTGGGACATGTTGCGCGCCAACCTGCTTCAGCTTCTGGTCGACGGGACGGTGCGTCCGCACGAGCCGGCCTACGATCCCGAACCGGACGCGTACGTCACCTGGGACTACTGCCGGGGCTACGCCGATGCCGCGCTCAACGAGGCGACGTCGGACTACGACAAATATCGCTGACAGGTATCTCTGATCAGCCGGCGGTCGCCGGAGCCATCGTGGTGGTCGCCGGCGCAGCCGTGCTCTCCTCCTCGATGGCGGTTTCCGGCGCGGCCTCGGTCGTCGCCGGGGTCTGCACGGCTGCGGTCGGAGAGGCGGCCGTCTGAGAGTCCGTGGCCTGCGAGGCGGCGGTCGGAGAGGCCGCCTCAGCCGTGGTGCCGGCCGATTTCGGCGCTGCACTAGTCGGCGGCGCGCTGGTCGGCGTCGTCGTAGCGGCCGCCGCGGATTGCGACGCCGAGGTGGCCGAGGTGGTGGCGGCCGCCGCGGACGGTGCGGACGACGTGGCCGGGGATTGAGCGGGTGCCGTCGTCGACGCCGGTGCGGCCGCCGAAGCAGATGTGGACGACGAACCCGGTGTCGAGGTGGCCGCCGACGTCGCCGCCGACTGCGAGGCCGATGGCGAGGCCGACGTGGACGCGGATCCCGCGGAGGACGTCGGAGCCGACGAGACGGTGGAGGGCCCCGCGGAGGACGTGGCGGACGAAGACGGTGCGCTGGACGACGGGCTGGCCCCCGACGTCTCCGCGCCACTGGTGGCTTCCCCGGACGTCGTCGGGGTGGTTGTTGGGGTGGTCGGAACCGAAGTCGTGGTCTCAGTGGTCGTCGCGCTGTCGGTCAGCGGAGCCGGGGCCGGCACCAGCTCGGTGGCCGACGGAGGCACCGTGTAGACGATGCCGGGCGGCGCCGTCGCCTCCGGATTGCGCTCCACCACCTTCGCCGACAGATCGTTGAACTGGGTGAGCAGTTCCTGCTTCTGCTGCTGGTCGCCCACCGAGGCGACCTGACTGCTCACCGCGACCAGTCGGGCCTGCGCCTGCTGCCAGTCGCCCTGCGAGATCAGCTCCTGGACCTTGGTCAGCTCGGTGCGCGCGGCCAGGGCGACCTGATCGTCGCGGACCTCCCGTGGCGTGCCGAACAGCATCGTCCGCAGTCCGTACAACGAGTCGCCGGGCCCGGCGCCGCTCACCACGGCCCCGAATCCGCCGATAGCTAGGACGGCGGCGGCCGCCGCACCCACGACACCCAGACCGCGGTGATTCCGGCCGGGAGACCTGTTCCGGTTGCGGGGCTCACGAGCCGGCTTCTCTGCCAGACCGGCGTTGAGCGCCGCGATGGCCTGCGACTCGGAGATCAGGCCGGTATCCGGCGGCCAGCGGGTCTCGTTGCGCCAGCCGCCGAGCAGCGCAGCCAATGCCGCGTCGGCATGGTCCTGCGGTACGACGGGGCGACCGGAGGCCAGCGCCTCGATGAAATCGTCGCTACGGCGAATATCGTCCAACGACGGCTCGGGTGCGGGCCGTCCGAAGCCATTCCGCGAGAAATCAGACCCGGAGAAGTCAGACATAGTCGTGCCCCGCTCCGGCGATCTCGGACTTGAGCCGGGCCAAGGCCCGGTGCTGAGCCACCCGCACCGCCCCGGGGGTGCTGCCCACCGCCTCGGCGGTCTCTTCTGCCGACAACCCGACCACGATGCGCAAGGTGAGGATCTCGCGTTGCTTCTCCGGAAGCACCGCCAGGAGCTGTTTCATCCGCGCGGCGGAATCAGCCTGGATCGCCATCTGCTCGGGACCGGCATCCACCGATAGCCGCTCCGGCACCGAGTCGGTCGGCTCAGACCGGTTGCGGCCCGCCGCCCTATGGGCGTCAGCAACCTTGTGTGACGCGATGCCGTACACGAAGGCCAGGAAGGGGCGTCCCTGATCCTGGTAGCGCGGCAGCGCCTGGATGGCGGCCAAGCAAACCTCCTGAGCAACATCGTCGGCGGAGAGACCAACGCGTTCCGCGGTCCCCAGGCGGGCCCGGACGTAACGAACCACGATGGGACGGATGATCTCCACTACTTCCCGGAGTGCGTCGCGGCTGCCGGCCACTGCCTCGGCAACGGCGGCGTCGAGACGCTCTCCTGGAATGGTCATCGACGACGGCTTCTCCAACGTTACGCAGGCAGGATTCGGCGGACTCTGGCTCAGCTAGAGACAATACGGCGACGCACCGGCTAGCGCGGTCACCTGCCACTCCACCGCCCGCCGTGCCGCGTCACGAAGGCTGCGCTGCGGTCACGGATCTCGGCGACCTCCGCGGGACTGCGCTCCGCGCTGCCGATCCCGACAAGCAGACTCGCCACCGCCCAGCGCAGGGGCACGAGTCCGCAAGCGGCGGTGTCGGCCAGGGCGGCGTCGGCAAGGCACCGCGATGCGTCCAGGTCACCGGCGCAACACAGCGCCGCAGCCAGCACGATGTCGCTCTTGACCCGGTGGCGGCGCAGTTCCGGTGCGGCCGCGCGGGCTAGGCGGACGGCCTGGCGGGCCTCCTCGACGGCGACCTCGCCGTCACCGGACGCCATAGCCAGTTCGGCGCCGACCCAGGCCAGCCTGATCGCCAACCGCGGCGGGGGTTCGACGGCACGGTCGTGAACGATCCGGGCGCGTTCCAGCAGCACCGCCGAGGTGGTGAGCCGACCGACGCCCAACGCATCGGCGGCCAGCCCAACCAGCGCGTCGACCCCCGCCTCCGGGTCGTCGCCCGCCTGGGCCCAGGCGATCCCGTCGAAACCGGAAGCTCGGCGGTGCCAGCCCAGTTGCCGCAGGAACGAGGCGTGCGCGCTCCAGGCCAGCGATACCCACCGGGGCGAGGAGGCATGGCGGAGCACTGCGTCAAGATCGGCGCGGGCCGCGGCGTAGCGGCCCTGGCCCGCGGCCACGACCGCCCGCCGCCAGGCGTCGGGCACGCAGTGCGCGGTCGGCAGTGGCCAACGGCCGGGGTCGTCGCCGAAGGCGGCGGCAGCCAGGACGATCGAAGTCATCGGGGCGCGACGCTACCGAATGGCGGATTTCCGAATTAAATCTTTGTGGTTCCAGTGTTACGGCCAGGTCAACTGGAGGCTGCGCGTTCCCGTCACGACACCGGTGCCGAGACTCTCGCCTGCGGGTATTCAGCAACCGGCGGGAGCTCAGGTGAACAGGACGTTAATTTGCACGCTACGGCGTTGTGATTGACCACACTTGACCTTGTTGACGGTCTTTCAACTGCCCTCCTAGCGTAGTGCCGCGAGTGGTCACCGGCGACAGCGCTCAACGCACAACGGATCCTCAGAAGTGCGAGATATGCACGGAGAGAAAGGCTTTGAACATGCTTCAGCCGCACCAACTACCCGGCCCGAACGCGGATCTCTGGGACTGGCAAATGCACGGAGTGTGCCGGGGTGTCGATTCTTCGGTGTTCTTCCACCCCGATGGAGAGCGGGGCCGGGCACGCGCACAGCGCGAGATGAACGCCAAGCAACTGTGCCGGCAGTGCCCGGTGATCACGCAGTGCCGTACCCACGCACTGCGGGTGGGCGAGCCCTACGGCATCTGGGGTGGGCTCAGCGAATCCGAGCGCGAGGTGTTGCTCAAGGGGGGCCTCCGCCGTCGAACGGCCTAGCAGTCCCAGAGGAGCCAGGGGCCTCAGGCTGGGCGCCAGGGGCTTCGACGTCAGGGGTCTCTGGCTCGGGGGCATCGCTGACAGCGGCTGCGGCGGTATCGCCGACAACGTCATCAAGGACAACGTCACCAACGACGTCGTCGATGGCCGTATCGCCGTCGACCGAGTCCGGTGCCGCCTCCCCCGGCGTCGCACCCTCCGCGGGTGATTCGTCGGGAACTTCCTCGAACGCGTCGTCTGGATAGTCGGTGACCGGATAGTCGGCGTCGGACCCATCCATGCCGCTCGCGATCCCGCCCCCGGTCTCGTCCGCGCTCAACAGCACCGCGCCCACCACGAAGATGACGAGGAAGACCATTCCCACCGGAAAACTGAAGCCTCCGACGTTGCCGGCGGCCAGGAATGCCAGTGCGCAGGCCACCAGCCACCGGGTGTGGTGAGGCCGCTTCCATGACATGTCCGACCTCTTCTGAGTCAGGTGCCCGCGGCGCCGTCACCAGCCGCGTAGCTTTGCTAGCTTAGTCCAGCCCGGTCGTTTGCTGGCGCCGACCCGCTGACTTCGCGCTTGCTGAGGGCCCCGAGAAGTTGATGTAGCCTGCTGGCGTGGAGTTGCTGCGCGACGTCGTCGTACTGGTGCACATCGTCGGGTTCGCCCTGACCTTCGGGGCCTGGGCCGTTCAGGCGGTCGCGCAAGAGTTTCGCTTCACCCCCCTGATGAACTACGGCCTGCTCGTTTCGTTGCTCACCGGCCTGGCCCTCGCCGCCCCCTGGCCGGCCGGGGTCGAACTCAACTACGTCAAGATCAGCATCAAATTGGCGATCGTCGTGGCGCTGGGCGCAGTGCTCGGCATCGGAAGCGCCCGCCAGCGCAAGTCCGGCGAGCCGGTGAACACCGCGCTGTTCGCCGCTGTCGGACTGCTGACATTGACCGCGGCCGGGGTCGCCGTCATCGCATAACCTGCGACGACTCGGCGCCGTCACCGTATTTGCCCAGCTGGTGCGGCATGAATTGGCTATTTGATTGCCGCGGCAGTAGGTTGGAACAAGTAAGGAGACATGCTAACTATGACTCAAGACTTTGCTCTGAAGCTCACCGACATGCGCTTGCGGCAGGTTTCCATGCTGCTCGAATGGATGATCCAGAACGAATCCGAGGGCGACGCGCTGCGCCCCGCGCTGGTCGCGGTGAACAATGCGCACGACACCGTGATGGCCGCCTGCTCGCACTCGGTCTAGTCCCGATCTAGCCCGAGCCGACACCCGCCTCACCCGCTGTCACCCCGCAGGGGCGACGGTCATCGAACCGGAGTAGTACGTTTCCCGCCCGGTCGGGTAGCCGCCCCCATCGGTGGCGATGTGGACGTGGTCGAAATGGTTCGCCGTTTCATTGCCGTAATCGGCGGTCCAACTCGGTGCACCGATACCGGGGTAGAAACCCTGCCGCCAGATCACATGCAGCACTCCCCAGCGTTTGGCGTTCGCCAGGGCGTATCCGGCGATCTGATTACCGAGCTCGATACCTTCCGGTGAGTTGTGGTTGGGGATCATCACGTCGATGGCAAGGCCGTTGGGGTGCCACGGCAACGGATCCTGACGGTATCCCCCGATCGTCTTGATCTCCAGGAACATCATGCTGATAGCGCGGGCCACCCAGATCGTGTGGACCTGCAGCCCCTCCTCGGGGGCGACCCCCTTGGGAAGCGCCAGCTGGAAGTCCGGAGCGGCGGACGGGGCGCTGGCGGCCAACAATTGGGCCTCAGCAGCATTCGCCACGAATGGAGCCGTCGGAGTCGTCGGACCCGGGGCGGCCGCCGACGATGTCGCCGTCTCCGGCATCGCAGCGTTCGGTTGTGGGTGCTTCTCCTGCGCGTGGAACATGGCGACCGAGACGGCGATCGACGCCGCGACGGCCAGCCATCGGCCGCTCGGAATCAGCTTCACCATGTGATGCACCATACCGGCCACCGAAGGCACCCGGTCCCGCACTGATGGGCCGGTCCGGGCCCCGCATGGGGAGTCATTGGCCGACCCCGCTCCCGAAGCCGGCCGGCTGCCGACCGTCGTCGAGTTCGGGCCGCACGGCCGGCCAGAACATCCTGAACAGCCGTTCCTGCCAACCCTCGGCAACCTGCCCCGTGCGGGCGAATTCGGCGATGTACGCACCGACGATCGCATTGATCAACATCGCGGTGTCGATATCGGACCGCAGCGAGCCGTTGGCCTTCGCCCTCTCGATGGCGGCTGTCAGTTCGGCCCGCTGTTCATCCAGAATCTGCCGGAACGACGAGGTGAACTCGGGATCATCCTCGGTCAGCACCGCCGCGAGGCCGCCCAGCCCAATCCCGTTCTCAAGGATTCCGACGGCGTGGTCAATGAGCCACCGAAGCTGGTCGGCCCCTTCCGCGCGAGGATCGGGCGGAACTGGCGAGGCGACGCCGGCTAGCGCTGTCGAGAGCATCTCCCGACGATTGGGGTGCCGACGGTAAATCGTGGTTTTGGCTATCCCCGAATGCCCGGCGACCGCTTCGACGGTGACGGCGCGCGGCCCCCCGGTGCGCAGCAGGTGCAATGTCGATTCCGCAATGCCGTCCTCGACGGTGCGGCGCTGCGCCATCCCCAGACTCCTCTCAATCGAACCCCACCAAAACCGGGGTACACCATCGCCCGAATACGCGCTACGATAGCCGTATCGAACGCTACGATACGCGTAGCGTTGTGATGGGAGATGGAATCATGAGAACCACCCAACGGATTTCAGCATCAATGGCGTCCTTTACGGGCTACATCCTCCTGCTGCTGACCTTCGCGTCGCTCGGACTGTTCATCGTGGCGTTCGCCTCGCGGAGCGCATCTGCCGCAGCCCTGGGCGTCACGGCTCTGGCCTGCCTTGCCGGTTCCGCCGGAGCGTTCATCACGGCCGCTAAAAAACTGGACCTCGCGGGGGCTTTCGATAACGCGACCAGCGCCGTGAGCATTTTCACCACACCGCCCAGCGACAGTGAACTCGCGCGCTACCTGAGCACCTACCGCGACACCCGTGCGGTCACACGGCCCGTCACGTTGCCGGCCCCCACCGCCCACGACCGGCCGCCGACGGCCGAACACATCGAGCCCGTCTTACGTTCTGCGTAACCGGAGTCGAATAGCCGATCCCGAGTCAGATATCCGACCCGTCGAAATTGCAAACGAACTCGTTCGTTTGTTAGGTTGTCGTTGTTCACTCACCACGGCCACCACGAGACGGGAAAAGCGACATGGCTCTGATTCGGGACTCTTCCAGATACGTCGGCGCGGGTGTCGGCGCCATCGCCATCGTGGCGATGGGTGTCCTGTCGGCATGCAGCGACGAAGGCATGGACGGCGTCAAGAAGGGTGTGCCGTCGACGTCATCAACCGTCTCACCGACGGAGAAACACCTCGATTCGCGGGGCGGAAACTCGTTCGCCCCCAACGTTCCGGCGACGACGACGCTGCCCGCCCACACGAACAAAAACACCCCGCCGCGAATGCCTCCGCCCCGTCCGGGTCCCCCTCCCGGACCCGGCGGCCCCGGAGGACCTGGCGGCCCCGGAGGTCCTGGGGGCCCCGGCGGGGGACACGGAGGCGGAGGCGGCGGCCATAGCGGAGGCAGTCGCTAGTTCGGCGATTGCCGGCATCGGTTCAGCCCTATCCTTCTGCCGTGCGGAACGGAACGGAATTACGCGAAGACATCATGGCGGCGGCTCGGGCCGAATTCGCCCAATATGGCCTGGCCGGCGCGCGAATCGACCGGATCGCGCGGATGTCCCATGCCAGCAAAGAGCGCCTGTACGCCCACTTCGCAGACAAAAACGGGCTTTTTCGCGCCGTCGTGGCGGCCGACACGGCAGAGTTCTTCCGTTCGATACCGCTCCGGCCCGAGGCTATCGCCGACTTCGTCGGAGATATCTATGACCTTGCCCTCCGCCAGCCCGAACTGATCCGGATGAACAACTGGGCACGGTTGGAAGGTATCGCCCTCGATGAGCCCCTGACCGAGGGCGAACCGGCCCTCGGTCAGGCAATCGAGGCAATCGAAACCGCTCAGGCCACCGGATATGCGGACCCAGCCTGGCCACCGCTTGATCTACTTATCGTGTTGTTCGGCATCGGCCTGGCATGGGCCCATTCCCCCGACCCGCGTGCGGCCACCGGCGATCCCGACATCATCGCGCGCCGTCGCGCCACCGCCGTCGAGGCCGCGAACCGCGTCGTGCGCTCCCAGTATCAACGCTGACAACACGGAAGCAACAGAGCTACCCGGGGAGGGAACGCCGAAGGAGGGGGCACACCCGTGCGGGTGCGCCCCCTCCTTCGGTTACTGGATCAGTGGGCGTGGCCGTGATGACCGTGGCCGTGACCGTGGTCCTCCGCCTCGACGGGCTTCTCGACAACGGCGGTCTCGGTCGTGAGCACCATCCGGGCCACCGAGGCGGCATTGAGCACCGCCGACCGGGTGACCTTCACCGGATCCACCACACCATCGGCGAACAAATCGCCGTAGCTGAGCGTGGCGGCGTTGAAGCCGTGCCCGGCAGGCAAGGTGCTCACCTTGTGCACCACCACCGCGCCGTCCTCCCCCGCATTGGCGGCGATCCAGTGCAGCGGAGCGGTGAGGGCGTCGGCGAACACCTCGACGCCGACCAGTTCGTCACCACTGAGCGATTCGCGTAGCGGCTGAAGTGCTGCGGCCGCCTGAACCAGCGCACTGCCGCCGCCGGCGACGATGCCCTCCTCGACGGCCGCCTTCGCCGCCGCGACCGCGTCCTCGACCCGGTGCTTGCGCTCCTTGAGGGCGGTTTCCGTAGCGGCGCCGACCTTGATGACGGCGACGCCGCCGGCCAGCTTCGCCAGCCGCTCCTGCAGCTTCTCCCGGTCCCAGTCCGACTCGGATGCCTCGATCTCGCTGCGGAGCTGCTTGACCCGGCCGTCGATGGCCTCGTGGGTGCCGCCGCCGTCGACGATCACGGTGTCGTCCTTGCTGACCACGACCCGCCGTGCGGTGCCGAGCACATCGAGACCGGACTCGCGCAGCAGCAGGCCGACGTCGGGGTTGACGACCTGCCCGCCGGTGACGATCGCCAGGTCCTCCAGGAACGCCTTGCGGCGGTCACCGAAGAACGGCGCCTTGACGGCGACAGCCCGCAGGGTCTTGCGAATGGCGTTGACCACCAGGGTGGACAGCGCTTCGCCCTCGACATCCTCGGCCACGATCAGCAGCGGCTTGCCGGCCTCGGCCACCTTCTCCAGCAGCGGCAGGAGGTCGGGCAGCGAACTGATCTTGTCGCGGTGCAGCAGCACCAGAGCGTCCTCGAGGACGGCTTCCTGCGAGTCGAAATCGGTGACGAAGTAGGCGGACAGGAAGCCCTTGTCGAATCCGATGCCCTCGGTGACCTGCAGTTCGGTGTCCATGGTCGAGGACTCCTCGACGCTGACCACACCGTCGGCGCCGACCTTCGTCATCGCCTCGCCGACCAGTTCGCCGACCTCCTCGTCGCGAGACGAGACCGTGGCCACCTGGGCGATGGCGTTCTTGTCGGATACCGGCGTCGCCGCTGCCAGCAGCGCAGCGGAGACCGCGTCGGCGGCCTTGGCCATGCCCGATCCGAGCGCGATGGGGTTGGCGCCCGCCGCGACGTTGCGCAGGCCGTGGCGGATCAGCGCCTGGGCCAGCACCGTCGCGGTGGTGGTGCCGTCACCGGCGACATCGTTGGTCTTGGTCGCCACCGACTTCACCAGCTGGGCGCCAAGGTTCTCGAACGGGTCGTCCAGGTCGATGTCACGGGCGATGGTGACACCATCGTTGGTCACGGTGGGTCCACCGAACGCCTTGGCCAGCACCACGTGCCGGCCTCGCGGACCCAGGGTGACCCGGACCGCGTCGGCAAGCTTGTCGACGCCGGCCCCCATGGCCCGCCGGGCGGTTTCGTTGAATTCGATCTGCTTGCTCATGTCCTCAAATCCTGTCCGGAAAATGTTCCCTGACGTGTTCCGCCCCGGAAACCACCTGAAGCACAGGGGTTTCCGGGGCGGTTCACGACTGTTTACTTTGTGACGACCGCCAGCACGTCGCGCGCCGAGAGGATGAGGTATTCCTCACCGTTGTACTTGATCTCGGTGCCGCCGTACTTGCTGTAGATCACGGTGTCGCCCTCGGAGACGTCCAGCGGAATCCGCTTTTCGCCATCCTCGTCCCACCGGCCGGGGCCGACGGCGACAACAGTGCCCTCCTGCGGCTTCTCCTTGGCGGTGTCCGGGATGACCAGACCCGACGCGGTGGTCGTCTCGGCCTCGTTGGCCTGAACGAGGATCTTGTCCTCGAGTGGCTTGATGTTGACGCTCGCCACGATGGAGCCCTCCACTTGTTGTGTATGTGCGGGTCCGGGGATCGTTCCCCGGACCGGCCGATTAACCAGGTGTTCGGCATTCGTCCGCGCCCTCGCGCCGTCGTCGCGGGTTCCGACGCTGAGGCGGGCCTCCTGCCACTTGGCACTCTATACGCCCGAGTGCTAGCACTCAAGGGCGGCCCCTGCGGATTCGCCGAGGGCGAAGACTTCGCAGCGGGACGCGGCGGACCGCAGCGGACAAAATGTCGCGGTCGACGGTCAGTGCCGCCCCGACGAACCCCGACGGCGCTTAAGCCACCTGCCCGCGCAGCACCGGCAATCCCGGGTCACTGGCAACATCCAGTGCCGACGGCGGCGCTCCGGCGGCGATTAGGTGCGCGGCGAATGCGGCGATCATCGCGCCGTTGTCGGTGCACAACCTCGGGCGGGGCACACGCAGTTCGAGACCCGCCGTGGCGCAACGCTGTTCGGCGAGTTGCCGCAGTCGGGAGTTGGCCGCAACGCCACCGGCGATCAGCAACGTCGACACCCCGAGATCCGTCGCGGCCCGCACCGCCTTGGCGGTGAGGACGTCGGCGACGGCTTCCTGGAAACCGGCCGCGACATCGGCGGCGTCGGCGTCCGGGTGCGATTCGAGATAGCGGGCCACCGCGGTCTTGAGGCCGGAGAAACTGAACGCATAGGGCGCGTCGCGGGGTCCGGTCATCCCGCGCGGGAAAGCGATGGCGGCGGGGTCGCCGGTGCGGGCCAGGTCGTCGAGAGCCCTGCCGCCGGGATATCCGAGGCCCAGCAATCGGGCCACCTTGTCGTAGGCCTCCCCTGCCGCATCGTCGACGGTGCTGCCCAGTTCGACGATCGGATCGGCCAGCGACCGCACGTGCAACAGGTGGGTGTGCCCACCGGACACCAGCAGTCCCACACATTCGGGCAGTGGGCCGTGGTCGTAGACGTCGGCCGCCAGATGCCCGCCGAGGTGGTTGACGGCGTAGAACGGCGTCCCCCAGGCCGCCGCGTATGCCTTGGCCGCGGCGACGCCGACCAGCAACGCCCCGGCCAACCCGGGTCCGATCGTCGCGGCGACGATGTCGGGGCGGTCGATCCCCGCGGTCGACAGCGCCCGGCGGACGGTGGGCCCCAACGCCTCGAGATGGGCGCGCGAGGCGATCTCCGGCACCACCCCGCCGTACCGGGCGTGCTCGTCGACGCTGGAGGCCACCTCGTCGGCGAGCAGTTCCACGGAACCGTCGGTGCGGAGCCGGGCGATACCGACACCCGTTTCGTCACATGAACTTTCGATGGCGAGGATCAGAGTCATAGGGCCGGACTCCTCCTCATCGTGTACGCATCGGCGCCGCTGGCCTGGTAGTAGCGCTTGCGCACCCCAACCTTCTCGAAGCCCAGGCCGGTGTAGAGGGCCAGAGCGGCGTCATTGTCGGTGCGCACTTCCAGGTATACCGTCGCGTCTGGGCCCGCGGCCGCCAGAAGATCGGTCATCATCGCCCGCCCGATGCCCCGGCCCTGGTAGGCCGGGTCGACACCGACGGTGTGGATCTCGTACTCGTACGGCGGGATTCGGCCCAGCCTGGCCATACCGGCGTAGCCGACCAGGACGCCGTCCACCCGGGCCGCGACGTAGACGATGTGCGGCGCGGCGAGTTCCCGCACGAACGCCGACTCCGGCCACGGATCGTCGCCGTCGAACAGCAGCGCCTCCAGTTCCGCGCAGCGCCGGGCATCGGCGCGGGTCAGCCGGTCGTAGACGATGCCCGGGGCGGTCATCGCAGTCCCCGTTCGGCCAACGTCTTGGCATCGGGGCGGCGCAGGTACTGGGGCACCAGCGGTGCCGGTTCGGCGCCAACGTCGGCGCAGCCCAGCAGACCGGTCGGGGTGGGATGGGCCGGATCGACCACCGGCAGTCCGAACACCGCGGCGTGGACCGGGGAGCCGGCCACCGACCGGGCGCCGTCCACCACCACGTCATCCGGGGCGTCGACGGCCGGGCCCGCCACCCGAACCCCGTCGCGGTAGCGCGCCCAGTAGACCTCCCGGCGACGGGCGTCGGTCACCACAAGAGCCTCGCCGGCGGTCTGCACCCCGATGGCGTCCAACGAGCAGACCCCGTGCACCGGGATCGCCAAGGCGTGGCCGTAGGCGGCGGCGGTGGCCATACCCACCCGCAGTCCGGTGAACGGTCCGGGCCCGCAGCCCACCACCACCGCGCCGAGATCGGCCATCGCCAGACCCGCATCCGCGATGGCGGCAAGCACCATCGGGGTCAGCAATTCCGCATGCCCGCGGGCGTTGAGCGCGATGCGCTCGGCCAGCGCCTCGAACCCGTCGTCGGCGCGGCGCACCACACCCGCGACCACCGCCGGGGTCGAGGTGTCGATCGTGAGGATCGGCGCGTTCACGTCTGCTGCCATCGCCAGGTCGCGGTACGAACATCGCTGTCGGGCAACCGCGTCAGCGCGATGTCGAGATGACGCGGCGACAACCGCTCAGCCAGGCCCTCGCCCCACTCGACCACCACGACCGCGTCGTCGAGATCGGTGTCGAGATCCAACGAGTCGAGTTCGGCGAGAAGGTCGGCCCCGGTGTGCTCGAGCAGTCGGTAGACGTCGACGTGCACCATGGCCGGGCCGCCGGCGCGCCGGGAGCGGTGCACCCGGGCGAGCACGAACGTCGGCGAGGTGATCGGACCCTCGACATCCATGCCGAGGGCGATTCCCTTGGCCAATGCGGTCTTTCCCGCCCCCAGCGGACCGGAGAGCACCACGACGTCACCGGCCCGCAGGTCGCGGCCGAGTCGCTCGCCCAGTGCGATGGTGTCCTCGACGGTCGCCAACGAGGCGGTCCCGGCACCGGCGGCCGAGTCAGTCACGGCGGGCATCCCGGTCACTCATGGCGCGGCCGCCGGGTCAGTCACGTCCGAGCCCCTTGACTCTGCGGGCGAAGGCCACCAACGGCGACGGGGTGGCTTTCTCGACCAACCGGACCAGAGCATCGTTGATGACGTCGGGTTGTTCCATCATCGCCACGTGTCCGGCCCCGGGCAGGATCACCAGTTCACAATTCGGCAGTGCGGCGGCCATCTCCTCGGAGTGCTTCAGCGGGGTGAGCAGATCCCGGTCGCCACAGGCGATCAGCGTCGGTATCTGCGACAGCACCGGCAGCGCCGCGGCCTCGTCGTGCACTTCGAGGGCGTGCAGGAACTCGACCAGGGTGGCGATGTCGGTCTCGTGAATCATCGCCTCGGAGAAGGCCACCACCGAGGGGCTGACGGAATCGTCGCCGAAGGACGCGGTCTTGAGGATGGGCCGCAGCACGGCGCGGGCCGCGCCTCGGGTGCGGTGCACCAACTGCGGTGCGTACCGGGCGGCGAACCGCACCGCCTCCAGCGCGGGGTTCTGCAGAATCTCCCCCAACGGCGAACGCGGAACCCCCTCCGCCGCCGAGGAAATCAGCGCCGCACCGACGATGCGCCGGCCGTAGTGGTGCGGGAACTGCCGCGCGTGCGAGAGGACGGTCATCCCGCCCATCGAGTGCCCCACCAGGACCACCGGGCCGCGCGGAACCATCACCTGCAGAACGGTTTCCAGGTCCTGACCGAGTTGCTCGACGGAGTAGGTATCGATGGGTGCGGATGCCGACTTGCCGTGGCCGCGCTGGTCGTAGAACACCATCCGGACCTGCTTGCCCCACCGCTCGGCCAGCGCGGCCCGCTGGAAGTGGAAGGACCCCATCCGCATACAGAAGCCGTGCGCGAAAACCACCGTCAGGGGCGCCGTGACCGGGCCAACCTCGCGCACGACCAGGGGAATGCCGTCCGGGGTGGTGATCACGCAACCCCGGTCCGCCTCAAGCAGTTTGAAGTCCTCGCCCCGGTAGGCGTCCTCGATCCGCTTTCGCTGCCGCAATGACTTGGCCGCCGAAACCCCCGCGGCGGTGCTCACCGCGCCGATCCCGGCGACACCGGCCATCAGTCCGGCCTTCTTTCCGGCGGCGATCGCGGCGCTCTCGGCACCTCCGGGTTTGGCAGGCTTGGCGGGCTTGCCGGACTTGTCCGATCGCTTACCTGGCATCAGCCGGTCCCCCACGGTAACTGCGGTGCACCCGGCCGCGCGGGCTGGTCACCACCTCGTAGTTGATGGTGCCCAACATCTCGGCCCAGTCCAGGGCGGTCGGCTCACCGGATGTGCCCGGGCCGAACAGGATCGCGTCGTCACCCTCGGTGACGTCGGCGGCTCCGGGTCCGAGATCGACCACGAACTGGTCCATACAGATCCGCCCAACGTTCGGCCGGAGCCTGCCGTTGATGAGCACGTCCATCCTCCCACTCAGTGTGCGGAAAACCCCGTCGGCGTACCCGATCGGCAGCAGGGCAACAGTGGTGTCGCGTTCGGCGATCCAGGTATGACCGTAGGACACGCCCTCACCCGCGCGGAGAGCTTTCACCAGTGCGACAGGGCATTTCAACGTCATCGCCGGCCGCAGTCCCATATCGCCCCGGCTCGGGATCGGACTCAGTCCGTACACCGCGATCCCGGGCCGCACCATGTCGAAGCGGAAGTCGGGCCGGGTCATCGCCGCCGGGGAGTTGGACAGGTGCGCCACCTCGAACGCCACGCCCAGGCTGCGCGCCTCGGCGATCATCGCGGTGAACCGTTGGGCCTGAAGGTCGTTGACCGGGTTGTGCGGTTCATCGCCGCTGGCCAGATGGGACATGATGCCGCGGATCCGGACCATCCCCTCGACCGCGGCCCGCCGCAGCGCCTCCAACACCTCCGGGTACTCCCGCGCACCGACCCCGTTGCGGCTCAGTCCGGTGTCGACCTCGACGGTGACGTCAGCGGTACGCCCGGTGCGCCGTACCGCATCGAGGACGCCGCCGAGTTGGCCGCTGGAGGACACCGCGATGTGCACGCCGGCCTCCAGGGCGGGCCCGAAGTCGGCGCCCGGCGGATGCAACCAGGCCAGCACCGGTGCGCTGATGCCGTCCCGGCGCAGGGCCAGTGCCTCGTCGATGGTCGCCACGGCCAACTCGGCGACCCCGGCGGCCAAGGCGGCGCGGGCCACCTGGGTGGCACCGTGCCCGTAGCCGTCGGCCTTCACCACCGCCATCACCGCGGCCGGACCCGCGTGCTCGCGCAGCACCCCCACGTTGTGGGCGATGGCGTCGAGATCCACCACCACTTCCCCGTTGACACCGGGCGCCGATCGCGTCGCCCGGGTCAAGGATTGCGTGTGCATGTCCATCTCATCGCCGTCATCGCCGTCAATTGTCCCAGACCGTCCCGCGATCAGTGAGCGAAGTGCTCCTGGGTGAAGTAGCCGCCCGGCTTGATCTCACTGAGATGTTCGATCACCGCTTGCAGGTCCGCCCACAGCGAGCGGGCCAGATCCGCGGAGAAGCCCTCCCGCACCACCACCCGCAGCACCGTGATGTCCTGGGCGCCGTCGGGCATGGTGTACGCCGGCACCTGCCAGCCGTAGCTGCGCAGCGAGGTGGAGACGTCGAACTCGTTGAAGCCACGGCCCCCGGCCGAATCGGCA
>JAKOYE010000025.1 GCA_029780675.1 Actinomycetes bacterium
GGGCGGGCGCGTACTTACGGACGAGGCGGGCATCAAGCGCGGGTCTTGATCCCGCGGCGACTTCTGGATCCCCGAAGATGTGAGTGCTGGAGCGTGTCTCCTGCATCGACACGGCGGGCCCCAAGGGCGCGCGTAACGCGGTGCCGTGACGCACCTTGGCCGAGCAGATCCGACGCAACACGAAAGTCATTTTCTGCGCCACCGCTGTGCCTGAGGGCCGCCGGACGGTGTGCCAGAGATCCGACTTCACGTGCCTTCGGTGCTGGTCAAGGACTTTCGGGAACTACCCAAGGACATTCACGCCATGAACACCCTCGACCCCGCATTGCGCGAGCACGCCGAAAGACTGCTCGTCGGAACCGACCTGAGCGTAGATGACCTGCTCGTCGTCGCCACCGGGGCGCTGCCCGCGTCGGCCCCGGCAGCCGCCGCCGTCCGCGACGGCTGGAACGCCGCCGACCCACAGCTCAGGCCGGTGAGCCAGCCATGACCGCCGAGTGGTTCGACCTGGGCCAGCGCCTTCGCGCCGCCCACAGCGGGCACCCCGTGCCCCGCCTGCAGCACTCGCCCGTGGCCCGCGTCCTGCACCCGGTCGCCGTCCGTGCCCGCCGCCGAGGGGACCACATCACGGTCACCGCCACCGCCCCCGGACACCGCCCGGCGACCGCGACCGGACCCGCCGCGCTGGACCTGCTCGGCACGCTCGGAGTCACCCTCGCCGCACCGTCACCGGCCACCCTCATCACCGACGACCCGACCACCTTGGCCACCCTGCACCGGCTCGCGCTGAGCGCCGCCCCCGACAGCGACCACGACACCGTGGCAGCCCACATCGCATGGTGGCGCGACCGAGCCGACTACCCGTCCGGTCGCGCCGTCGTGGACACCCTGAGCGCCGCCCGCACCCGATGGACCCTCGGCACCGTCCCCGCCGCCGAGAACCACCCCGGCCCGTGGCGCGCATGGCTCGGCATCCCCGACGACTCGGTGACCGGCCTGCTCGACCTGCACACCCTGCTCACCGCTGACCCGCCGCTGCCGTGGCTGGACGTGCTGGCCGAGGACGACGTGTGGTCCTACGGCCCCGCCCAGAGCGAGCACAGCGACGGGCTGGACTGGCGACGCCCGGACAGCACCAGCCGCGCCGCCCTCGGGCTGCGGTCCCGCTGCGACGCCGCCGACCTGTACGTCGCCGCACTGCTGACCGACCCCATCTACCGCCGCCGCGCCGTCCACACCGGCCACGTGGTCACCGGGGCCGCCAAGCCGCTGAGCGACAAGCTCAAGCGCGTCGAGGTCACCTGCACCCGCCTGGACTCCCGGCTTCGTCCCGGCAACGCGATCACCGGCTGGGTCGGCACCCCCGCCACCACCGCCGCCCCATTCAGCGCCTCAGTGTCCACCGCGACCGTGCGCGCCGGTCACCTGATCCTCACCCTGTCCGGCACCACCGGAGCCACACCCTGCGACGGCGACCCGGTGACCCTGACCACCGCCCCACCGAACCCGCACCGACAGCGCGCCGGCCGCAAGACCTACCGCGCCCTCTACAGCGCCCGCCGCTCATGGCTGACCACCGGGCGCACCCCGGCCGCCACCCGCCGCCCGGTGCCCCTCGACGTGCTCGTGGCCGGAGCCGAACCCGACTGACCCCGGTTGTCGGTGCTCCCGCCTACAGTGGACCTCACCAACCAAGACGACGACTGACCATCGTTGAGCGAGAAGGACATTCACCCCATGCGAACCATCCCCCGACCCGGCACCCCGACCCCAGCAAGCCCCACACCCTCGGCCGACCCGGCACCACCCACAGCCCGTCCCGAACGTCACCCCGCCGCCGCGATCATGGACGACCCCACCACCGCAGGCGTCCTGCACTCAGCGTGGTCCGGCGACCCGGCCGTTGTCGTGCCCAGCCCACCCGGTGCCGGAAAGACCCGACTGGTCGCGCTGCTCGCCGCCACCCTCGCCTCCCGCGCGGCCCTGCGCGTCGGTATCGCCGCCCAGACCCGTGACCAAGCCGTCGAAATCGCCCGCCGCCTCGGCGCGCTCGACTGCCCCGCCCGCCTGATCTGGCCCGGCAAACACCCCGCCCCCGACCTCAGCGACGGCACCGCCAGCGTCGTCACCGGCCGCTCCGTTCGCTTCCCCAACTCCGGAGGGGGAGTGCTCATCGCCACCACCGCACGATGGACCTACGCCGACCCCAACGTC
>JAKOYE010000037.1 GCA_029780675.1 Actinomycetes bacterium
CCGCTGCCCCACTCGACCGCCAGCACCACCAGGTCGAGCGTGTGCACCGGTTTCACCTTCACCCAGGCCGCGCCGCGCCGTCCGGCTTGGTAGCCGGCGTCCAGCGCCTTGATCACCACCCCTTCGTGTCCGGCCGCCAGCACCTGGCGCGAGAATTCCTCAGCAGTGCCCGGATCGGCCGTCACCAAGCGCGACACCAGCAACCCTTCAGGCAGCAGCTCCGCCAAATGCGCTTGTCGCACCGACATTGGCTGGTCGACCAGATCGACCTCGTCCACATGCAGCAGGTCGAAGAAGAATGGCACCAACTCCGCCTGCGCGGACGCCGTGTCCTGGAACAGCATCGGACGCCCGTCCGGACGCAACGCCAGCGCCTCCCCGTCCAGCACCAATCGCGACGCAGGCAGCCGAGCCACCGCGGCCACCACCGCGGGCAGCCGCGCAGTGATGTCGTCCAGGCTCCGGCTGTACACCCAGACCGCATCACCCTCCCGATGCACCTGGATGCGAATCCCGTCCAGCTTCGCCTCCACCGCCACCGGCGTCCCCGCTCCAAACCGGCCCAGCGCCGCCTCGATCGAAGGCGCGCTGGACGCCAGCATCGGCAGCACCGGACGCCCCACCTGCAGCGTGATCTCCGCCAACCCCGCCTCGCCGCCGGCCTGCGCGGTCATGGCCACCACGGGGATCGAGCCGGCGAACATCGCCGCGCGCCGCACGGCCTCCACCGGCACCGCAAACGCGGACGCGATCGCCGGCAGCAGCAATCCGACCAACGCCCCCTGGCGCGTCTCCCCGGTGATCAGCCCGCTCAGGAAGGCCTGTTCAGCCGGCGTCGCCCGCCCGAACAGCTGAGCCAGCGATGCCTGTCGTGCCCCCTGTGAACCCGCTCCGCCCAACCCAGCCAACTCGCCGAACGCCGCGTCCACCTCCGTCAACGTCAGCGTCGGCGCATCGGCAGCCTCTGGACGCGACAGCAGCGACCGCCAGCCCACCCCTGTCCGCCGCTGCCGCAGCGAGCCCGACAAGTAGTGCGCCACGATCTCCAGTTCGTCAGCGGAAGCCGCTGCCAGGCTCTCCGCGAGCGCGGCTACCTTGGCCGTCCGCGAACTCGTCGCGGCGACCCGTGCCGACGTCTGCACCACCTGATCCAGCAGCATGGGACAACTATCGGCGCTGGCCCTGACATTCTCCAGATCTAGCACCAGGGCCGAGGAACTGTACGAAGTTGTCAACTGGCCGCTCGGCCTGACGTCTCAGCTGGAAAGGTGTGTTTACAGCCCACGTAGGAGGAAACATGCAATCCCGTTCGGCTCGGCTGATGCAGGTGGTCGTGGCTGCAGTCAGCCTGGCTCTGCTGGCTCCCGCTACACCGACGACGGCAGCGCCAAGGCTTGTGCCACCGCTCGGTGCTCCGTCCGCTTCTGCGGCTGCCAGGGCGTTCCCGACGACTGTCCTCCCAGCGAAGAAGGAAGCGAAAACCAAAGCCAAGGCTGCTGCAGCCTTCAAGCGCTGGGTCAAGTACTGGAACGTGCAGGACTGGGAAGGTCAATACGCGCGGCTCGTGGATGAGCAGAAGGCGCTATTCACCGAGGAGGAGTACTCCGATTACCGAGACGACACCGATGCGGGTGGCGGAACCGCTTGGGTGAAGACGGTCCGGACCAAGAAGACCAGAACCGACATTCCCGGGACGGACGTTGTGATGCCCGCGATTAAGGTGACTGCACGGGTGAAGATCTACGGTCACAAGACCACCGTGTCAATGCACTGCTACTACCAGGGCGGACGCTGGCGCTGGGCGATCACTGAGGAAGCATTGGACGAGATCGTGGCCTATCGCGACGATTCACCCGAGACGGACGAAGACGACTAGCCGTCAAGACCTAGCGCGCAACTTGAGATCTGCCCAGGCGCGCCCCGGCCGCTACATTCGACGAGTGACCGAACCCCTCCACCGCAGCTGGCGTCCGGCTTGGCCGTGCCCGGTGGGACAGGTCTGGGGCACCTTCAAGCGCGGACTGGCCGACCCCACCTACAAGGTCATCGACGGACGCCACTGGCGCGCTCTAAACCTGAATCCACCGGCCTGGTAGCGGTGCGTTAAGCGAGGAAGTGCCCTCTGGTAAGGGAGAATGGGACTTGTCTAGAGTTCCGTAGCTCCCCCAAGAAGGGCACTTCCGAGATGCAACTGTCTCACACCCCCGGCCGAATGTCGGCGTCGTTCGACGAGCCCAACCTGGTCGGGTCCGCCGGCCTGGTGCCAGCGATGATGCTGGCCGGCCGGATTGGACTGGTGCAGGTGGCGGATGAGTTGTTGACGGTGCCCGGCGCGAAGGGCTGTGCGGGGACCAAGCTCGCCTCCGTGCTGGCCGGGATGCTGGCCGGCGCGGACAGCATCGACGACCTCGACGTCCTGCGGCACGGTGCGATGGCCAGACTGTTCGGAGGGGTACGGGCACCGTCCACGCTGGGAAGCTTCCTGAGGTCGTTCCGGTTCGGGCACGTCCGCCAACTCGACGCCGTCGCAGCCCGCACCCTGTGCCGGCTGGGCGAACGGGTGCCTGGCCTGCTGCCCACCGGGCCGGTGGTGTGGCTCGATGTCGATGACACGATCAAACCTGTCTACGGCCGCGGCAAGCAGGGCGCCCAGCACGGCTACACCCGGGTGCGCGGGTTGAACGCCCAACTCGCGACGGTGTCCGGCCCTGACATCGCGCCGGTGATCGCGGCCGCTCGGCTCCGTCGTGGCGCAGCATCCTCCGCGCACGGCGCGGTCCGGTTGGTCCGCGACGCCCTGGCCACCCTGCGCCGCGCGCACGTGGCCGGCCCGGTGCTGGTCCGGGCGGATTCGGCCTACTACCAGCAAGCCTTGGTCGCCGCGATCGTCAAGGCCGGCTGCCAGTTCTCGATCGGAGCCCGCCTCAACCAGGGGGTCCGTGCCCAGATCGCCACCATCGACGAGCAGGCGTGGACCCCCATCGTGTACCCCAACGCGATCGTGGACCCCGACACCGGCGAACTGATCTCCTCGGCCGAAATCGCCGAAGTCGGCTACACGGCGTTCACCTCGCATGGGCGTGGGAAGGTCACCGCCCGGTTGATCGTCCGCCGGGTCCCCGAACGCAACACCAAGAAACTCGCCGCCGCCGCCCAGGACGGCCTGTTCCAGGTGTGGCGTTACCACGCCCTGTTCACCAACCAGACCGCCCCGTTGGTCGAGGCGGAGAAGACCCACCGTGGCCACGCGATCATCGAGCAGGTGTTCGCCGACCTGAAAGCCGGCCCGTTGGCGCACCTGCCGTCGAAGTCGTTCAACGCCAACGGTGCCTGGCTCGCCCTCGCCACCATGGCGTTCAACCTCACCCGGGCCCTCGGCGTCACCGCCGGGGGCCGCTACCGCAGGGCCGAGACGGCGACCATCCGCGCCCACCTCATCCACACACCAGCGCGCGTCGCCACCTCGGCGCGTCGGGTTCGTCTCCACCTACCCACCCGATGGCCCTGGGCCGCCCACTGGCAGCGGCTGTGGACCGCGATCATGACCACCTGACCCACACGCCACCAGACCGTCACGACCAAGGAAACCCAAGTGGAAGACCCGGACAGACCGGGCGATCACGCATGCCCGCACACCCTCGTGACGTCAATCCCAGACGGGATCCACAAGCACGAACACACGCACAACGTCAACCGGTGGATTGAGGCT
>JAKOYE010000044.1 GCA_029780675.1 Actinomycetes bacterium
CTGCGCGACCCGGCGACCCCCCAGGACCAACGGGTGGCCGCGGCGCGCCGTCAGCAGGCCGCCTACCGCGCCATCGGCCGCAACCCCCAGTGGGACGGCATCGTGCGACCCCGGATCCCCGAATCGCTGAGCTTCGTCTACGACCGCAATATCGACGCCCGGCGCCAGCTGAACTCGATGGCGGAGGCGCGGGACACCCTCCCGGCCTGGCGGATCCTGCCGCCGCCCCCCGCCGACGAACTGATGGGCTACTACCGCGAGGCCGAAGCCGCCAGCGGGGTGCCCTGGAACTATCTGGCGGCCATCAACCTGATCGAGACCCGCTTCGGCAGCATCTCCGGCACCAGCACCGCCGGCGCCCAGGGCCCGATGCAGTTCATGCCCGCAACGTGGGCGGAGTACGGCCGGGGCGGCGACGTCACAAACCCGCGCGACGCGATCCTGGGGGCCGCCCGCTACCTGGCGGCCAACGGATTCGCCACCGACCCCGATCACGCCATCTTCCGCTACAACAACGCCGACCAGTACGTCCGCGCCGTCCACGATTTCGCCGCAGTCATGGGCGCCGACCCCGCCACGTTCGGCTCCTACTACCTCTGGGACGTCTACTACTTCACCACCGCCGGCGACGTACTGCTGCCCATCGGCTACGACCAGCCGACCCGGATCCCGGTGACCGAGTACCTGGCCACCCACCCGCAGTAGTCGCGCTCGGCAGCTACACCCGGGTCCACAGGCAGTTGCCGGAAAGCTCTGCGTAGAACAGCTTGGGCAGCATCTCCACATCCAGCGGTTTGCCCGGTTCACCCTGCGAAACCTCCGGCGCGGACAGCGCGCCCGCCTCGACCACCGTCTGCTGCTGAGCGCGGCAGCTGGTCTCCGGATCCTGCGGGGTCGCCGTCCAATTCCCGGAGCGCAGGTTCGGGTTACGCATCCCCTGCCCGTGCAGGGTGATCGTCGGCCCGTAGCTGAACCAGGTGTCGTTGGGGTCGAACGGCGTCGGTACCGATGCCCACACTGCGCTGTGGATCATCTCCTGGCAGATGGCGTACGTCTGCCCGTCGGGTAGCAGGGTCATCGCACCGGACAACTCCGAGGAGCAGCCGAGACCTAGTTGGGGGGCGACGGGATCGGCGTTCGCGAGTCCCGGGGTCATCACCATCGCCCCGACAGCCAGAATCGCCGCGCCGAATCGCTTCTTCATCTGAGGCTCCCCACTGGACGACATGTCTTCATTGTGCTCATCGCCGCCGACCCCGGTGGCGTTAGCCGATGATCGGCAGCCGCCGACGTCAGCCGATGATCGGCAGCCGCCGATGGCGGGCCAACCGGTCCAGCGCCGCCTGCATCGCCCGTCGCACCCGGCCGTCGATCCGGGCGACGTCCGGGTCGATCTCCCACATCGCGGCCGCGTTGATGGGTTCGAGCACTTCGGCGACGATCTTCGACGGCAGCGGCATGTTCACCGGAACAAGGACGCTGAGCCCGAACGGCAGCCCGAAGGACACCGGCAGGATGTCGGTGCGGAACAACCGCCGTTCCAGTCCGGTCAGCCCCAGCGCCCGGGACAGCCGCCGCCCCCGGCTCAGATACAACTGGGTCTCCTGGCCCCCGATCGACACCACCGGCACGATCGGCGCACGTGCCGCAACGGCCGCCTCCACGTATCCGGTTCGTCCCCCGAAGTCGATGACGTTCTCGGACAGGCTCGGCCGGTACACGTCGAGGTCGCCACCCGGAAACAGCAGCACGGCCGCATCGGACTGCAGTGCGACCGCGGCGTTGTGCGGGTTGGCCGGCACCACCCCGAGGTGGAACAGGAACTCCGCCGCCGGACCACCGAAGAACGAGTCGTGCGCCAACACGTACAACGGACGGTCATAGCCGAACCGCTGGTAGAAGTCGACCGCGAACACCGCGAAGTCCGGGGTCGTCAGGCCACCGGAGTGGTTGCTGACCAGCAGACATCTGCCCGGCGGAATCCGCTGCAGCTCAAGAACTCTCGAGCGGTGATAGACCTTCACCACCGGCCGCAGCAGATCCATCACGTGGCGGGTCAGCGCGGCGTCGAAACGGCCGACCTGCTCAGCGGGTCCAGCAGCCTCGTGCCGGTGCGAATCCACCGCGGGTCACGTTGCGCCGGCGCGCGATCAGCCGTAAAGCGCGTCGATCTTGTCGTGGAAGTTGTCCACGACGACCTTGCGCTTCAACTTGAGACTGGGTGTCAGGTCACCGGCCTCCACCGTGAGCTCACGGTCGATGATGGCGAACCTCTTGACCTGCTCCCACCGGTTGAGGTGCTTGTTGAGTTCCTCGACATAGCCCTCGACGGCGGCGCGGGTCTTCTCGTCGCGGGCGATGTCACCGAACGTCTGTCCGGCCAGGCCGTTGTTGGCGGCCCACTCCCGCAGACCCTCGCCGTCAAGGCTGACCAGCGCGACGCAGTACGGCTTCCCCTCGCCGTAGACGATGATCTCGCTGGCGAACGGGCAGATCCCCTTGAACTGCGCGGAGATCGCCGACGGGGCGACGTACTTGCCCTGCGACGTCTTGAACATGTCCTTCTTGCGGTCGGTGATCCGCAGGAACCCCTCGGCGTCGAGTTCGCCGATGTCACCGGTGTGGAACCAGCCGTCGGGTTCGATCGCCTCGGCGGTGGCCTCCGGCAGGTCGTGATAGCCGTTCATGATGCCGGGACCTTTGAGCAGGATCTCGCCGTCGGCGGCGATCGTGACGTCGGTCTGCGGGAGCGTCCAGCCCACGGTGCCGAACCGGTAGGCGTTCGGCCGGTTCAGGGACGATGCCGCCGAGGTTTCCGTCAGGCCGTAACCCTCCAGCACCACGACACCGACCGCGTCGAACCACTGGGCGATCTCCCGGTCGAGGGCGGCCGAACCGGAGATGAAGAACCGCAGCCGTCCACCGAACCGCTCGCGGATGGTGCTCAGCACCAGCTTGTCCGCGAGCTTGTGCTGCGCGAGCAGCAGGGCCGACGGCCGCTCCCCGGCCTGCTTGGCCCGCGATACCTGCAGTCCGACGTCGATGGCCCAGTCGAACAGCTTCTTCTTGACGCCGCCCTCCTTGGCCATCATCTCGTTGATCCGGCCGTGCACCTTTTCGAAGATGCGCGGAACCGCGCCCATGATGGTCGGGCGGATGACTGCGAGGTTGTCCACGATCTTGTTCACCCGGCCGTCGATCACGGTCGGGAAGCCGATCACCAGCGGAAGCGCCAGCATGACCTTGCCGAAGGCGTGGGACAACGGCAGCCACAGGTAGTTCAGGTCCTTCTCGGTGAGAACACCGAGGGAGTCCATCGCGGCGGCGGTGTAGGTCCAGGACTGGTGGAGCAGCCGCACACCCTTGGGCTTGCCGGTCGTGCCGGAGGTGTAGATCAGGGTGGCGAGCTGATCGGGCCGGATGGTCTCGATGCGGTCGCGCACGACGGACGGCGAGTCGGCGAGCACCTGCTTGCCCAACTGCTCGAGCTCGTCCAGGCTGATCACCCACTCGGGGTCGTGGCTGTCGCGGACGCCGTCGATCAGGATGACCTTCTCCACCGCCGGCAGAGCAGCGCGGTGGGACACGAGCTTCTCGAGCTGGGTGTGATCCTCGGCGACCACGATGCGGCTGCCCGAGTTGGCCACGATGAACGCGACGTCCTCGGCGTTGGTGGTCGGGTACACGGTGGTGGTGGCACCGCCGGCCGCGAGAATGCCGAAGTCGACGACGACCCATTCGTACCGGGTGCCCGAAGCCAGGGCCACTCGGTCCTCGGGATTGATGCCCAGCGCGATCAGTCCCGCGGCGATGTGTTCGACCCGCTCACCCAACTGCTGCCACGTGACGCTGGCCCACGCGCCGTCCTCCGGAAAGCGGAACGCCTCGGCGGTCGGAGTGGCCGCGACGCGGTCGAGGAACATCTTGGGCACCGAGGGCGCCCGGTTCTCGATCTTGCCGAAGTCGATCTTTTCTTGGGACTTACGCGGGCCTGCCATGGGCACGAGTGTATGAAATGCCCCGGGGGTGTTTGTGACCGAATGCCCATAACTGGTCGCGACGCCGGCCGCGTGCATGCGCGCGGCGGCCGGGAGTCGTCAGGGCAGCGGTGGCGGCGGCACCCCCAAGGCGGTGACGCAGGAACCCGTGACCGCGTCGAGCAGTGTGCCCTGCGGGCACCATCCGGGCACGCACTGGAAGCCCGGCGTCTCGGTGTCCTCGTGCTGCCCCGGCGGACAGCCCTGCGCGGACACCGCCGGAGGTCCCGCCATGAGCGGGGAGACGGCCAGCGCCGCCGCGGCCGCAAGCCAACAGAATTTCCTTGTCACCGACCCCATAGCTGCGGATGCTAGCGCCGACGGCAAGCCGTGCGCCGGAGGCGCACCGCGTCAGCCGACCGGTGGTGGCGGCGGTGCGACGTCCCCCGGCACGGGGACGTCGCCGGGTCCCGGGACGGGCTCGGGCAGGAACTCCTCCAGGCCCGGCGGGAGCGCGGTCCCCGGCGGCGGCGCCGTCCCGGGCAGAGCGCCACCGAGTTCGGCTTCCGGCATCCGGCCCATGGCGCCGTGCAGCAGGGCGTGGACGCCCTTCCACTCGTCGATCAGCGGGAAGAGCCCCGGTGGAGCGCCCTGGGTCAGAACGTAGGGCGAGGGCTGCTGACCATCGGGCATCCGGTAGGTCTCGGGGGCCAGCAGGGTGACCGGGGCGAGTTGATCGACCGGGCCCAGAAGCGCATCGGCCGGCCCGGCCAGCAGATCCTGCGCCGGCGGCAGGGGCAGCGGAAGGGGCGGGGCCGGAGGCGGTTCCACGGCGGGATCGGCAACCGCGGTCGACGACGAAGCGAACAGCCCGGCACCGACGAGGACGACCACCGCGATGCCGTGCATCAGGCGACCCGCGATGCGGGGCATCAGAACACTTTCGTGACGCCGTAGTAGGCGACGATGTCGGCGTTACCGTCGGCCGCGCTGGTGAGCACGGCGTAGGACCGCAGCGAGGATGCCCCGACGCAGTTGTCGACCTTGACGTGGATGTCCTTGACGGTCACCCGGGCGGAGGTTCCCTTGAACGTCTTCTTGTAGACCGGAACCGTTCGCACCGTGCCCGGACGAGGCTCCACACGGATCTGACCGGTCATCGGCGCGGAGACCGTTTCGAACAGGTTGATCCCGCCGGCGTCGAACCCGATGTTGCCCAGGCTGCCGCCGATGAGACCGAGCAAACGGACCTTGTCCATCTCGACCCCGCACCCGATCTGGTAACCGACCTCCAGGGTGCCGCCACTGGTCGAACCGGTCGTCTCGCCGGTGAACGTCGCCCCCACCAGCCAGTCGCGCGAACTGAGCGCGGTGGTCAGCGGTGCGACCGGCAACTGGGTCTCGTCCTTGGCCAGCACTGTCAGGGTTCGCCCGTCCAGCAGGTGCGCGACGCCCGGCGGGCCCGACATGACAAGCCCGGTGTCCGGCGGCGGCCCAGCCGTCGCGGCGGCCGGATCGGCGACCTCCCCGCCGGGAGCGGCGGCCGAGGCGGGAGCCGCGGCCGGGTCGGCGGTCACCGGCCCGGGCGGAGCCGGGGCATCGATCACCGGATCAGCGCCAGCCGGCCCCGCCGCGCACGCCAACAGCAGTCCACAGCCGGCCGCCGATGCAGCCGCCCGCACCCAATCCCGCATGCCGTCTCCCCTCCCGCTATACCGCTCTGGTCACGCCGAGATAGGTCACCATGTCGGCCGTGTCGTCGGTCGAGCTCGTCAGCGTCGCATAGGACCGGATAAACGACTGGCCGGCGCACCCGTCGATCGAAATCCGGTAGCCCGTGACCGATACCCGAGTCGTGGTTCCCTCGAAGTCGGTCCGGCCCACCGGCACGATGTTGACCACCCCGGCGCGCAGCGAGATGCGGAGCTGCTGGCTGGCGTTGAGACCGAGGAACACCGGGAACAGCCCCGGGAACGAGATACCCGGGGTGACCCCGATGGTGCTGACCGACTCCAGTCCGTCCTGGGTGATGCCGCACCCGATCTGGTACCCGGCCTCCAGGGTGCCGCCTTGCAGGGCGGTGCTGCCGGCTCCGGTGACGGTGCCGATGAACGTGCCGTCCACGATGTACTCCCTGGACCACGGCGCGTTGGTCAACGAGGACACCGGTTCGAGGGATTCCCTGGTCGCGCCGACGCTCAGCACCCAGCCGTCCGGCGTCGTCAGGGTTCCGGGCGCGCCCGACGCGATGGGAGCGCCGGGACCGGCCGGGGCGGCGTCGGCGACCGGCGCCACGCTCGGGTCCGCGGGGGGGTCGGCGCTGCTCGGCGCCGCGCCGGCAGTCGCCACCAGCAGGACGATTCCCAGTGCCGCCACCGATCGGCGGAGCGCACGAAGACTGCCCGCAACGTTTCGATCGGTGTGTGCCACCCGCGCATCCTATGGTGGCCGGGTCGAAGGTCACGAAATGATCCCGATTTCGGCTACCCTCTGCTGCGGCCGGACTACTGGCGAGGAGGCGGATGAAGACCATCGGCGCAGCAGCTCTGATCATCGCCGCTGCCGTGTTCTCCCCCACCCTGTTCTCCCCTGCCGTGGGACACGCCGAACCGGCGGTCGATGCGGTTCCGCCCGCGCAGGACGGTCCGGTCCGCACCGCGTGCTCAACGTTCGGTGAAGCGCTGAACCTCGCCGCGGAGAGCTACGACGAATTCGCCTATGCCACCGCCGGTAGCGGAAACACCGTCGATTACGCCGACCAGCAGGTGCGGCGCACCAATGTGATCGGCCGGACCGCACTGCGGGAGGCCGCCTACGCGGTACTCGGTGCATCCCGAACACCGGGGCTGCCGCCGGAGGTGTCACGTCCGATGCGCGAATGGTCGCTGCGCGCGACCAAACTGCTGGTCATCATGGGAGTTCGTGGCGGTGGGGATGCGCTCAACGCCGCAGCCGATGACCTCAACGTCGACGCCCGGGAGACCCAGATGGCCTGCGCCCTGCACGGCGGCCAGGCGTGAGCCGTCCCGAACGGCACTGACGGGTGGCACTCACCGTCACCGCCGCGACCGGCGATGACGTCGCCGAACTGGCCCGGGTGGCCGCCGAGACGTTCCCGCTGGCCTGTCCACCGTCGGTGCGCCCCGCCGACATCAGGGCCTTCATCGAGGAGAACCTGTCGGTCCATCGCTTCGCCACGTACCTCGACGATCCGGACCGGCGGGTGTTCGCGGCCCGCGACGGCGGTCACCTCGTCGGGTACACCATGCTGGTGGGCGGGGTCGGCTCCGACCCGGCCGTCGGCGCGGTGGTCCGACTCCGACCCGCCGTCGAACTGTCCAAGATGTACGTACTTGCCGGCCGACACGGCACCGGAGCGGCCGCCGCGCTGATGAGGTCCGCACTGGAATGGGCCGCGGATGCCGGATCGGCGTGTGTGTGGCTCGGGGTCAATCGTGATAACGAACGGGCACAACGGTTTTACCGGAGGTTCGGGTTCGCGGTGGCCGGGGAGCGGATGTTCCGGCTCGGGGCGGGTGTGGAATCGGACTTCGTGATGGTCCGGCCGAGCCGGCCCGAATCTAGGTCGCCGGATGCGCAGCCGGATCAGACAGGGCGGGATTAGACAGGGCCAGCAGCCGCGAGGTAGCCCGGAGGTACTTCTTGCGGTATCCCCCTTCCAGCATCTCCGCCGAGAACACCGTGTCCAGCTTCGCTCCCGAGGCCACCACGGGGATGCCGGCGTCGTAGAGCCGGTCGGTCAGCGCCACCAGTCGCAGGGCGACCGCCTGGTCGTCGAGCGGATGCACCCCGGTGATGTGCACCGCCGACACGCCCTCGATCAGGGCGTGGTAACGGGACGGATGCATGGTCGCCAGGTGCGCGCACAGTTCGTCGAAGCCGTCCAGGGTGGCGCCGGGGCAGCCGTCTGCTGCCGCGATCACCTGCTGGTCGGTCAGCGGCTGCGGGGCCGGCGGCAGGCCCCGGTGCCGGTAGTCCGGTCCTTCGATCCGGACGGTGGTGAAAATGCTTGCCAGGGTGTTGATTTCACGCAGGAAGTCCTGGGCGGCGAACCGGCCCTCGCCGAGTTGTTCGGGCAGCGTGTTGGAAGTCGCCGCGATCGACACCCCGCGTTCGACGAGCTGGGACAGCAGTCGGGAGATCAGAGTCGTGTTCCCGGGGTCGTCGAGTTCGAACTCGTCGATGCACAGCACGGTGTAGTCGGCGAGCAGGTCGATGCACTCGACGAATCCGAACACCCCGGCCAGCTGGGTCAGCTCGCCGAAGGCGGCGAAGGCCTTCGGGTTCTGCCCGGAATCCGGAATCCGCCGATAGGCCGAAGCCAGGAGGTGGGTCTTGCCGACGCCGAACCCGCCGTCGAGGTACAGCCCCACGCCGGGGAGGGTTTCCCGCTTGCCGAACATCTTCCGGCGGCCCGCCCGGCGCCGAACGGCCTCCGCGCAGAACGCTTCGCAGGCAACCACCGCCGCGGCCTGACTGGGCTCTGCCGGATCCGGCCGGTAGCTCTCGAAACTCACCCCGGTGAAGGTCGGCGGCGGCACCAATTGCGCGATCAGGAGTTCGGGGGAAACCGTGGGATGGCGGTCCACGAGGCGGCCGGGCACCCCAGGACTGTATCGACGGAAGCCCCGGCGGCGTGCTGCAATCGACGGCGTGCGCTTCAGCCTGTTGGGCGGCCCCGATGCCGGGCCCGCCGACGAGGACCGACTGTTCGATCTCTACCGGTACCCGGCGGGGCTGAACAGCCCACTGGTGAGGGGCAACGCGATCACCAGTCTGGACGGCGGGGCCACGACCGACGGCACCTCCGGCGGACTCGGTGGCCCGGGCGACCGGGAGCTGTTCGGGATACTCCGGGAACTGGCCGACGTCGTCGTGGTGGGCGCCGGGACCGCGCGCGCGGAGAACTACGGCGGAGCCCGGATGTCGGAGACGCAGCGCGACCGGCGCCGCCGCCGCGGCCAGGCGGAGGTGCCACCGATCGCGCTGGTGACCCGCAGTGGCGATCTCGGGTCCGACCTTCTGGTGCTGACCGACAGTGACGTGCCGCCACTGGTGCTGACCTGCGCCGACGCCGCGCCCGACGTGCACAGGCGGCTCGGCGCCGGCGCGGAGGTCATGGCCGCCTCGGGTGCCGACCCGGCGCAGGTGGATCTGTCCGTCGCGCTGCGACGGTTGAGTGAGCGGGGCCTGAACCGGGTGCTCACCGAGGGCGGCCCGAGCCTGCTGGGGTCGTTCCTGGCCGCGGACCTGCTCGACGAGATGTGCCTGACCGTCGCCCCGGTGCTGGTCGGCGGCCCGGCGATACGGGTGAGCGCCGGCCCGGCCGAGGTCTTGACCCGGATGGACCGCGCGCATCTGCTCACCGACGACGAGGGCTACCTCTACGCGCGCTACCGCCGCACACGCTGATCGGCTGCGTGGCCGACGGCGGGCCGGTCGCTACTGTGGTGGCCATGCGTGGGCAGGGTCGGATGCGAACGGTCGCCGTGTACGCCACGGTGGCGACGGTGCTGACCGGCTGCGCACCCTGGCTTGCGGCCAACCCCCGGTTCGCCACCGACTCGGCGAGCAATCCCGATCCCAGTCCCACCACGACGGTCGCCTCCGGCGAACCGCCGGCCATCATGGCGCCGAAGAACGACCTGTCCTGGACGGACTGCACGTCGGCCCTGTTCGGCGGCGCGGGAACCCCACCGGCCCCCGGCGTGGTTCTGGAGTGCGCGGAGTACGACGCCGACCTCGACCCGGTCGCCGGCGCCACCGGCACGCTCAGCATCGGCGCCGTGCGGGCCCGATCCGTTCAGACCCCGCCAGACGCCGGACCACTGGTGTTCACCACCGGATCCGACCTGCCCTCATCGGTGCAACTGCCGGTGTGGCTGTCCCGGTCGGGGGCCGACGTGCTCAAGTCCCATCCCATCGTGGCGGTGGATCGCCGCGGGATGGGAAGGTCCAGCCCGATCGACTGCCGCGACATCTTCGATCGCGACATGATGCGCGAGCAGGCCCAGTTCGACTCCGGTGACGACCCGGTGGCCGCACTCGGGACCATCACCACCACCGCCACCACCGGCTGCACCGACATCATCGCGCCGGGTGAGTCGGCGTACGACAACGCCCGCGCCGCGGAGGATCTCGAACGGCTGCGCAGCACCTGGGATGTGCCCGCCCTGGCGCTGATCGGAATCGGCAACGGCGCTCAGGTGGCGATGGCCTACGCCGGATCGCACCCGGACAAGGTGGCGCGGCTGGTCCTGGACTCCCCCATTGCTCCCGGCGTGGGCGCCGAGTCGGCCGCTGAGGACCAGGTCAAAGCTCAACAGTCCGCGCTGGAGGCGTTCGCCGCCCAGTGCGTGGCGGTGAACTGCGCACTCGGCCCCGACCCCAAGGGGGCGGTCAGCGCGCTGCTGGACGCCGCGCGGGTCGGCCGCGGGCCGGGCGGGGTGTCGGTGGCCGTGCTGGCCGACGCGATCATCACGGCCCTGGGCTACCCGAGCGGTGACCGGATCGGCAGCACCCTCAAACTCGCCAACACCCTCGCCGCCGCCCGGACCGGCGATGTCAACCCGCTCAACAGCCTGATCAACCAGAGCGAGGCGCTGCGCCAGACCGACGGCCAGTTCGTCAACACCTGCAGCGACGCGCTGAACCGCCCCACTCCCGACCGGGTGCGGGAACTGGTCGTGGCCTGGGGCAAGACCTACCCCCAGTTCGGCGCCGTCGCGGCGCTGAACCTGGTCAAGTGCCTGAACTGGCCCAGCGGCGCCGCCCCGCAGGATCCGAACAAACTGGGGATCGACGTGCTGCTGCTCGGAGTGGCCGACGATCCGATCGTCGGGACGCAGGGGGTGCCGGCCACCACCGCCGTCGTCCTCAACGCCGGTGCTGCCAGCCGTCGGGTGATGTGGCAGGGCATCGGCCACGGCGCCAGCATCTACAACAGCTGCGCGCTGGCACCTCTGATCGGCTATCTCGACACCGGCAAGGTTCCCCCGACCGACATCTTCTGCCCCGCCTGAGCCTCCTGGCGGGCCCACCGGTGTACGGTGCCGTCGTGGCAGCCGCTGACGTGAAAACGGGCCTTCTCAAGGCGTTCCGCCCCCCGACCAGCCCGCCGAGCACCGCCTCGATCCTGCGGTCGGCCCTGTGGCCGATCGCGATCATGTCGATCATCCACCGCAGCTACGTGCTGACCTCCAACGGCTACATCACCGATGACTGGGCCCCGGTCTACCGGGCGGTGCGCAACTTCCGCGCCGGCGTGGACATCTACAACGAGCACTTCGACCAGGTGGACCCGCACTACCTGTACCCGCCGGGCGGCACCCTGCTGATGGCGCCGTTCGGGTACATCGACAGCGAATTCGCCGCCCGCAACTGGTTCATCCTGCTCAACACGCTGGCCATCATCGGCGCCGCCTGCCTGCTGGTACGCCTGTTCCGCTTCCCGCTGTCCTCGGTGGCGCTGCCGGCGCTGCTGACCGCGATGTTCGTCACCGAGTCCGTCACCAACACCCTGGTGTTCACCAACATCAACGGGGTGATCCTGCTCGCCGAGGTGCTGTTCCTGCGCTGGCTGCTGGACGGCCGCACCAACCGGGAGTGGCTGGCCGGTATCGCGATCGGCCTCTCGCTGGTGGTCAAACCGGTGCTCGGGGTGCTGCTGCTGCTGCCCCTGCTGAACCGTCAGTGGCGCGCGGTGGCCGCCGCGATCGCCGTTCCGGTCGCCTTCAACGCCGTCGCCTGGCCGTTGGTGGCCGACCGGATGAACTTCGTCAACCGAACCCTGCCCTACATCTTCTCCACCCGGGACTACTTCAACTCCTCGGTGCTGGGCAACGGCGTGTACTACGGGCTGCCGATGTGGCTGATCGTGGCGCTGCGACTGGCCTTCATCGCACTGGCGGCGGGCAGCCTCTGGCTGCTGTACCGCTACTACCGCGAGCGTGACGTGTTCTTCTGGATGCTGACCTCATCGGGGGTGCTGCTGATCACGTCGTGGCTGGTGCTGTCGCTGGCTCAGGGCTACTACTCGATGATGTTGTTCCCGTTCCTGATGACGGTGGTACTGCCGAACTCGGTGCTGCGGAACTGGCCGGCCTGGCTGGCCGCCTACGGCTTCCTGACACTGGATCGCTGGCTGATGTGGCGCTGGCCGACCACCGGCCGGTTCCTGGAGTACATGAAGATCACCTACGGGTGGTCGCTGATGCTGGTCGTGGTGTTCTGCGTGCTCTACTTCCGCTACCTCGACGCCAAAGGGGCCGGGCGGCTGACCCGGGACCCGGCGGCGGGGATAGATCCGCCGTGGATGGACGAGGCGGCCCGGGAGCGGACGAAGGTCTGACGTTCGGCTCCGGCGCACCGGCATTCGCCGGCGGTGGCGCTAGCGTGGAGACATGGATCAGCAGCCGAAACTCCAACTCTCCGAGGCCGAATGGCGTCAGCGTCTCAGCCCGGCCGAGTTCCACGTGCTGCGCGAGGCCGGGACCGAACCGGCGTTCCGCGGCGAGTACACCGACACCAAGACCGAAGGCGTCTATCACTGTCGGGCCTGCGGTGCGGAACTGTTCCGCAGCACCGAGAAGTTCGAGTCGCACTGCGGCTGGCCGTCGTTCTTCGACCCGGCCGATTCCGACGCGGTCCTCCTGCGCCCGGATAACTCCCACGGCATGCGCCGGGTGGAGGTGTTGTGCGCCGGCTGCCACAGTCATCTCGGCCACGTGTTCGACGGGGAGGGCTATCCGACGCCGACGGATCAGCGCTACTGCATCAACTCGATTTGCCTGACGCTGAAGCCGGCGTCCGGTTAGGGAAGCCGGCTGACGAGGTCCTCCACACTGACCCGAGGACCGGTGTAGAACGGAATCTCCTCGCGGACGTGCAGGCGGGCCTCGGTGGCCCGCAGGTCACGCATCAGATCGACGATCCGGTACAACTCGGGGGCCTCGAAGGCCAGGATCCACTCGTAGTCCCCGAGCGCGAACGCCGGCACGGTGTTGGCCCGGACGTCCTTGTAGCCGCGGGCGGCCATGCCGTGATCGGCCAGCATCTTGCGCCGCTGTTCGTCGGGCAGCACGTACCAATCCAGCGACCGCACGAACGGGTAGACGCAGACGTAGTTGCCCGGTTCCTCGCCGGCCAGGAACGCCGGTACGTGGCTCTTGTTGAACTCCGCCGGACGGTGCAGGGCGACACTGCTCCATACCGGGGTGCATGCCCGGCCCAGCGTGGTGGTCCGGCGGAAGTCGCTGTAGGTGCGCTGCAGGGACTCGACCCGCTCGGCGTGAGTCCAGACCATGAAGTCCGCGTCGGCCCGCATTCCGGCGACGTCGTAGATCCCGCGCACCACCACACCGGCTTCCTCCTGCTGCTTGAGGAAGACGTTCATCTCGTCGATCGCCGCGGCGCGGGACTCCTCGTCGTATCCGAGCACCCCGGGGCGCACCGCGAAGGAGGAGAACATCACGTAGCGGATGGTGGCGTTGATCGCGTCGTAGTCCAGTCTCGCCATAGGGCTATGGTGCCACGCGGCTCGGCGGCGCCCGTCGGGGCCGGTGGGTTACCCCGCCGCCGCGACCGCCGCGCGGCCGGCCGCCACCAGGCAGCCCGGGACACCCACTCCGTCGAGATAGTTGCCGGCCAGGCCCAGCCCGTCCGGCAGAGCCGCGCGTAGCTCCGCGACCAGCTCGCCGTGCCCGGGTCCGTACTGCGGCAACGCGTCGATCCAGCGGTGCAGCAGCACCTCCAGCGGCTCTGCGGTGATCCCGAACAGGGTCGCCAGATCCTCGGCGGCCCAGCGTTCCAGCGTCCGCGCCGGGGCGGTGCGGGCAAGGTCGTCCTCGAAGCGGCCGAAGGACAGGCGCACCAGCTCCGCCTCGCCGCGACGGCCCCACTTCCGGCTCGACAGGGTGATGGCCTTGGACCGCAGACCCTCCCCCGATGCCACCAGCACACCGGACTGCGGGGGGAACGCGGTGCCGGGCGGCATCGCAAGCGCCAGCACCGCCGCGGAGGCCACCCGGACCCGGGCCGCCAGCTCCGCGGCTCGGGGAGCGGGCCCGGCCAGCAGCGCGGCGGCCTGCGGCGCCGGCGTCGCCACCACCACACCGTCGGCCACCCAGCTGCCTCCGTCGCCGTCGGTCAACGACCAGCGATCGCCGTCGGTACCGATGGCGGCGACCGGTGTCCGGACCAGTCGGATGCCGGCCGCGGCGATCAGAGCCTCGATCAGAACCCGGTAGCCGCCCTCGATCGCCCCGAACACCGGGCCCGGGTTGCCACCGGGCAGCACCGAGCGCACCGCCGCGGTGAGGTTCGGTGCCCCGGCATCGAGCGCGGCGGCCACCGCCGGCACCGCCGAGCGCAGGCCGATCCCGGCTGCCGAGCCCGCGTAGACCCCGGACAGCATCGGGTCGACCGAACGGGCCACCACCTGCGCGCCGAAACGATCGGCGACCAGCGCTCCGACGGACGGGTCGGCACCGTGCTGCCAGCTCATCGGCCGGTCCGGTTCGGCCGCGATCCACTCCCGCGTGGCGGCGTCGACCAGCCCGGTCAGGACCTCGGCCGACCCCGGGATGCCGTTGACGGTGCCGGGCGGCAGCGGGTGCAGCCGGCCCTGGCTGAATATCGTGGTGCGCACTCCGGTCGGGCTGATCTGCCGATCGGCCAGCCCCAGCTCGGCCAACAACGCCGGCACCTCGGGGCGCCGAACGATGAACGCCTCGGCACCGATGTCGAAAGGCTGACCGCCGAGGGTCTCGGTACGCAGCACCCCGCCCGGACGGTCGGCGGGGTCGAACACCACGATCTCGGCATCCGGACCGACCGCCGTCCGGATCCGGTAGGCCGCGACAAGACCGGAGATCCCCGCACCGACGACGCAGAACCCGCGCGTCACAGCGAGTGCACCAGCGCCACCAGGTCGGTCAGCACGTCGGGGTCGGTGGCCGGCAGGACGCCGTGCCCGAGGTTGAAGATGTGCCCCGCGGCACCGGCGGCGACCGCCCGGCGGCCGTCATCGATCACCGCCCGTGCGGACTGCTCCACCACCGGCCATCCGGCCAGGAGGACCACCGGGTCGAGGTTGCCCTGCAGGGACTTGCCGGGCCCGACCCGCACGGCAGCGTCGGTCAGCGGGGTCCGCCAGTCGACGCCCACCACGCCGGGGCCACCGATGGCTTCGCCCATGGCGCCGAGCAGTTCGGCTGTTCCCACCCCGAAATGGGTCATCGGAACGCCGAACTCCGCCAGTTCGGCGAATACCCGGGCACTGTGCGGCAGCACATGGCTGCGGTAGTCGGCCGGTGACAAGGTGCCGGCCCATGAGTCGAACAGCTGGATCGCGTCAACCCCGGACTGAATCTGCAGGCGCAGGAACCCGATGGTCAGATCGGTCAGCGCCGCCATCAGCGCATGCCAGGTCTGCGGGTCGGCCAGCATCATCCGTTTGGTCTTCTCGTGCAGCTTGCTCGGGCCGCCCTCCACCAGGTAGGAGGCCAGCGTGAAGGGCGCGCCGGCGAAACCGATCAGTGGGACGTGGCCGAGTTCGCCCACCAGCAGACCGACCGCCTCGGCGACCGGCGTCAGTCCGTGCAGGTCAAGGCTTGTGAGAGCGGCGACATCGGCGGCGGTCCGCACCGGACGGGCGATCACCGGCCCGACATCGGGGACGATGTCGAGGTCCACCCCGGCGCCACGCAGCGGCACCACGATGTCGGAGAACAGGATCGCGGCGTCGACCCCGTGCCGGCGCACCGGTTGCAGCGTGATCTCGCAGATCAGCGCCGGGTCGGAGCACGCCTCCATCATGGTGTTCTTCGCCCGCAGTCGGCGGTACTCCGGCAACGAACGACCGGCCTGCCGCATGAACCAGACCGGAACGTGGTTCGGGGTGCGGCCGGTGGCCGCCGCCAGGTAGGGCGCCTCGGGGAGGTGGCGACGGTTGCTCACCGGCACCATGCTGCCACGGCGGCGGATTCGGCCCTCGCACCGGCGGGGGTGGTCCGGCGCGCCTGCCTGCAGGCTCTGCCGGATGCCGCTAGCGTCGGTTGGTGTGACCACCGCCGAGCCTGCGCAGTTCCGTGAGGCCGTCGCGGCGATGAACGCCGCCGGGGTGCGGCCGGAGATCGAGTTGGGTCCGATCCGTCCGCCGCAGCGCCTGGCGCCGTTCAGTTACGCGCTCGGCGCGGAGGTGAAACGGGACGAGGCCACCGCGCTCGCCGACGGCACGGGCGGGTCCGCGGTTCCGAGCGACGCCTTCGGGCGGCTCATCCTGCTGCACGACCCGGACGGCGCGGACGCCTGGGACGGCACCATGCGGTTGGTCGCCTTCATCCAGGCGGATCTGGACTCGCACGAGGCAGTCGATCCGCTGCTGCCCGAGGTCGCCTGGAGCTGGCTGGTCGATGCGCTGGAATCACGCTCCGATGAGGTGACCGCGCTGGGCGGAACGGTCACGGCGACATCGTCGGTCCGGTATGGCGACATCTCGGGGCCGCCGCGCGCCCACCAGCTGGAGCTGCGCGCCTCCTGGACCGCCACCACGCTGGCGCTGGGCCCTCATGTCCAGGCCTTCTGCGAAGTGCTCGAACATGCCGCCGGGCTGCCGCCGGTCGGCGTCATCGACCTCAGCACCCGGTCACGCGCCTGAGATGAGCGACGACACCGTCGTCCGGACCGATGCCGTTCCGCCGCCGGACCAGAGCGCCCCGGCGGCGCCGGAGCCCGAATCGGTCCCGCTGCGCTGTCCGGCCGAAGGTGTGCCGCCGGTCTCTGTCACCGCCGGGGAGATCGCACGAGCCGCCGAGAAACTGGCGGCGGGCCGCGGTGCGTTCGCCGTCGACGCCGAACGCGCGTCCGGATTCCGCTACTCCAACCGGGCGTATCTGATCCAGATCCGACGTCACGGGGCCGGAACGGTGCTGATCGACCCGGTGAACCACGGCGGCAGCCCACTCGATGTGTTGGCTCCGCTGGCCGAAGTGCTCGGGTCCGACGAATGGATTCTGCACGCCGCGGACCAGGATCTGCCGTGCCTGGCCGAAGTGGGTCTGCGCCCGCCCGCCCTCTACGACACCGAACTGGCCAGCCGCCTGGCCGGCTTCGACCGGGTCAACCTTGCGGCGATGGTGCAACGGCTGCTGGGCCTCGGCCTGGCCAAGGGACACGGTGCGGCCGACTGGTCCATACGTCCGCTGCCCGCCGACTGGCTCAATTACGCCGCCCTGGATGTCGAGGTGCTGATCGAACTGCGGGACGCCATCGCCGAGGTTCTCGATGAGCAGAACAAAAGCCATTGGGCCGCTGAGGAATTCGAGTATCTGCGGCGCAGCGAACCTACTCCCACCCGACGCGACCGGTGGCGCAAAACCTCTGGTCTCCACAAGGTCCGCACGCAGCACGGTCTGGCGGCAGTGCGGGAGATGTGGACCGTGCGGGACCGGATCGCCCGCACCCGCGACATCGCGCCCGGCCGGATCCTGCCGGACTCCGCGATCATCGCCGCCGCACTGGCGCAGCCCACAACCGTCGAGGAACTCACCGCCCTTCCGGTGTTTGGCGGCAGCAAGCAGAAGCGCGGTGCGCGGGTCTGGCTGGATGCGCTGCGAGCGGCGCGCACCAGCACCGACCTCCCGGAGATCAGCGAACCGCTGGACGGGCCGCCGCCGCCGGTCCGCTGGGCGCGGCGAAACCCCGAGGCCGCGGCCCGCCTCGAAGCCGCCCGGGCGGCACTCGCCGGGCTCTCCGCCCGGGTAGGTGTGCCGACCGAGAACCTCGTCTCCCCCGACCTGGTCCGCAGGCTGTGCTGGGACTGGCAGACGCCGGCGGATGCCGGTATCGCGGTCGCCGACTTCCTGCGCGACGGGGGCGCCCGCAACTGGCAGTGCGAACTGGTCGCACCGGTGCTGGCCGACGCGTTGGGCCGGCCCTAGGGTCAGTCGACCCGCTCGCCGACCGATAGGTCCATCGACCCCAGCGCGGCCACCCAGCCGGTGATCTGGCGGGCGATGTGGCGATCGGTCAGGCCGACGTCGGCGAGCACCTCGTTGCGCGAGGCGTGGTCGAGGAAGCGCTGCGGAACGCCGACGTCCCGGCACGGGGTGTCGATATCGTCGGCCCGCAGCGCGGCCGAGACCGTCGCGCCCACGCCGCCGCTGACCCCGTTGTCCTCGACGGTCACCACCAGTTTGTGCGTCCGGGCCATCGCGGCCAACTCCGCCGGCACCGGCAACACCCAGCGGGGATCGACCACCGTGACTCCGATGCCTTGGGTGCGCAGCCGTTCGGCGACCTTCAGCGCCATCGGCGCGAACGCCCCGACCGCCACCAACAGCACATCCGGAGCCAGACCTTCGGCGGGGCGCGCCAACACGTCGACACCACCGACCCGTTCCAGCGCCGGAATGTCCTCGCCTACATCGCCTTTCGGGAAGCGAAGCGCCGTCGGTCCGTCCTTCACGTCAAGCGCCTCGCCGAGTTCCTCCCGCAGTCGTGCGCCGTCCCGCGGCGCCGCGACGCGCATGCCGGGAACGACGCCGAGAATCGACATATCCCACATGCCGTTGTGGCTGGCGCCGTCGTTGCCGGTGATACCGGCCCGGTCCAGCACGAGGGTCACCGGCAGTTTGTGCAGGGCGACGTCCATCATGACCTGGTCGAAAGCCCGGTTGAGGAACGTCGAGTACACCGCCACCACCGGATGCAGACCGCCCATCGCCAGGCCGGCCGCCGAGGTCACGGCATGCTGTTCGGCGATCCCCACGTCGAAAAGCCGGTCGGGGTAGCGCTCACCGAAGGCCGCCAGTCCGGTCGGGCCGGGCATCGCGGCGGTGATGGCGACGATGTCGCGGCGTTTGGCCGCGTACCCGATGAGCGCGTCGGAGAACACCGACGTCCACCCCGGGGCGGATTCCTTGGTGGCCATCCCGGTGTGCGGGTCGATGACTCCGCAGGCGTGCATCTGCTCGGCGACGTCATTCTCCGCCGGGGCGTAACCCATCCCTTTGCGGGTGACTACGTGCACGAGCACCGGGCGGTTGTAGCCGCGGGCGTGCCGCAGAGCGTTCTCCACCGCGTGCTCGTCATGGCCGTCGATCGGCCCGACGTACTTCAACCCGAGATCGGTGAACATCGTCTGCGGCGAGACCGCGTCCTTGATGCCGACCTTCACCCCGTGCAGGGCCTGGAAACAGACCTCGCCGATCAGCGGGATGCCCCGCACCGCGCTGCGACCGCGCTCCAACATCCGCTCGTAGGCGGGCTGCAGTCTCAGCCCGGCCAGGTGATCGGCCAGACCGCCGATGGTCGGGGCGTAGCTGCGGCCGTTGTCGTTGACGACGACGACGACCGGTCGTTTCGCTGCGGCGATGTTGTTCAGCGCCTCCCAGCACATGCCGCCGGTGAGCGCCCCGTCACCAACGACCGCCACCACGTGCCGGTTGCGCTGACCGGTCAGCTGGAAAGCCTTGGCCAACCCGTCGGCGTAGGACAACGCGGACGAGGCATGGCTGGACTCGACCCAGTCGTGCTCGCTCTCGGCCCGGGACGGGTAACCCGACAGCCCGCCCTTGCTGCGCAACGTGTCGAAGTCCGCCCAGCGTCCGGTCAGCATCTTGTGGACGTAGGCCTGGTGGCCGGTGTCGAAGATGATCGGGTCGTGCGGGGAGTCGAACACCCGGTGCAGGGCGAGTGTCAGTTCAACCACTCCGAGATTGGGCCCCAGATGCCCACCGGACGCGGCGACCTTGTGGATCAGGAACTGCCGGATTTCGACGGCCAGTTGAGTCAGCTGATCCTGCGACAGGTGCTGCAGATCAGCGGGGCCGCGGACCTGTTCAAGCATGGGACCAGTCTACGCAGCACCACCGGCGCCGGGCCCGGTAGCGCGATCCGTCGTCTGGTAGACGTCGGGCACTCCGTCGCGGTCGGAATCGGTGCTCTCCGCCTCACAGATCGCCCGATAGTGCCGGTTGCGGATGCGCAGCAGAACGCCGGCGAGCAGAGCCGCCAGCAAAGAACCGGTGAGCACTCCGACCTTGACCACATCCTCGCGCGCAGACCCTGATCCGTACGCTAATTCGCCGATCAGCAGGGATACCGTGAATCCGATCCCGGCCAGCATCGAGACCCCGAGGATGTCGATCCAGCGCAGTGCTGAGTCAAGGGACGCGCGGGTGAACGCCGCCAGGATCCGGGTCGTGCCGAAGATGCCGACGGCCTTGCCGACCACGAGGCCGAAAACGATGCCCAGGGCGATCGGGTCGCTGAGCGCCGTCACCAATCCGTCATAGCCGCCGATGGTCACCCCGGCGGCGAAGAAGGCGAACACCGGGATGGCGAAACCCGCTGAAATCGGCCGCGCGAGATGCTCGAAATGCTCGGCCAGACTGGGCCCCGACTCACCGTCACGTTGCAGCACCGGCACCGTGAAGCCAAGGAGCACCCCGGCGACGGTGGCATGCACGCCGGACTCGTGAATCAGCGCCCACGTCGCCGCCGCCAGGGGCAGCAGCAGCCACAACGAGCGAACCCGGCGCTGCACCAGCAGGGCGAAGATCGCCAGCGGAATCATCGCGAGCAGCAGGGCGGTGAGGTTGATCTTCGCGGTGTAGAACAGCGCGATCACGGTGATCGCCAGCAGGTCGTCGACCACCGCCAGCGTCAGCAGAAAGGTCCGCAGCGCGGCAGGGAGGTGGGTGGAGATCACGGCGAGCACCGCGACCGCGAACGCGATATCGGTCGCCGTCGGGATCGCCCACCCCCGCAGCGCACCGTCGCCGGCCCCGGCGGTGAACGCGACGAAGATCACCGCGGGCACCACCATGCCGCCGACGGCCGCCGCAATCGGCAACGCCGCGCGGCCCGGGTCACGCAGATCACCGGCGACGAATTCGCGCTTGAGTTCCAAGCCGACCACGAAGAAGAAGATCGCCAACAGGCCGTCGGCCGCCCAGCCGCCGAGGGACAGCCGCAGGTGCAGGCCGACGTCGTCGCTGCCCACCTTCAGATCGCGCAGCGCGTGGTAGGAGTCCGACCAGGGCGAGTTCGCCCAGATCAGGGCGATCGCCGCCGCGGCCAGCAGCACCGCCCCACCGATGGTCTCCTTGCGGAGGATCGTGGTGATGCGCCGTGATTCCGACCACGACCCGCGGGTGAACAGTCGGGTGGGCAGGGCGAGCAGCGCGCGTCCGGAGCGCCTGCGGGACGGATCTGGCGGGCTCACAGGCTTCACCTCGATTGACGGGTCGGTGGATCGCTGCCGACCAGACTTCCCGGCACGCCTGCGGGCAATCCTACAAAGCTGCCCTCACCTAGGCCGCCCTCACCTGGTCAGCAGTGCGGCGCACTCCACATGGTGGGTGAGTGGGAAGGCGTCGAACACCCTGATCTGCTCGACCCGGTAGCCGTGGGATCGGTACAGGCCGACGTCACGGGCGAACGCGGCAGCCTCGCAGCCGATATGGATGACCCGAGGCGTTCCGGCCGCGGCGACCAGGTCGATGACGGCCTTCCCGGCACCTGCCCGGGGCGGGTCCAGCACCGCGACACCGGCCGGGCGGCGCTGGTCGGCGAGCACCGCACGCACCGATCCGGTGACCACCCGCACCCCGGGCAGGTCGGCCAGTGCCACCCGCGCAGCCGCCGAGGCCGGCCGCGAACTGTCCACCGTGAGCACCCGGCCGCGCTCACCGACCGCGTCGGCCAGCGCCGCGGCCAGCACCCCCGCTCCGCCGTAGAGATCCCAGGCCCGGGCACCGGGCAGGTCGCCGGACCACTCCCGGACCAGCGTGCTGTAGGTGGCTGCGGCATCACGATGGGACTGCCAGAACGCGTCGACCGGGATCCGCCACTCCCGGTCCCCCACCCGCTGGAGCACCTCGCCGGAGCCCTCGACGATCACGACCCCGCGCCGGTCGGGCGACGTCACGCCCACGTGCCGGTGACCGTCGTCGTCGACGGCCACGTACACCTGCTGGCCGCTGGTCCAGCGCGGACCCTCGAGCCCGGCCAGCATGCCGTCCGGCAACTGACCGCAGCGCAGGTCGGTGACCAGGTCGGCGCTGTGATAACGGTGGAAACCGGCCCGGCCCTCGGCGTCGGTGTCCAACCGCACCCGGCTGCGCCAGCCGCTGGGCTCGCCGGCCCCGACCGCCTCGGCGGTTCCCTCCCATTGGTAATCCCCAAGGCGCGCAAGCTGATTGGCGACCACCTGCCCCTTGATCGCCAACGCCGCCACGGGGTCGACGAAGGCGAAATCGCAGCATCCGGCACCGTCCACCCCCGCGATCGGACACAGCGACGGGATCCGGTCGGGTGCGGGGTCGAGCACCTCGACCGCCGCGGCGTGCCAGTACGACCCCTTCTCCGAGGTCACCCGCGCCCTGACCCGCTCGCCGGGCAGCGCGTAGCGCACGAACACCACCCGGCCGTCGTGGCGGGCCACGCAGCTGCCGCCGTTGGCGGCCGGCCCGGTGAGCAGTTCGAGTTCCCGCGGGGCCGTCACCGCCGGGCCGTCATTCCGCGAAACCCCGGCGGACGTCTCCGGGCGCACTCTGCTGTTCGGGCTGTTTGACCCGGTCGGAGGAGTTCAGCTGCCAGGGCACCGAGGTCACCATCACGTTGGGCATGAACAGCAACCGGGTCTTGAGCCTCAGCGCGCTCTGGTTGTGCAACAGCCCCTCCCACCAGTGACCGACCACGTATTCCGGGATGAACACCGTCACCACCGTCCGCGGCGCCTCCTTGCTGATCCGCTTGACGTAGTCGAGCACCGGTCCGGTCACCTCGCGGTACGGCGAGGACACCACCTTGAGCGGAACGGAGACGTCACTGTCCTCCCAGGCCAGCGTGAGTTTGCGGGTCTCCAGGTCGTCGACGTTGACGGTGAGCGCCTCGAGCACGTCCGGGCGGGTGGCCCGCGCGTAGGACAGCGCACGCAGCGTGGGCAGTTGCATGTTCGACACCAGCACCACCGCGTGGTTGCGGGATGGCAACACGATCTCCCCCTGCTGCTCCTCGTCGGGGGTGAGCTCGCGGGACACCGTGTCGTAGTGCCGGTGGATGGCCTTCATCAGCACGAAGAGAGCGCCCATCGCCACGATCGCGATCCAGGCGCCGGCCACGAACTTGGTCACCAGGACGACGACAAGAACCGACCCGGTGGAGATGAACCCGATCGTGTTGATCGCCCGTGACCGCATCATCCGGCGCCGCTCGGCGGCGTCGTCCTCGAAGCTCAGCAGCCGGTTCCAGTGCCGCACCATGCCGATCTGGCTGAGGGTGAACGACACGAAGACCCCGACGATGTAGAGCTGGATCAAATGGGTGACCTCGGCACGAAAAGCCACGATGAAGGCGATCGCGGCGAAGGCCAGGAACAGGATGCCGTTGGAGAAGGCCAGCCGATCGCCGCGGGTGTGCAGTTGGCGCGGCAGAAAACGGTCCTGAGCCAGGATCGACCCGAGCACGGGAAATCCGTTGAACGCGGTGTTCGCGGCCAGCACCAGGATCAGCGCCGTGATCCCGGCGATCAGGTAGAGCCCGACCGGGAAGTCGTGGAACACCGCGTCGGCGAGTTGGGCCACCATCGTCTTCTGCTGGTAGTCCGCCGGCGCGCCGATGAGCTGCTCGGCCGGCCGCTCGGCGATCTTCACCCCGGTGTCCACCGCCAGCAGGATCATGCCCAGCAGCAGCGTGACGGCGATGCCGCCGAGCATCAGCAACGTGGTGGCGGCATTGCGCGACTTCGGCTTGCGGAAGGCCGGTACCCCGTTGCTGATCGCCTCGACCCCGGTCAGCGCCGCGCACCCGGACGAGAACGCCCGGGCTACCAGGAAGACCAGCGCAACACCCATGATGTCGCCGTGCTCGGCCTGCAGTTCGAAATCGGCGGACTCCGCGCGCAGGTCATGGCCCAGGACATGGATCTGGAAGAAACCCCAGGCCAGCATGATGAACATGCCCGCGATGAAGGCGTACGTCGGGATGGCGAAGGCTGTGCCGGACTCCCGGATGCCACGCAGGTTGATCGCGGTCAGCAGCAGGATCGCCGCCACCGCGAACAGCACTTTGTGCTCGGCCACGAAGGGCACCGCCGAGCCGATGTTCGACATGGCCGAGGCCATCGACACCGCCACGGTCAGCACATAGTCGACCAGCAGGGCGCTGGCCACCGTGAGTCCGGCGGTCGGCCCGAGATTGGTGGTGACCACCTCGTAGTCGCCGCCGCCCGAAGGGTAGGCGTGGACGTTCTGGCGGTAGGAGGCGACCACCACCAGCATCACCAGGCCGACCGCCACACCGATCCAGGGCGCCATCGTGTACGCGGACAAACCCGCCACCGAGAGCACGAGGAAGACCTCTTCAGGGGCGTAGGCCACCGACGACATGGCATCGGAGGCGAACACCGGGAGCGCGATCCGCTTGGGCAACAGCGTGTGCGCCAAGGTGTCGCTGCGAAACGGCTGTCCAAGCAGCACCCTGCGCAGGCCGGACGATAGCTTGGGCACGGTAGCCAAGGTTAAGCCTTCCCCGGTCTGGCGGTAGCGTGACCCCGAGACCGGTACGGGTCGGCGCTGGTACGGCCGAGAGGACTTTCTGGTGCGGATTGTGGTGATGGGCTGCGGCCGGGTGGGCGCTTCGCTGGCCGACGCCCTCTGCCGGATCGGACACGAGGTGGCGATCGTCGATCGCGACCCCGCGGCGTTCAACCGGTTGTCGTTGGAGTTCGACGGCGAGAAGGTCCTCGGGATGGGATTCGACCGGGACGTTCTGCTGCGTGCCGGCATCGACCGTGCGGATGCCTTCGCCGCGGTCTCCTCCGGGGACAACTCGAACATCATCTCGGCTCGGGTCGCCAGGGAGAACTTCGGCGTCCAGCGCGTGGTGGCCCGCATCTACGACGCCAAACGCGCCGCGGTCTACGAACGCCTGGGGATTCCCACCGTCGCGACGGTGCCGTGGACCACCGACCGGCTGCTGAACACCCTGGTGCGGGACGCGGAGACCACGCGCTGGCGGGATCCGACCGGAACCGTCGCCGTCGGCGAACTCGACCTGAACGAGAACTGGGTCGGTCATCGGATCACCGATCTCGAGTCCGCGACGGGCGGCCGGGTGGCGTTCCTGATCCGCTTCGGCGCGGGGGTGCTGCCCGACGCCAGGACCGTCATCCAGGCCGGCGACCAGGTCTACCTGGCGGCCGTGTCCGGCCGCGCCGGCGAGGCACTGGCCATCGCCGCCCAGCCTCCTGCCGAAGGGACCGGGGAATGAAGGTCGCCATCGCCGGGGCGGGAGCCGTCGGCCGCTCCATCGCCCGCGAACTGGTGCAGAACGCCTACGAGGTGACGCTGATCGAGCGCAACCCCGGCCACTACGACCCGGATGCGATCCCCGCGGCGGACTGGCGCCTCGGCGACGCCTGCGAACTGAGCCTGCTGGAGGCCACCCACCTCGAGGATTTCGACGTGGTGATCGCCGCGACCGGCGATGACAAGGTCAACGTGGTGCTCTCCCTGCTCGCCAAGACCGAGTTCGCGGTGCCGAGGGTGGTGGCCCGGGTCAACGACCCGCGCAACGAGTGGCTGTTCGACGGCAACTGGGGTGTCGACGTGGCGGTGTCCACCCCCCGCATGCTGGCCTCGCTGGTCGAGGAGGCGTTCGCCGTGGGCGATGTGGTCCGGCTGATGGAGTTCCGTAAGGGCAACGCCAGCCTGGTGGAGGTCACACTGCCCGACGACACGGTGTGGGGCGGCCGGCCGGTGCGCAAACTGACCCTGCCCCGCGACGCCGCGCTGGTGACCATCCTGCGCGGTCAGCGGGTGATCGTGCCCGAGCCCGACCAGCCCCTCGAGGGCGGCGATGAACTGCTTTTCGTGGCCTCCCCTGAGGTGGAAGCCGAACTGCGCAGGCTGCTGCTGCACGGCCAGGCGTAGACCACAGGGTCCGGTCAGGCCGGCTCGGCCTCGTGCAGGGCACGCTGGGCCGCTCGGATCGCCAGGTACGTCACGAGGGCGCCGACGGCCGCCAACGGCCATCCCATGGCGATCCGGGCAACCCCCAGCCAGCCCGTCTTGTCGGCGTCGTACAGGTGGTGCTGCACGACAAAACGCGCGCCGAAGACCAGCACCCAAGTCAGGGTGGCCAGGTCGAAGGCGAGCACGGCACGGCGGGATTTCCGCCACGCCCGGTCGTGGCCGTTGATCCAGCTCCAGACGAATCCCACGGCGGGACGGCGGACCAGCACCGAAAGGGTGAAGATCACCGCCCAGAACAACGACATCCAGATGCCGAGCAGGAAATACCCCTTGGACTCCCCCACCCACCAGGCGATGAGCGCGCTGATGCCGACGCCGGCGAATCCGGCGACGGCGGGCTGGACGGAGTCCTTGCGCAGCAGCCGCCACACCAGGACCGCCGCGGCGGCGGCCAATGCGGAACAGATCGCCGGCACCAAGCCGAACGCGGTGTTGACCGGAACCAGCACCGCCACCGGCAACGCGGAGTAGATCAGGCCGCTGACCCCGCCCATCTGGCCGAGGAGGGCCTGGGCGGGGGTGGCGGCGCCGGCGGGGGCATCCACCCGCTCGGTCCCGGTGTCGGCCTCCCCCGGATCAGCCTCCCCGGTATTGGCCTCCCCGGTATTTGCGCTGGTCAACGCTGGATCTCGTAATGCGGGTTGTAGATCGCCTTGCCGCCGTTGTCGAGCATGCCCAACCGGCCGCGGACTCGCAGCCTGCGCCCGCACTCAATACCAGGGATGCGGCGCTGGCCCATCCACACCAGTGTCACCATTTCCGTGCCGTCGAAGAACTCCGCGCGGACCGCGCAGCCGCAGCCCTTGGCGTTGGTGTCCACGCTGCGGAGTTCTCCCACCATGGTCACCTCCTGACCGCGGCGGCAGTCGACGGCCCGCTGGGCGGCGGTCTCGCCGGTACATTCCTCGGCGTCGCGCTGCTCGGGGCTCTCGGTGCGCCGGCGGGTGAGACGGCGGGCAAAACCTTCGGCCGGGGCCATGGCTCTCCTGAAGTTGGTGCGTGGTGCAGAGGCCACGGTAGACCTTGCGCCTCCGTTGCGCCACGAGGCCCACCCACCTGCCCGGACTCAGGTCTTCAGTCCGGCACCATCGTCTGGTGTCGCTATCACTTCACGGTGTGTTGACCGTCCTGCTGCCGGGGACCGGGTCGGATGAGGACTACCTGCGCCGGGTGTTCAGCGAGCCCCTCGACCGGGCCGGCGCCATCTGCGCGCCCGTGCCGCCGCGGCCCCGGGATCTCGTGGCCGGCTACCGGCGTGCGCTGTCCGAGGCCGCGGCGGATCGGCGGATCATCGTCGGTGGGGTGTCGCTGGGGGCCGCGGTCGCCGTCGCCTGGGCGCTGGAGAATCCGGACCGGACACTCGGGGTGCTCGCCGCGTTGCCGCCGTGGACGGGCGCGCCGGGCTCGGCCGCGGCCGCCGTCTCGGCCAGGCACACCGCCGCCGAACTGCGCCGGATCGGCCTCACCGCGGTCACCGCAGGGATGCGAGCCTCCAGTCCGGGCTGGTTGGCCGACGAATTGAGCAGGTCGTGGCTACGGCAGTGGCCCGATCTTCCCGATGCGCTGGATGCGGCCGCCGGCTACATCGCCCCCACCGCGGACCACCTGCGTCAGCTGCGGCCGCCGCTGGGCGTCGCGGGCGCTTGCGATGACCTGATTCACCCGATCTCCGTGGCACGGGAGTGGGCCGACGCCGCGCCGCGAGCAGTCCTTCGCACGGTGCGACTGGATCAGTTCGGGCCTGATCCGTCGCTCCTGGGAACCGCCTGCGTTGACGCTCTCATCGAGGCTGCGGAGCCGAACCCGGCGGCCGGCTGACGCCGCACCGGCTCCCCCGCTGAGCCCGACTGGGATTCAGCTCCCGCTGCCCGTCCCACGCAACTGCTGCATGGCCGAACCGGCCGCGCTGCGCCGCTCCTCGGTTCCGAGCGGCTGCGGTTGCCCCTGCTCGGTCTGCTGCGCCTGCCCGGCCTGCTGTTGTTGCTGGGCCAGCAGGGCCTGCTGCGCGGCGAACATGGCCTGCTGCGCCTGTTGCGCCTGCTGCGCCGCCAGCATGGCCTGCTGCGCCTGTTGCGCCTGCTGGGCAGCCGCCGCCCGCAGTTGGGCGGCCAGCTGCTCGGGCAGCTGGACGGGAAGCGGGGTTCGGGCGGGCATCGGCGTCTCACCGCGCCGGACCACCGTGTCGGCGAGGGCTTCGCGCGCTTCGGCGGCCAGTGCCTCCATCGAGTCCGGGTTGCCGTTGACCACACAGCGGATCATCCAGCGGTAGCCGTCGATGCCAATGAAACGAACCACTCCGGCGCCGGAACCGACCACCTCACGGCCCCATCGGCCGTCCTGGATGGACACCGAGGCGTTGTCCTTGCGCAGCGCTTCGGCGAGTTCGGCCGCCACCTCGCGCCACTGACCGGGGGATTTCGGCGCCGCGTAGGCGGCGATGGTGAACCGGCCGTTGGGGGTGACCACCCAGATGGCGCTCGGGACACCGGTCTGGCTGAGTTCCACCTGGACCTGGCCACCGGCCGGCATCGGGATCAGCACCGAGCCGAGATCGAGTCGCGCGACGAGGGCGTCCTCGGGATTGTCGAAGTCCTCGATGTCGAACGGACCGTCGTCGGTGTCGTCGTCCTCCCCGACGGGCTCGTCCTGAGCGGCCCGGACCGCGGGTGCCGCGGCCGGTACGGCACCGGCAGAGCCCGTGTCGTCGGGCTTCGCCTGCGCCTCGTCGGCCGGCTTCTGGTCTTTCTTACGTCTGCCGAATGCCATCACAAACTCGCATGTCCGCCGGAGGAACCGTGACCGCCATCGCCACGGGAGGTGTCAGCCAGTCCGGCCTCGTCGAACGAGGCCACCTCGACCAGCTCGGGCAACTCGACCCGCTGGACCAGCAACTGGGCGATGCGGTCACCGCGCCGAATGACGATCGGCTCGGCCGGGTCGAGGTTGATCAGTGCCACTTTGATCTCGCCACGGTAGCCCGCGTCGACGGTGCCGGGACTGTTGACGATCGAAAGCCCAACGCGCGCAGCCAGACCCGAGCGGGGGTGGATCAGACCCACCATGCCGTGCGGAATAGCCACGGCGATACCGGTGGGCACCAGCGCGCGTTGACCCGGCCGAAGCTCGACATCCTCGGCGCTGAACAGATCAACCCCGGCATCACCCTCGTGGGCGCGGCCGGGCATCGGGAGTTCGCGGTCGAGACGAACCACCGGCAGATCAATGAGCACGAGGGCAAAGACTACCCTTGGACCCGTGTCTGCCCCGCGCGTGACCTCGCAAACGGTGCGTTATCGCGAACGGCTATGGGTGCCCTGGTGGTGGTGGCCGCTCGGACTCGGAGCGTCTGCCGTGCTCGCCTACGAGGTCAACCTGGGCGTGCGCCCGCTGCCCGACTGGATCCCGTACGCGGTGATGGCGATCGTCGCGGCCGGGGTGCTGCTGTGGCTGAGCCGCACCGAGGTCCAGGTGGTGAGCACCCCGACCGGGGTCGAACTCCTGGCCGGCCCGGCCCACCTGCCCACATCGGTGGTGAGCAGGTCAGCCGTCGTTCCCCGCACCGCGAAGTCGGCCGCCATGGGGCGCCAACTCGACCCCGCCGCCTACGTGCTGCACCGGACCTGGGTCGGTCCCATGGTGCTGGTGGTTCTCGACGACCCAGACGACCCGACACCGTACTGGCTCGTCAGCACCCGGCACCCGGACCGGGTTCTGTCCGCTCTGCGCAGCTGAGCAGTCGCGCCTCAGGCGGCGCAGTCGGTGCAGATCATCATGCCGTTCTTCTCGCTGGCCAGACGGCTGCGGTGATGAACGAGGAAACAGCTTGAGCAGGTGAACTCGTCGGCCTGTTTGGGCACGACCCGTACCGACAGTTCCTCGCCGGAAAGGTCCGCGCCCGGCAACTCAAAAGACTCGGCAGATTCCGTCTCGTCGACGTCGACGACGGCGGACTGTGCCTCATTGCGGCGCGCGGTGAGCTCTTCCAACGAGTCTTCGGACACCTCGTCGGTCTCTGTACGCCGTGGGGCGTCGTAGTCAGTTGCCATATCCACTTCCCTCGATGAGGACCTCAAGCTGAGCCCCAGCAGAGGTTTGTATCAGCGACGAACGCCTCCGCCAAACGATTACTGCCCGGATGGCCGGAACCATCGTGTGATTTCCGTCACTCCCGGGACGGAGTGTGTTGGACCTGGCATCAGATCGGGCCATTACAGTGCTCTCGTGGTCGCTCTCATCACCAACGGCACGTCGCTCGACAAGGACGGCCAGCCCTTCCGGCGGCGCAACTACCGGCCGGCACTGGTCGCTCTGGGTGTCCTCAGCGTGGTGACGGCGGTGGTGTGGGGTGTGGTGCTGACCCGGCCGGTGACCATCGCCGATACCGCGATCTGCAACGAGCCTCCGGCACCCACCGATCCGGAGGCCCCCAGGCTGGGCCAACGGGTGTCGGGTTCGACGCTGATCGAGGTCGCGCCCGCCAAACTGGCGGACACCAAGATCCGGGTGCTCAACGCCAGTGGCCAGGGCGGTCAGGCCGGCGAGGTCGCCGGGGCGCTGCGCGATCTGGGATTCGCCGCGCCGACAGCGGCCAACGATCCGATCTACGCCGGGACCAGGCTCGCCTGCCAGGGGCAGATCCGGTTCGGCGAGTCCGGCAAGGCCAACGCCGCAGCGGCGTGGCTGGTGGCCCCCTGCGTGGAGCTCTACCGCGACGACCGCACCGACGATTCGGTGGATCTGGTCATCGGAACCGACTTCACCTCACTGTCGAACAGCGACGACATCGCCGCCGTGCTTTCCGGACTTCGCCCGGGCGCCGTCGAACCCGCCGACTCCGCCCTGCTCAGCAAAATTCACAACGGCACCTGCTGAGCGCAGCCCGCGCGGAACCGGTCAGGGCAGCGGAGCCAGCCCGCCCAGCCGCTCGAGCACGCCGCGGAATTCCTCGGCGACCCCCGGCGCGGCCGCGATCAACACACCATCGGACTCCGGGGGTGTCCGGACCACCGCCCCCGCCTCCGATGCGATCAGTGCGGCGGCTGCCCAGTCCCACACGTTCAGCCCGTGCTCGTAGTAGGCGTCCAGGCGGCCCGCGGCCAGATGACAGAGGTCCAGCGCGGCGGATCCGAACCTGCGGACATCCCGAACCACCGGCAGCAACCGGGCCAGCAGCTCCGCCTGAGCCGACCGCCGCTGTGGCTGGTAGCCGAACCCGGTGCCCAGCAGCACCATCGACAGTTCCGTCGCGGCAGTGCACCGCAGAACCCGGGATTCGCCCCCCTGCGAGACGGTTGCGCCCCTGCCGTGCCCCGCGGAGTAGATCTCACCGCTGACCACGTCGGCTACCGCTCCGGCGACTGAGACGCCGTCCACCTGCGCCGCCAGCGATACCGCGTACGCCGGTATCCCGTACAGGAAGTTGACGGTCCCGTCGATCGGGTCCACGACCCACCTCAGCCCCGAGCGTCCGTCCGCCGGACCACCACCCTCTTCCCCGAGGATCGGCTCTCCCGGCCGCAGGTCCGCCAGCAGATCACGCACGAGTCGTTCGGTCTCGGTGTCGGCCACCGTCACCGGATCGGTGGGGCTGCTCTTGGTGCGCACCGATCCGGTGACGGCTGCCGAGAACATCTCGGCGCGTCGCCGCCGCACGAAACGGGCGGCCACGTCAACCACCTGCTCGGCCGTGGCGCGCAACTCATCGACATCAACGTTCATCGGTATCAACCCCGCACATGTCCGCTATCGCAACACAATCCAGGTATCGGCTATCGGCGTACCCACTAGTGTTGTGATCCGACCGACGGGAGATCCACCATGACATCGACCCAGCCCAGCACCCCTCGTCAGGCCCTCGGCGTCGACGTCGGCGGCAGCGGCGTCAAGGGCGCCCTGGTTGACCTCGAGACCGGAAAGCTCGTCGGCGAGCGGTTCCGCCTCGAGACGCCGCAACCCGCGACGCCGAGCGCCGTCACCGAGGTGGTCGCCGCGGTGGTGGCCCACTTCGACTGGGACGGACCGCTGGGCGTCACCTATCCCGGCGTGGTCGTGGACGGCGTGGTGCAGACCGCCGCGAATGTGGACCGGGATTGGATCGGGGTGAACGCCGCCGAGGCGTACAGCAAGGCCATGGGGGGCCGCCCGGTCACCGTCCTCAACGACGCCGATGCCGCCGGACTCGCCGAGCAGCACTACGGCGCCGGACGCAACCGCAGTGGTGTGGTCGTGCTGCTGACCTTCGGCACGGGTATCGGTTCGGCGGTGATCCATAACGGGATGCTGCTGCCCAACACCGAGTTCGGCCATATCGAGGTGGGTGGCAAGGAGGCCGAGCATCGGGCGGCGTCCTCGGTCAAGGAACTGAAGGATTGGGGCTACCGGCGCTGGTCCAAGGAAGTCACCAAGGTGCTGATCGCCGTGGAGAACGCCATCTGGCCGGACCTGATCATCGTCGGGGGCGGAATCAGCCGGAAGTCTGAGAAGTGGATTCCCCTGCTGAAGAACCGCACACCGGTGGTGGCGGCCGAGTTGCTGAACACCGCCGGCATCGTCGGAGCCGCGATGGCCGCCGCCGAAGCGCAGGCCACGCCCTGATCTCGGGCCGTCGCTGGCCGACGGACTCCGTGTCGGTCGTTACAATGATCTTCGGCGGTCGCGGACCGGAAGCGGCGAGGCTCGCTGAAGTGGTCAGGCCGATACTTCCGATAACCGACACTTTTCGGTGCGACCGTCCACGTCCGCCGAAGACTGCATGACCGAAAGGGTGTACGTGGCAGCGACCAAGGCAAGCCCCGCTACCCAGACTGACGCGACGGACGCGACTCCCGCCAAGAAGGCCGCAGCACCGCGGGCGAAGGCGGTGAAGGCGACGACGAAAGCCGCCGCGAAGGCCCCCGCGAAGAGCGCCGCCAAGGCCCCCGCGAAGAGCGCCGCGAAGGCGGCGAAGGCACCGGCCAAGGCCGCCGCGAAGGCACCCGCCAAGGCGACCCGTAGCCGCGCGAAGAAGGCCACCGCCACCGCCGATGCCACGGGGACGGAGATCCTCGCCGCCACCGAGGCCGCCGTCGACGATTCGGAGACTCTCGTCGCCGACCCCGAGATCGACACCGCCGCGGAAGCGGTCGAGATCGACCTCGCCGAGCTCGACGAGGTTGTGGAGGTTGCCGACGACGACTCCCCCGCGGTGGCGACCGTCGAGGCGGAGGCAGGTGACGGCGATGACGACGAGTCCGGCGAACCGTCCGAGAAGGACAAAGCCTCCGGCGACTTCGTCTGGGACGAGGAGGAGTCCGAAGCGCTGCGCCAGGCCCGCAAGGACGCCGAACTCACCGCCTCGGCCGACTCGGTCCGCGCCTACCTCAAGCAGATCGGCAAGGTGGCACTGCTCAACGCCGAAGAGGAGGTGGAGCTCGCCAAGCGCATCGAGGCGGGCCTTTACGCCACCCAGCGGCTGGCCGAGATGATCGAGTCCGGGCAGAAGCTGCCGGTCCAGCAGCGTCGCGACATGCAGTGGATCTGCCGCGATGGCGAGCGCGCCAAGAACCACCTGCTGGAGGCCAACCTGCGCCTCGTGGTGTCGCTGGCCAAGCGCTACACCGGCCGCGGTATGGCGTTTCTGGATCTCATCCAGGAGGGCAACCTGGGCCTGATCCGCGCCGTCGAGAAGTTCGACTACACCAAGGGCTACAAGTTCTCCACCTACGCCACCTGGTGGATCCGTCAGGCCATCACCCGGGCGATGGCCGACCAGGCCCGCACCATCCGCATCCCGGTGCACATGGTCGAGGTCATCAACAAACTCGGACGCATCCAGCGCGAGCTGCTCCAGGATCTCGGCCGTGAGGCCACCCCGGAGGAGCTGGCCAAGGAGATGGACATCACCCCGGAGAAGGTGCTGGAGATCCAGCAGTATGCCCGGGAGCCGATCTCGCTGGATCAGACCATCGGCGACGAGGGCGACAGCCAACTCGGCGACTTCATCGAGGACTCCGAGGCCGTGGTGGCCGTGGACGCGGTGTCGTTCACGTTGCTGCAGGATCAGTTGCAGTCGGTGCTGGAGACGCTGTCCGAGCGCGAGGCCGGCGTCGTGCGGTTGCGCTTCGGGCTCACCGACGGTCAGCCCCGCACCCTCGACGAGATCGGGCAGGTGTACGGGGTCACCCGTGAGCGGATCCGCCAGATCGAGTCGAAGACCATGTCAAAGCTGCGTCACCCGAGCCGCTCCCAGGTCCTGCGGGACTACCTGGACTGAGCCCGAGGTCGTCCCGGACCGGGGCGAGCGGGTGTTCTAGCCGAGGGGCGGGAACCGTCCGTCGGCCCCCGGCACGTACCTGCCGACCGCGATGACGGCATCGACCGGCAGCGGCCCGTACAGATGCGGGAAGCGCATGTCCGGAGGATCCTCGGGCAGACCCGGTTCCCAGCGCAACGGTCCGGGCAGTCGGTCGGGGTCGACGGACAGCAGGAGCAGGTCCTCGCGTCCGGCGAAGAGTCGATTGGCCGGCAGATGAACCTGCTGTCGGGTCGACAGATGGACGAACCCGACCGCCTCGAGGGAGGCGGGGCGCAACTCCCCGGCGGTGCGGGCGGCGGCCCAGTCCGCGGCCGGGCACAGATGGGCCAGCGGTTGCGGATTCGAGTACATACCCCCAGACTGCATGGCACACGATCACCCGACGAATCACCGGCCAGGAGCGTGAGACACACCACATCGCCAGGGCATGGGAACAAGCACCCGCGCCGAAACGTCTGAGACAGTAGAGACACGCTCCCCGGCGAGATCACCGTCGGGAAGCACAGCACCCACGGAGGAGCCCATGAACGCAACGCTGACCAGTCCCGAACTGACCCGGGCTGATCGCTGCGACCGTTGCGGTGCCGCCGCGCGGGTGCGGGCCAAACTCCCTTCAGGTGCCGAACTGCTGTTCTGCCGCCATCACGCCAATGAGCACCAGGCAAAGCTGATCGAGTTGTCGGCGGTGCTGGAGGTCGATCCCGGCAACGACTGACCGCACACGTCGGCAGAGTTGCACACCATCCCTGCACTCGTGCGGAATGCTGGGGGGCGATGAACGACCAGCAGGCCCGTCCACGCCCCCATCACATGTGGCGGATCACCAAGCGGACGCTGGCCAAGGCATGGGATGACTCGATCTTTTCCGAGTCCGCTCAAGCGGGGTTTTGGTCCGTTCTCTCGCTGCCTCCGCTGCTGCTCGGTTTGCTGGGCAGCCTGGCCTACGTCGCACCGCTGTTCGGGCCGGACACCCTGCCGGCCATCCAGGCCCAGCTGATCAGCACGGCGAACAGCTTTTTCTCCCGCAACATCGTTGCCGAGATCATCGAACCGACGATCGCCGACATCGTCCAGGGCGCCCGGGGCGAAGTCGTCTCACTCGGCTTCGTCATCAGCCTGTGGGCCGGATCGTCGGCGGTGTCGGCGTTTGTCGACTCGGTGGTCGAGGCCCATGGCCAGACTCCCCTGCGGCACCCCGTTCGCCAGCGATTCTTCGCCCTCGGCCTGTACGTGGCCGGACTGGTGATCGTGATCGCCTCGGCGCCACTGCTGGCGCTGGGGCCCCGGAAGATCGGCGCCTACATCCCGGAGAGCTGGGAATCGGTGCTGCGATTCGGGTACTACCCGATGCTGGTGCTCGGGCTGATTCTGGCTGTGACGGTGCTGTACCGGGTATCGCTACCGCAACCGTTGCCCACCCACCGGCTGGTGTGGGGGGCTGTGCTGGCCACCGCCTTCTTCGTTGTCGCCACCGCCGGGCTGCGGATCTACCTGCAGTACATCACCCGCACCGGCTACACCTACGGTGCCTTGGCCACACCGATCGCGTTCCTACTGTTCGCGTTCTTCCTCGGTTTCGCCATCATGATCGGCGCGGAACTCAACGCCGCCATCGAGGAGGAGTGGCCGGCGCCGCCCCCGCACCTGCACCGCTGGCGACAGCGGGCGCAGCGTCGCGGAGCGGAGACAGGCGACGATTCGGAGGCGAACGGCGCGGATCCGGCGGTCGAACCCCAGGCCGACACTCGGCCGGGCTCCCCCACCGGGAGCGGACAGCCTGCGCCCGCGGCGGTCAGCCCCTCTTGAGGGTCTCGTAGATCCGCTTGCAGTCGGGGCAGACCGGCGAACCGGGCTTGGCGGCGCGGGTAACCGGAAAAACCTCGCCGCACAGGGCCACCACATGGGTGCCCATCACCGCGCTCTCGGCGATCTTGTCCTTCTTGACGTAGTGGAAGTGCTTGGGCCTGTCGTCGTCGGTGCCGTCGTCGACGCGTTCGTCGCTGTCGGTGCGCTCGATGGTGTCCGTCTGCATACCGTCATTCTGCCCGGTCGGGCTCTAATCCGGTAAGGCAGTCGTAAGGAAACTGATCTCGTCTCGCGGTATCGGGGTGTGGAACAGTGATGACATGGAGCGCGATCTCGGATTCGACGACGAGGGCCGGCCAGTGCTCATCACCCGTGCGGAGTTCTCCTATGAGGAGCAGCACCGGGCGCGGGTGCGTAAGTATCTGAAATTGATGTCCTGGCGCATTCCGGCGTTCCTCGGCGCGGCCATCGCCTACGGCATCTGGCACAACGGCCTGGTGTCTCTGGCGATCCTGGCTGCCTCCATCCCACTGCCGTGGATGGCCGTCTTGATCGCGAACGACCGCCCGCCTCGGCGCGCTGAGGAGCCGCGGCGGTTCCCGGACGCCCCTCGGCACACCGCCCTGTTCCCGCGCGCCGAGATCCGCGCGCTGGAGTCCGGACGGCCTGCGGGAAAACAGACCGCACCACCCCACGAAGAACGTTCCCGATAGCCCCCGAGATCGGGAACTCTTACCGGATTCTCAGACCTCGCCCGCATTTGCCCACGTCAGAGCACACGAGTCCAGCAACCGGCGGGAACTCTGAGGCCGGGTGGGGCGTTACACCCAGTGACAGTCGGAGCCGATCAGGAGGCCACCATGGCAAACGTCACCAGCAGCGGGGTCGATAGCGACCTGGACACCCAGAGTCCAGCCGCCGACCTGGTTCGCGTCTATCTGAACGGCATCGGTAAGACCGCTCTGCTCAGCGCTGAGGACGAGGTCGAACTGGCCAAGCGGATCGAGGCGGGTCTGTACGCCCAGCACCTCCTGGAGACGCGCAAGCGTCTCGGCGAGAGCCGCAAGCGTGACCTCGCCGTCGTCGTCCGAGACGGCCAGGCGGCGCGCCGGCACCTGCTGGAAGCCAACCTGCGACTCGTGGTGTCGCTGGCGAAGCGCTACACCGGTCGCGGAATGCCCCTGCTGGATTTGATCCAGGAAGGCAACCTCGGTCTGATCCGGGCGATGGAGAAATTCGACTACACCAAAGGTTTCAAGTTCTCGACGTACGCGACCTGGTGGATTCGTCAGGCGATCACCCGTGGAATGGCCGACCAGAGCCGGACCATCCGGCTTCCGGTCCATCTGGTGGAGCAGGTGAACAAGCTGGCCCGCATCAAGCGGGAACTGCACCAGACCCTGGGCCGGGAAGCCACCGATGAGGAGCTGGCGGAGGAGTCCGGGATTCCCGTCGACAAGATCAATGACCTGCTCGAGCACAGCCGTGACCCGGTGAGTCTGGACATGCCGGTCGGCACCGACGAGGAGGCGCCGCTCGGCGACTTCATCGAGGACTCCGAAGCGATGTCGGCGGAGAACGCGGTGATCTCCGAACTGCTGCACACCGATATCCGGCACGTCTTGGCCACGCTCGACGAGCGTGAGCAGCAGGTGATCCGGCTGCGGTTCGGACTCGACGACGGTCAGCCGCGCACTCTGGACCAGATCGGCAAGCTGTTCGGGCTGTCGCGCGAACGCGTCCGCCAGATCGAGCGTGAAGTGATGAACAAGCTGCGCAACGGGGAACGTGCCGAACGGCTGCGGTCCTACGCCAGCTGACAGGTTCCGTGTACCGCGATGCCCGCCGATCCCTCGGCGGGCATCGCCGTCTGCGTACCGGACCGCTCATCCGGGAGCCTCGCGGCGGGGACGGACGTAGACTCGCGAAGCGAAGAAGGGTGCCCTCAATGAATGACCTGGTCGACACCACAGAGATGTACCTGCGCACCATCTACGACCTCGAGGAGGAGGGCGTGGTGCCGTTGCGCGCGCGGATCGCCGAACGCCTCGAGCAGAGCGGGCCCACCGTGAGCCAGACCGTGTCACGGATGGAGCGGGACGGGCTGTTGCACGTCGCCGGCGACCGGCACCTGGAACTCACGGAGAAGGGGCGTCGGCTCGCCGTTTCCGTGATGCGCAAGCACCGCCTCGCCGAACGTCTCCTGGTCGACATCATCGGTCTGCCCTGGGAGGAAGTCCACGCCGAGGCGTGCCGCTGGGAGCACGTGATGAGCGAGGACGTCGAACGTCGCCTGGTGCAGGTGCTCGACAACCCCACGGTGTCGCCGTTCGGGAATCCGATCCCCGGCCTTGCGCTGCTGGGTCTCGACGATTCGCCCGCGTACCAGGACAACGCCACGCTGGTGCGTCTGACGGAACTGCCGGCGGGTGCCTCCGTGGCGGTCGTCGTGCGCCAACTCACCGAGCACGTGCAGGGTGACACCGCGCTGATCGGCCGGCTCAAAGAGGCCGGCGTCGTGCCCAACGCCCGGGTTCTGGTCGAGACGAACTCCCATGGCGACGTGACGATCGTCGTCAGCGGCCATGAGAACGTCGAACTGCCCCACGAGATGGCCCACGCGGTCAAGGTGGAGAGGGTCGTCGAAAAGGTCTAGCGACCGGATCACACCGCACGCCGGCCGAAGCGCCGCCGCGGTGGGAGCCGGACGCCGATCCTCTTGGCGACCCGGTAGCCAGTGCCCGCAAGCTCACGGATCTGCTCCGGTCTCATGCCGGACTGCAGCGCCGTGTCCAGCATGCCCGCCATCCGGTGCGACGGATCGGACCGCAACGCCGCCTCCAGGCAGACACCGGCCAGCGGACCGTCGCCGCGGGCGTATGCGGAAAAGGCAAGGAGGACCAGCGCATCCACCCGCCACGGGTCGGGAAGCTCGCGGGCCAGCCGCGCCCACAACGCCTCCGCGCGGTCGCAGTCCTCGCCTACCGCCAGTGCGTAGAGGGTGTCCCGCACCGCGACATCGCTCACAGCGCACGCCAGGGTTGCCAACTGCCGGTCATCCAGCGCGGCCCCGTCCGACACGAGGGCAGCTGCCTCGAGCGTGGCTTCCACGTCGCGCCGTCCACACGCGTCAGGGTCTGCGCCCCACTCGGCATCCCGCTCGCGCCCGCGGCTCATGATCGCCTCGGCGCGCTGCGCTGATCCCGCTGCGTCCGACAACTCGATCACGGCCTGTAACTCCGACCGGCGGGCATAGAGCCGCCTGCCGTCCAGGACCGCCGCAGCGGCCAGCGGCGAGGCACTGGGGTCCTCCACCGCGCCCTGCTCTCCGCACCCGTCGACGCAATGCCAGGTTCCGCCGGCCTGGACCCGATCGACGACGTGGACGGCGTGGATTTCGACGGACCGTTGGGCCAGCGCCGAATCCAGCGCACCGGCCAACCGACGGTGTTCCTCGCTGCAGATCGGGCACAGGGCGCCGTCCTCGTCGACGATGACCGCGACCACACGTTCCGCACCTGAGGTCTCGGCGATCTCGGCGAGTCGGTCGATGTTCCCGATCAGTTCAGCGGACAGGTCGGCCCGCATGACGGCACCCATCAGTCCGTTCTCGATGGACACCAGTACGAGGGACTTCTCCGGCACGAAGCCGAGAACGGCGGGCAACGCCGCGATCAGCGCACCGGGACGATTGAGGCGGAAGTCGGGCTGCGCCGAGTGATCTGTTGTCATGGCCCGACGGTGCCAACCAACACCGCCATTTCCGGGTGCCGGCGGGTGCGGAGAGCCCTCACCTGTGAACCAAACCGGGACTGGGGAGAGAATGTGAGCGTGGTGGGAACGTCCGGGGCCGGTGCGGCGTTCTTCTGGCAGAACATGTTGATGTGTCAACACGCTGAGCTGAGGGACAGGAGGCGCGACAGTGGCGGACGAGCACGGCCGTAACCATCCGTCCGAACAGATTTATGCCTTGGAGGTGCCTGCGCCCCGACTGACCTCGAGCGACGGCATCGGTCCTGTGCTGGTTCATGCGCTGGAGGGCTTTTCCGACGCCGGACACGCCATCCGACTCGCCGCCGAGCACTTGAAGGACTCGTTGGACACCGAACTTGTGGCGTCGTTCGCCATCGACGACCTGCTCGACTACCGCTCCCGGCGGCCGGTGATGACCTTCAAGACGGATCACTTCACCAGTTACCAGGAGCCCCAACTGGGCTTGTATGCCCTGCGCGATGCTGTGGGCACCCCCTTCCTGCTCCTCGCCGGCCTGGAGCCCGACTTGCAGTGGGAGCGCTTCGTCACCGCTGTGCGACTCCTCGCCGAACGTCTCGAGGTTCGCCGCACCATCGGCCTGGGAACCATTCCGATGGCCGTACCCCATACCCGGCCGGTGTCGATGACCGCGCATTCGAACGACCGCGACCTCATTGCCGATCACCAGCCCTGGGTGGGTGAGGTCCAGGTACCGGCCAGCGTCTCCAATCTTCTGGAGTATCGGATGGCCCAGCATGGGCACGAGGCTGTCGGATACACCGTTCACGTGCCGCATTACCTTGCCCAAACCGATTACCCGGCAGCCGCCCAAGCCTTGCTCGAACAGGTCGCGAAATCAGCGGACCTGGAGATTCCCCTGAACGCACTGGCCGAGGCCGCGGCGGTGGTGCGGGAGAAGGTCGATGAGCAGGTCGAGGCCTCACCGGAGGTCGCGCAGGTAGTCGGAGCGTTGGAAAGTCAGTACGACGCGTTCGTCGCCGCCCAGGAGAACCGCTCGCTGTTGGCACGCGATGAGGACCTGCCCAGTGGCGATGAGCTCGGTGCGGAGTTCGAGCGTTTCCTGGCCCAGCACGCCGAAGATCTCAAGGAGGGCGGCGCCGAGGAATGAGCCCGGCTCATCCGTTGTGGTGACCCGGCACCGGCGTCAGTGCCCGGAACCGACTGTGCGGTGCGACCGCAGTTCCGCGATCTCCCGCTCGAAATCCTCGGCTGAGGTAAACGAGCGGTAGACCGAGGCGAACCTCAGGTAAGCGACTTCGTCGAGTTCGCGAAGCGGGCCGAGAATCGCCAACCCGACGTCGTGACTTGCGATCTCGGGCGAACCAGCGGCACGGACCGCATCTTCCACCTGCTGAGCCAGCAGGTTGAGGGCATCGTCATCGACATCGCGGCCCTGGCAGGCGCGGCGCACTCCGCTGATGACCTTTTCCCGGCTGAACGGTTCCGTGACCCCGCTGCGCTTCACCACGGCCAGCACGGCGGTTTCCACGGTGGTGAACCGGCGGCCGCACTCCGGACAAGCCCGACGGCGCCTGATCGCCTGGCCCTCGTCGGTCTCCCGGGAATCCACCACCCGCGAATCCGGGTGGCGACAGAACGGACAGTGCACGTGTACGCGCTCCCTCCGGCCGAACCACTCGTATGCCAGTGTTGCCGACGGCGAGGAGTCGCACACCGGAGGCGCGCCGACAACCGGGCCATCAGACTCCGAGGGTACCTGTGCGGGTACGAGCGCTGACGGACTGCTGTCCGGGGACCGCATTCGACGGAAGGCTGTCAGTTGATCGGCGCTATCAGCGACCGACCGGCCGCGACCACCGTCGAGTCGAGTTCGTTCAGAACGCGGATCCGATCCACCACCTGATCAACCGGGCTCTCCGGGGCCACCCGGGCTGCGAGGCCGTGCAGGGTCTCGCCGTCCTGCACGTAAACGACGGCGAGCTGTTCAGAAGCCTCCGCAGTCGGCATCCCACCCTCGGCGCCGGCTGGGGCGAGCAGACCCAGCAGCACCGTGATCAGCGCCACCAGCCCTGCTAGAGCCACGGTGACAGGAGTACTCACCCCTCGCTCGGGAACTCTGCGGTGTGCCGCGGCCGACACAGCCAATCCGGTTCCGCGGTAGCTCAGGGGCGCCACACCCGGACGGGTTGGCCCCCGGTACGGGCCCGGCGCCGAGCGGCGCTGATGCCCGTACCGAACCCTGCGCGGGGATGCCGCCGGCCAGCCCGCGAGGTCACGCTCGTCGAGAATTGTCATGTCGACCCCTTCGCCCGTATCGCTCGGATGTTCGAAACAGTACTCGCCTATGTGTTCGAATACGAACATGTGAGCGAGCGTGTCGCGGTGACGATAGGACGGGCCCCCGACACATTCGCTCCGACTCCCTCCCCCGCATCGCACAGCCCGCAACACGGTCGAACACATGTTTGATAATGTCGCCCCTCCGCGCTACATTCGGCCCTATGAGCGACAGCACAGAGAACGCCGGCCGCGACACCACCGCATCAGGGCTGACCGAACGCCAACGGACCATCCTTGAGGTGATCCGCTCGTCGGTGACCACACGGGGATATCCGCCCAGCATCCGAGAAATCGGCGACGCGGTGGGCCTGACCTCAACATCCTCGGTCGCCCACCAACTCCGAACCCTCGAACGAAAGGGCTACCTGCGCCGCGACCCCAATCGGCCGCGGGCCGTCGACGTCAGGGGTGCCGATGACGTGGCTGCCCCCGTCGTCACCGAAGTCTCCGGTTCCGACTCACTCCCGGAACCGACGTTCGTGCCGGTGTTGGGCCGAATTGCCGCCGGCGGTCCGATCCTGGCCGAGGAAGCGGTTGAGGATGTCTTCCCACTGCCCCGCGAACTCGTCGGCGAGGGCTCATTGTTCTTGCTCAAAGTCGTCGGCGAGTCGATGGTCGATGCGGCGATCTGCGACGGCGACTGGGTCGTCATCCGTCAGCAGAACGTCGCCGACAACGGCGATATCGTCGCTGCGATGATCGACGGCGAGGCCACCGTCAAGACGTTCAAGCGGACCGGCGGTCAGGTGTGGCTCATGCCGCACAACCCGGCGTTCGACCCGATCCCGGGCAATGACGCCGTCATTCTCGGCAAGGTGGTCACCGTCATCCGCAAGATCTGAGTCAGCCGACGACAGCCCGCCGCACCGACTCGCTACCGCGACGGCGGGCTGTTACTCGGGAGCCCGGACGAAGCCGTTCGCCTGAGCAACGTCCTCACTGGCGAACCACACCTCCGGCAGCGTGTTCTCGTAGAGAGCGGAATCCGGAAGGTAGTAAAGCCCCGAGTGGGTGGTGGCCTTGATCACGTAACCCTCCGGCGCTTCGTACGGGTCGGCCAGAGGCAGGTGGATGGCCGGGCGCCACGGCTCGGGCTCACCGAACCTGCCGGCCGGAGCCGGCGGAGCTTCCGGACGCTCGGTCACCGAGGCTGATGCGGCATCGTCGACGACTGCCACCGTCTCGTCGACCTCTTCAGCCCGGGTGCCTGCATCCTCGGCGGCATGCCGGCGCCGCGGGCGGTCGATGTCCTCAAGATGCCTCTGCCACAACGGCGACGCCTCTTCCACCTGGCTGCGGGCATGGCGTCCGGAGTCGAAGTCCGCCGGCCAGCGTGGAGTCTCGGTGACACCGACCGATGGGGCGCCGACCGATGTGACCCCCACCGATTCGCCGAACTTCGCCAGGTCGGCCTCAGTCGGCACTCTCGTCGGAGCGGTGTCGATCGTGTCCTCGTCCGCTTTGAAGTCGGTCTCGCTCGCGGAGCCGTGCCAACCCGACGTGCTCTTGGCATGCGCATCACCCGACCAGTGGCCGGCGCCACCCTCCCGATCCGGGGTGTCCCGGCCGAAGTCCGGTCCACGGCCGCCGTCATAGCCCCTGTCGAACGCGCCTGCCTCCGCCCCGCCGCGGCGGTCCGATCCACCCGACCGTCGCGCCGCCCACAACCCGAGCAAGCCGAGCAACAGCACCAACGGGACGATGATGGCAAGCCACCACCAGCGCCAACCCCCCTTGGCTTCGCTGTCGCCGGCGCCGGAGTTCGCCGGGGCCTGGGCCACTTCCTCAGACAGCTCGATACCGTTCAGATCGGCGGCGAGTTCCTCGGGCTTGGTGGTGAACTGCTTCTTTGCCGGATCCCAGGAAATTTCTCCGCCACTGAACTTCTGGGTCACGATGTCGCCGGAGGCGGACTGCTCCTCTGTGGGAACACCAAGCTTGCCGGCTCCGGCGCCCAGTTTCTGCCAGGCGGCGTTGATGGCGCCCCGAACCACGATGGCACCGGAGTCCGGCGTCCAGAAGATGACTGGTTGGTCAGGCGCGCTGAATGCACTGACGCGGCTGTTGGGAACGCCGCCGTCGGCCTCAGTCCCGACAGGCAGGCCGAGGTCGCTGCCCGGCCCGCCCAGCGACTCGTACTTGGCCAGAATTGCGCCGGTCAAAGGATGCGCCCCGGTCTCGGGCGTGTAGAAGATCTTCCCACCGGCGTATCCCTGAGCGGCGCCGTTGGTTCCGATCGGTGTCTGATCGCCCTGCCTGGCCCCGAGCGACCCGCCCAACCCACCGGTGGCCCGCCAGGCCTGGTTGATCAGTGTTGTCGGGTCCAACGGAACCTCGAGACCGGCCAGATTGCCGGCGAGTTCAGCGGGCACCGTGGTGAACGCCTTGGTTGCCGCGTTCCAGGACAGTTCGCCGCCGGTGAACTTCTGGCTGATGACGTCGCCGTCGTAGCGTTCGTCCTCGATCGGCACCCCGAGCGTCCCGGCCGAACCACCCAGCTTGTCCCACGCCGCGTTGATCGCACCGCGCACCGCCCATGCGCCGGTGTCCGGGGTCCAGAAGATGGCCGGCTTATCGCTGGCGCTGAAGGTGCTGACACGGCTGTAGTCGCCGACCAGGCCCGGCACCTCGTCGATGGTGGGGAAACCCAGGTCGCTGTCTGCTGGGCCGCCGAGCGACTCGTACTTGTCGAGAATCGCGCCGTAGATCAGATGCGCGCCGGTGTCGGGAGTGAAGAAGATCTTCCCGCCGGTGAACTTCTGCGCATAACCGACGCCGACCTGGTAGACGTCGCCATCCTGGCTGCCGACCACCGAGTCGGGGCCGCCCGCGTTGTTCCAGGCCTGGCCGATGGCGTCGGCCGCGTCACTCTCCGGGGTCGCCAACGCACTCGGCACCGCCACCAATGCCGCCGCGGCGGTCGCCACGACCCCGAGCGCCAACCGTGTGGCCGTCCGGCCCAGGCTCATTCTCAGCCGTGTCATGCAACCGTCTCCCGCGTTTCGGTCAATATCACTGCGACGTATCAAGACAATAAGGCGTTTTTGCTCGCGCAAGCTAACCATGACACGCGGGTCAGGTCTTAATGCGAATCCCAATCGAGATAAAACGCGAATTGATCCGATATGTCAGCGAGACGGTTGGCCACCGCGAGACTTCAGGAATCACACACCAAGACTGCGGCCGATGATCTCTTTCATGATCTCGGTGGTACCGCCGTAAATGGTCTGGACGCGAGCATCCAGGAAGGCCCGTGCCACGTTGTATTCCCGCATGTATCCGTATCCGCCGTGCAATTGCACGCACCGGTCGACCAGTTTCACCTGCGCCTCAGTGGTCCACCACTTGGCCATCGCGGCCTGATCGGCGGTGAGTTTGCCGTCGAGGTGCAACCGAATGAATTCGTCGGTCATGATGCGCACCGCGGTGGCTTCCGTCGCCAACTCCGCGAGCACGAAACGGCTGTTCTGGAACGAGCCGATGGGCTTGCCGAAGGCTTTGCGCTCCTTGACGTACTGGAGGGTCTCCTCCAGAACCGACTCCATTGCCGCCGCTGCCATCACGGCGATCGACAACCGTTCCTGGGGCAGGTTCTGCATCAGGTAGATGAAGCCCATGCCCTCCTCGCCGATCAGGTTGTCCACCGGCACCTTCACATCGGTGAAGGACAGTTCGGCGGTGTCCTGAGCGTCGAGGCCGACCTTGTCGAGGTGCCGTCCGCGCTCGAAGCCCGGCATACCGCGCTCAACGCCGAGAAGCGAGAACCCCTGGGCGCCCTTTTCCGGGTTGGTCTGGGCCACCACGATGACCAGGTCCGCGTTGATTCCGTTGGTGATGAACGTCTTCGAGCCGTTCAGGATGTAGTGGTCGCCGTCTTTGACGGCCCGGGTCTTGATGCCCTGCAGGTCGCTGCCGGTCCCCGGCTCGGTCATGGCGATCGCGGTGATCATCTCGCCGGTACAGAACTGCGGCAGCCACCGTTGCTTCTGCTCCTCGGTGGTCAGTTCGAGGAGATACGGGGCGACGACGTCATTGTGCAGCGAGAAGCCCAGTCCGCTGTAGCGGCCGGCGACGGTCTCTTCACAGACGATGGTGTTGTAGCGGAAGTCGGCGTTACCGCCACCGCCGTACTCCTCCGGCACAGCCATTCCCAGGAAGCCCTGCTTGCCCGCCTCGAGCCAGACCCCGCGGTCGACGATCTTGTCCTTCTCCCACTGGTCGTGGTTCGGCGCGACATGCTTGGCGAGGAACGACCGATAGGACTCCCGGAACAGCTCGTGCTCGGGCTCGAACAGGGTACGGGAGAACTTGACAGCGTTGCCCATGGTGGTGGCCTCCAGGAAGTGCTCGACGTTGCTCCCACGAGGATAGACCAACCGGATGGTTGGGAAACAATGCGCTGCTCAGACGTGTTTGTACAGCGAATCCGAGCGCAATTGTGTCGGTCAGCAGGGCGGGATCACTGCGTGGAGAAGGGCCGCAGCACAGCTGCCAGCGCCGGCGAGACACCGGCCTTGACCCGGGTTCCCGCTTCGGTGTGCTCGGTGGCGTCCACCCGTCCCTGCTCGTGCACACGGGCGACCAGATCACCGCGCCCGTAGGGAATGGTGACGTCGACGGCGACCTCGCGGGGTTCGACGAGCTCCCCCATCCGGGTTCGCAGCCGATCCATCCCCTCGCCGGTGTGCGCGGAGACCAGTACGGCCGCGGGCAGTGCGCTGCGCAGTTGCGCCAGTGTCAGCTCATCGGCGGCGTCGATCTTGTTGACGACGAGCAGTTCGGGCGCCGGGGCGGCGTGGTGGTCGGCCTGGACCTCCCGGATCACCTGGTGGACGGCGTCGATCTGCGCCAACGGGTTGGCGTCGGAGCCGTCGACCACGTGGACCAGGAGGTCTGCGTCGATGACCTCCTCCAGGGTGGAGCGGAACGCCTCGACCAGCTGCGTCGGAAGGTGGCGGACGAATCCCACCGTGTCGGTGAGGACGAAGGGACGGCCGTCGTCGAACTCCCCTTTTCGGGTGGTGGGCTCCAGGGTGGCGAACAGGGCGTTCTGCACCAGGACCCCGGCGCCGGTGAGGGCATTGAGCAGGCTGGACTTTCCGGCGTTGGTGTAACCCACGATCGCCACCGACGGCACATCGCTGTGCCTGCGGCGACTGCGCTGGGTGTCGCGGACCTGCTTCATGTCCCTGATCTCCCGGCGCAGCCGCGCCATCCTTTCGCGGATGCGACGGCGATCGGTCTCGATCTTGGTCTCGCCAGGACCGCGGGTACCCACACCGCCCCCGGCGCCGCCCGCCCGGCCGCCGGCCTGGCGGGACATCGACTCGCCCCAACCGCGCAGCCGCGGCAGCATGTACTCCATCTGGGCCAGCGACACCTGGGCCTTGCCCTCTCGGCTGGTCGCATGCTGGGCGAAGATGTCGAGGATCAGCGCGGTGCGGTCGATGACCTTGACCTTCACCACCTTCTCCAGGGCGTTGAGCTGCGCCGGGCTGAGTTCGCCGTCGCAGATCACGGTGTCGGCGCCGGTGGCGACGACGACCTGCCTGAGCTCGGCGGCCTTACCCGAGCCGATGTAGGTGGACGGGTCCGGCTTGTCGCGGCGCTGGATCACCCCCTCGAGAACCTCCGATCCCGCGGTCTCCGCCAGCGCCGCCAGTTCGGCCAGGCTGGCCTCGGCGTCCCGTGCGCTGCCGTCGGTCCACACCCCGACCAGGACGACACGTTCCAGACGAAGCTGGCGGTACTCCACCTCGGAGATGTCGGCGAGTTCGGTGGACAGCCCGGCGACGCGCCGAAGCGCAGCGCGATCCTCCAGAGCGAGTTCGCCGGCACTGGGCTCGGCGCCCGCGGGGTCGTGAGCGGTGATATCGGTGCTAGACAGGTCAGTCATCCTCACGGTCAGGTGGCGATGGTGTCACGCTCGTACAACGTCGCGCACCTCAATTTCATCCCCGCGACCCTCAGAACTGAGCCGCCCACCAGCTGTCCTCGACATCGCCGTGAGCGACCAGCACCGAGGGGCCCCGCAGATAGCTGGTCGTGTCGGTGATGCGGACCCGGACCTGCCCGCCGGGCACCCGGACCGCCACAACGCCGGTTCCGCGGCCCTGGTGGGTCAGCGCAGCGACGGCCGCCGCCACCGTTCCGGTTCCGCAGGATCGGGTCTCCCCGACGCCCCGCTCATGGACCCGCATCGCGACCGTCCCGTCCCCATCCGGCCCGGGTATCGGCGGGGTGAGGATTTCGACGTTCACCCCCTGGGGAAACACCACGCGATCGAAGGACACCGGCGCTCCGACGTCGAGGGCGTCCAGATCTGCTGCGGTGAGCCCGGGAACCAGGCAGGCCAGATGCGGATTTCCCACGTCGACGGCGATGCCCGCGAACTCGCATCCGCCGACTGTCGCGGACGACGTGCCGGTCACGCTCGCCCGGCCCATGTCGACGGTGACATCGGCGGTGGCGTCATCCACGTGGTGCACCACAACCGGCCGCGGCCCGGCGAGGGTCGCGACCACGAACTGATCACGGTCCTCCAACCCGCTGCTCCGCAGGTAGTGGGCAAACACCCGCACCCCGTTGCCACACATCTGCGCCACGGAACCGTCGGCATTGCGGTAGTCCATGTACCAGTCGCCCGCGCAGACACCGTCGGGCAGCCGAGTGATCACGCCGGTGTCCACGGCGCCTCCCGCGCGCGTGACCCGCAGCACACCGTCGGCCCCGAGACCACGGCGACGGTCACACAGCGCCGCGACAGCCTCCGGGGTGAGGGTGAGCCGCGTGAGCAGGTCGGGAAGCACCACGAAGTCGTTCTGTGTGCCGTGCCCCTTGGCGAACTTCATCGGCGCCGAAACCCAGACCAGGCCGACCGGGCGGCAACAGCGTCCGAGGAGGGATTCACCCGGTCAGGATACGTCGCGCCAGTGCGCCACCACGGCCGCGGCGAGGCCCTGACCGGCGCCGTCCAGCCATCGGATGCGGTGGTCGCGGCGGAACCACGAGCGCTGCCGTCGAACGTAGCGGCGAGTGCCGACGAATGTCGCCTCCCGGGCGTTGTCGATGTCGGGGCCGTCCGCTCCGCTGTCGAGTGCCCCGAGGACCTGGGCGTACCCCAGCGCCCTGGCCGCGGTCACCCCGTCGCGAAGGCCTTGGGCGCACAGGTCTCTGACCTCGTCCACCAGACCCGCGGCGAACATCGCGTCGGTGCGTCGGGAAAGTCGTTCATCGAGCGCCGTGGTCTCCCAGTCGAGGCCGACGATCGCCGTATCCCACCGCGGTTCGCCGATCCGCGGGGCGGACGCCGAGAACGGGCGGCCGGTCAGTTCGACGACTTCAAGGGCACGCACGATCCGTCGGCCATCGGTAGCCAGGATGGACTCTGCTGCGGCCGGGTCGCGGCGAGCGAGTTCGGCGTGCAGGCCGGCTACCCCGATCTCGGCCAGCCGCTGCTCCCACCGGGCCCGCACCGTGGGGTCGGTTGCCGGGAACGCCCAGTCATCGATCAACGATTGGATGTACATCATCGATCCACCGACGATGACCGGGACAGCACCGCGGGCGAGGATGGCCTCCACGTCGGCGACGGCAGCCTGTTGGTAGCGGGCGACGGTAGCGGTCTCGGTCACGTCGAGGACGTCGAGTTGGTGATGCGGGATGCCCCGGCGCTCCCCGGGCGGCAGTTTTGCGGTTCCGATGTCCATTCCGCGGTACTGCTGCATCGCGTCGGCGTTGACGACCTCTCCGCCCAGCAGTTCGGCGACCGCAAGAGCGAGTTCGGACTTGCCGGTACCGGTCGGCCCGATGATCGCGACCGGTCTCACTCAGCCGGTTTCCACAGGCCGGCGCAGTAGCCCACGCCGAACGGGGCGCATCGGCGCATCCCACTGGCCGACCAGTTGCCGGTGCCGGCCAACCCGGCGAGCACCTGGTAGGCGACCCGGCCGACCACACCCGACGCCAATCCGGTGAGGGCAGCGGGATCTGCAGCGTCCAGCGCGTCGTCGAGGACCTGCTGGACGACGACCGACTCGGGTTCGTAGCCCCCCGGCGCGGCCGGGGTGAGGGTGCGGGCGCCATCGGCGACGATCAGCACCCCGACCGGTTCGCCGTTCCGGCCGACCTCGGCGCGAAGCGCCCGGCCGCGGCTCAGCGATGTCTCGACGTCCAGGTCCGCAGCGTGCACATGAACCGTGACGACGGCATCGGCGTTGGCCTGCCCCCGCAGCCACCCGGCCACCAGCGCGCACAGTGGCAGGGCGGCGAAGTCCGGACACGGCGGCGGGCACAGCGCGACCGGGACATCGACTCCATAGCCGGCGAAGGTGCCGCACAACCGGGAAAGATTCTGGTCCGCCGGGCCGACCCCGACGGCGATCCACCGGTTCGGAAGCGCCGCCGCGGCTGCGATCGCCGCCGCACGCAGGTCGGCGACCTCCGCCGCCGCACGGCCGGCGAGTTCGGGAACCAGCACCGGGGCCGAAGGGGCCAGAGCGATCGCCGTCAGCACAGCACCAAACTAACCGGACGGACGCGGTGGTCGGACCGAACCCTGCCGCACACCCGCCACCGAACTGGTTCAATACCCAGAGGGCAGCCTGCGGGATGCCCTGGTACGTGCAACAGCGGAGCCGCTACGCGCGGCAGAGGCGCGGCAGGATCGCGCGAAGGGTGGGTGCAGGCAACTCATGACGACCGACGGTTCATCAACCTCCGACGCGGCTGCACCAGCCCCTTCGCCGGAAGCGGGCGAGGCGCCCTCCGCGCCGGAACCCAGCGCGACCCCGAAGCCGCGGCCCATCCCCCGACCCGGCCCCGCCCGGCCCGCGCCCCGGCCGAGCCCGACTGCGTCGTCACCCGTCCTGCCACCGATCAGCGATCCCCGCCGGTTCGGGCGGGTGGCCGAGGACGGGACCGTCTATCTGGTGACAGCCGCGGGCGAGCGACAGGTGGGCTCCTGGCAGGCGGGCGAGCCGGATGCCGCGTTCGCACATTTCGGGCGCCGATTCGATGACCTCGCCACCGAAGTGGCCCTGATGGAATCGCGGCTGGCGGGTGGGACCGGTGACGCCCGCAAGATCAAGTCCGCCGCCGCGGCACTCGCCGAATCCCTCAGCACCGCAAGCGTTCTCGGTGACATCGACGCCCTCGCCGCGAGACTGGCGGTCGTCGTCGAGCAAGCCGGTGAGCAGCTCGAGGCACAACGGGCCCGCCGCGAGGAACAGCGAGCGGCGCTGAGCGCCCGTAAGGAGGCGCTGGCCGCCGAGGCCGAGGACCTCGCTGCGAACGCGACCCAGTGGAAGTCCGCCGGCGACCGGATGCGGGCGATCCTCGAGGAGTGGCGCACCATCACCGGCCTCGATCGCAAGACCGACGAAGCGCTCTGGAAGCGCTACTCGGCGGCGCGGGACGCGTTCAATCGGCGCCGCGGTGCCCACTTCGCCGAACTCGACCGGGAACGGGCCGGTGCCCGGCAGGCCAAGGAGCGACTGTGCGAGCGCGCCGAGGAACTGGCGAACTCCACCGACTGGGCCGCTACCGCTGCGAAGTTCCGCGATCTGCTCACCGAGTGGAAGGCGGCGGGGCGCACGTCCAAGGACCTCGACGACACCCTCTGGGGCCGGTTCAAAGCGGCTCAGGACACCTTCTTCGCCGCTCGCAACGCGGTGACGGCAGAACGCGACGCGGAGTTCGGTGCCAATGCCGAGGCCAAGGAGAGGCTGTTGGCCGAGGCGGAGCGGATCGACGTGTCCAATCTCGATTCCGCTCGCGCGGCCCTGCGGGCGATCACCGACAAGTGGGATGCCATCGGCAAGGCTCCCCGGGATCGTTCCGCGGAATTGGAGCGACGGCTCAAAGCGGTGGAGAAGAAGGTCCGGGACGCCGCCGACGCGGCCCGGGTCGACCCGGAGACACGTGCCCGTGCTGAACAGTTCCGGTTGCGCGCCGAGCAGTTCGAGCGACAGGCGGAGAAAGCCGCGGCGGCGGGGCGGTCCAAGGAGGCCGAGGAGGCGTCCGCCAGTGCCAAGCAGTGGCGGGAGTGGGCCGAGGCAGCCGCTCAGGCGGTGACCAGAAAGCGCTAGGAGCCTTCGGGTTTCGGTGGGACGTCGCGATTCGGGGAACCGTCCTGTTTCGGTGGGGCGGCCTGCAACTTGTCACCGAGCCCGCCTATTAGTGATTCGGACTGCCGGTCAGCCATTTCGGCCCGGCGTTGCGCCTCGGCAGCCAACTGCAGCGCCGTCCTGGTCCACACCACGCGGGCCCAGTGAAAGGCCAGCAGCAGGACGGTGGCCCAGCTGAGGATGAGACCGACACCCGGTCCGGTGTAGCCGCTTTCGACCGTCTGCCTCGACCACACCGCGAGCATTCCGAACGCGCCGGCCAATGCCGTACCGGCCAGTGCGATCCAGGCCAGCGTCCAGCGACGGGTGGTCAGCGCGAGCATCGAGAATCCGACCCCGAAGATCAGCGCAAACCAGCAGAAGATCCGCGACGGCAGCGCGATCCGGTGCGCGGCCGCCGTATCGCTGGCCATCAGCACGTCCACACCGCGGGCCGCACCGGTGTGCGGCAGGACGAACGACAGCACCAGCACGAAGACCAGGATCGCGACCACCAGAGCCCGGCGGCCCGGGTCGATCTCGCCGGCGACACGACGCTCGGCGGCTTCTATGTCGGCCTTGTAGGCCTCGAACTCTGAGTCCTTCATCGGTCACATCCTGTCGGGGTCTGCGGGTCGGGGACCGCCGGCGCACCGACCGACGGCAGGCCCAGTCCGATGGTGCGGGGCATGGTGCGGGGCGATGTGCCGGCGGCGTGCGCGTCGCCCGCGCGAGTCCGGCGGTAATCCAGGATCGGTGCGTCGGCGATCAGGTGGTGCGGCGCCGCCCCGGTGATGGTGGTGGTGAGGACATCCCCGGGACGCACCCCGGGCCGGTCAGGGGTGAAGTGCACCAGGCGGCCGTCGCGGGCCCGTCCCGACATGCGGGCGGTGGCGGCATCCTTGCGGCCCTCACCGGTGGCGACCAGCAGTTCGACGACACTGCCGACCAGTGCGGCGTTCTCGTCGAGGGAGATCGCCTCCTGCAGTTCGATGAGCCGCTGATAGCGCTCCGTCACCACCGCTTTCGGGACCTGGTCGTCGAGTTCCGCCGCCGGGGTGCCGGGTCGCGGCGAGTACTGGAAGGTGAATGCGGCCGAGAATCGGGCCCGCCGGACGACCTCCAGGGTGTCGGCGAAATCCTCCTCGGTCTCGCCCGGGAATCCGACGATGATGTCGGTGGTGATCGCCGCATGCGGCATCGCCCGGCGAACCCGGTCCAGGATGCCGAGGTACTTCTCCGCCCGGTACGAGCGGCGCATCGCCCGCAGAATCCGGTCGGATCCCGACTGCAACGGCATGTGCAGGGCAGGACACACGTTGGGGGTCTGAGCCATCGCCTCGATGACGTCGTCGGTGAACTCCGCCGGGTGCGGGGAGGTGAAGCGCACCCGTTCGAGTCCGTCGATGCGCCCGCACTCGCGGAGCAGTGCCGCGAACGCGCCGCGGTCACGCGGTACCCCCGGATCGGCGAAGGACACCCCGTAGGCGTTGACGTTCTGGCCGAGCAGGGTGATCTCGAGGACACCCTGATCCACCAGGGAACGCACCTCGGCCAGAATGTCCTCCGGTCGTCGGTCCAGTTCTTTGCCGCGCAGCGACGGGACGATGCAGAAGGTGCAGGTGTTGTTGCAGCCGACCGATATCGAAACCCATGCGGCATAGGCGGATTCACGGGTGGCCGGCAGGGTCGACGGGAACTCCTGCAACGATGCGGCGATCTCGACCTGGGCCGTCCTGTTGTGCCGGGCACGTTCCAGGAGAGTGGGGAGCGAGCCGATGTTGTGGGTTCCGAAGACGACGTCCACCCAGGGGGCCCGCCGCAGCACCGCGTCGCGATCCTTCTGCGCGAGGCAGCCGCCGACGGCGATCTGCATCTGCGGGTCCGCCTGCTTGCGCGGGGCGAGGTGGCTGAGATTGCCGTAAAGCTTGTTGTCGGCGTTCTCCCGCACCGCACAGGTGTTGAACACCACCACGTCGGCGTCGGCACCGGGTTCGGCGCGCCGGTAACCGGCGGCCTCCAACAGCCCTGCCAGTCGCTCGGAGTCGTGCACGTTCATCTGGCAGCCGTAGGTGCGCACCTGATACGTGCGCCCCGCCTCCCTCACGGACCCGGGGCGGTCCGCCGCCCCGGCACCACGGTTCTGGTTCAGCACCGACGTCACAGGTCTCATGGTACGGCGGCAGCACAGACGGACCGGATCGGCGGATCGCGCCCATCGGCAGGCAGAGAGCGCCGAACCTCGCTAGGGTCGTTCCATGACGGTGGGCGGGACGGTTCCGATGATCTCGATCAAGGGCGTCAACAAACACTTCGGGGCCCTTCACGTCCTCAAGGACATCAACCTCGATGTGGACCGCGGCCAGGTCGTTGTCGTGCTGGGCCCGTCGGGTTCGGGCAAGTCGACGCTGTGCCGCACCATCAATCGGCTCGAGACCATCGACACCGGGACGATCGCCATCGACGGGGAGGTCCTGCCGTCGGAGGGCCGGAAACTGGCCCAGCTTCGCTCCGACGTCGGCATGGTGTTCCAGTCGTTCAACCTCTTCTCCCACAAGACCATCCTGGAAAACGTCATGCTGGCACCGGTCAAGGTGCGAAAGATCGACGCCGCACAGGCCCGCGAGAAGGCGATGTCGCTGCTGGAGCGGGTGGGCGTGGCGAGCCAGGCCGAGAAGTATCCGGCCCAGCTTTCCGGCGGCCAGCAGCAGCGGGTGGCGATCGCCCGTTCACTGGCCATGGCACCGAAGGTGATGCTGTTCGACGAGCCGACCAGTGCGCTCGACCCGGAAATGGTCAACGAGGTGCTGGCGGTCATGACCTCACTGGCGGGTGAGGGCATGACGATGGTCGTGGTCACCCACGAGATGGGCTTCGCCCGCCGCGCCGCCAACCGGGTGGTGTTCATGGCCGACGGCTCCGTCGTCGAAGACGCCGCACCGGATGAGTTCTTCTCCAACCCCAAGTCCAACCGGGCCCGGGATTTCCTCGGCAAGATCCTCAGCCACTAGGGGCCCCGGAACCATGCGGTCTCTTGCCCAGCGCCTTTTCGTGGTCGTTCTGTTGGCCGTCGGCCTGTCGCTGACGTTGGCCGGGTGCGGCGGCGGGGACAAGGCCATCACCATCGGCACCAAATTCGACCAGCCCGGCCTGGCGGTGAAGAAGCCCGACGGGACGATGGCGGGCTTCGACGTCGACGTCGCGACCTACGTGGCCGGCAAGCTCGGCTACTCCCCCGACCAGATCGACTGGAAGGAGGCGCCTTCCGGGCAGCGTGAGACGTTGATCCAGAACGGGCAGGTCGACTACATCGTGGCGACCTACTCGATCACCGATGCCCGCAAACAGAAGGTGGCCTTCGCCGGACCGTACCTGGACACCGGACAGAGCCTGCTGGTGCGGGCGGACAACACCGATATCGTCGGGCCGGAGTCGCTGGCGAACAGCAAACGGCTGTGCTCGGTGTCCGGGTCCACACCGGCTCAGCGGATCAAGGACAAGTACCCCGGCGTGCAGTTGCAGCAGTACGACACCTACTCGGCCTGCGTCGAAGCACTGCGCAATGGCGCGATCGATGCGGTCAGCACCGATGAGGTGATCCTGGCCGGCTTCGCCGCGCAGTCCCCCGGCACGTTCAAGATCATCGGCAAGCCGTTTTCGGTGGAGCACTACGGCATCGGACTGCTGCGGGAGGACCGCGAACTTCTCGCCAAGATCAACGACGCGATCGTCGAGATGCAGCGCGACGGAAGCTGGAAGGAGGCGTTCGACCGCAACCTGGGTCCGGCCGGCATCTCCGCACCACCCCCGCCACCGCTGGACACCGTCAGCGAGGCCGGGTCGGTGGAGAACGTCGACCTCGTCGGCAAGTACGGCGGGCTGATCCTCAAAGCCTTCTGGACCACCGTGAAGTTGACGGTCCTGTCGGCGATCGGCGCGCTGATTCTGGGAACGGTGCTCGCCGCGATGCGGCTCTCGCCGGTGCCCATGCTGAATTGGCTGGGAACCTCCTATGTCAACGTCGTCCGAAACACCCCGTTGACCTTGATCATCCTGTTCTGCTCCTTCGGACTGGCTCAGACGCTCGGCATCACCCTGGCCGATTCGACGTCACCGACGTCCATCGCGGACAGCAACTTCCGGCTGGCGGTGCTCGGCTTGGCGGTCTACACCGCGGCCTTCGTCTGCGAGACGGTTCGCGCCGGCGTAAACACCGTTCCGCTCGGACAGGCCGAGGCGGCCCGGTCGCTGGGACTGACATTCGGGCAGAACCTGCGGATCGTGCTGCTGCCGCAGGCGTTCCGCGCGGTCATCATCCCGCTGGGGTCGGTCCTGATCGCGCTGACCAAGAACACGACCATCGCCTCCGCCATCGGCGTGGCCGAAGCGGCGCTGCTGATGAAAGAGATGATCGAGAACACCGCCGCGCTGCTTCTCATCGGTGGGATCTTCGCGTTCGGCTTCCTGCTGCTGACCTTGCCGATGGGGCTGGTGTTCGGGTGGCTGGGTAAACGGTGGGCGGTGGCGAGATGACGTCAGTTCTGTTCGACGTACCGGGCCCGCGGGCCAGGGTCCGCAACCGGGTCATCTCGGCGGTGACCGTGGTGGTCGGTGCCCTCGTGCTGTGGGCGGTGGTCGCCAGGCTGGCCGCGAAGGGGCAGCTGACATCCGCCAAATGGCAGCCATTCCTGACCGCGGACCTCTGGCAGACCTACGTCCTGCCAGGCATCGTCGGAACCCTGACGGCCGCTGCGATATCGATCGTGCTCGCGCTGATCCTGGGATTGCTACTCGGGGTGGGTCGGCTGTCCCCCACCAAGGTGATCAGTCCGGTGTGCGCGGTGATCGTGGAGTTCTTCCGCGCCGTCCCCGTCCTGATCATGATGATCTTCGCCTACTTCCTCTTCGCGCTCTACGACGTGTTCCCCTCGAAGCAGTTGGCGCTGGCGGGTGTGGTCACCGGACTGACGCTGTACAACGGCGCGGTCATCGCCGAGATCGTCCGTTCGGGTGTTGCGGCACTTCCTCGTGGACAGAACGAGGCGGCACAGTCCCTGGGCTTGAGTTGGGGCCAGACGATGCGGGTGATCCTGCTGCCGCAGGCCGTCACCTCGATGCTGCCGGTGCTGGTGTCGCAGCTGGTGGTGGTCCTGAAGGACACGGCGATCGGCTACCAGATCACGTTCCTGGAGATGGTCCGCCAGGGCACCGTGATCGGATCCACCTACGGCAATTACGTACCCGCCCTGATCGTCATCGCGGTACTGATGATCAGCCTCAATTTCGCCCTGTCCGCGGCGGCGACCCGGCTGGAGCGACGGCTGCGACGCTCCAAGCGGGCCCCGGAGCCGTTGGAAGCCAAAGCCATCGAGCAGGGCGGGGCGCCCAGCGCCCTGATCGAGCCCGGCGACTAGCACCCGATCTAGAAACCCATGAGGATCCATCACCTCAACTGCGGCTCCATGGCGACACCCGGTGGGACCATCGTCTGCCACGTCCTGCTGTGTGAGACGGCTGACAGCCTGGTGCTGGTCGATACCGGCTTCGGCCTCGAAGATGTCCGCGACCCCAAGCGGCGTCTCGGCCCATCAGCCAGGCTGCTCGGCGCCGAGCTGGACGAGTCGGAGACGGCAATACGGCAGGTCGAAGCTCTCGGATTCGCCGCGGAGGACGTACGCGACATCGTCATCACCCACTTCGACCTCGACCACGTCGGCGGCCTGTCAGACTTCCCGCACGCGCGGGTACATGTGTCGGAAACCGAGTGGGACGCCGTACAGAAGCCGACCCGCCGCGAACGCCTCCGCTACCGCCGTTCGCAACTCAGCCACAACCCGACGGTGCTCACCTACGCCGCCGACGGCGAGCCGTGGCGCGGGCTACCCGCCGCCCGGCCGCTCGACGGCCTGGGAACCGACTTCGCGCTGGTCCCAGTCGTCGGGCACTCCCGCGGGCACGCCGCAATCGCCGTGGACGCCGGCGCCGATGGCTGGCTGCTGCACGCCGGCGATGCCTACTTCCACCCGTCCGCGCTGGGGAAGGCGTCGAAGCTGAACCGTCGCGGCGCCTTCTTCACCGGTTTCGAGTATCTCGTGGCCGCCGACCCCAGACGGATGCGCGACGGCCACCGCACGCTCGCCGCGCTGCCCTCCGACATCACGGTGTTCAGCGCGCACGACCGCGATGAGTTCGCACGGCTGAGGAGCAGGAGCGGAAACCGGACCTAGACCCTCCTGCGTTCCCGCTCAGCAGCCAGTGCCTCGGTGACAACCGCGACCGCCATGCTCTGGCTGTAGCCGCGGCGGGCGAGCATCCCCACCAGTCGACGCATCACCTTTGTGTGGTCACCGTCGCCGAGGGTCTCCCGACGCAGTCGCCGCTCCACCAGTTCCTCAGCCCTCACCCGCTCGGCGCCCGGGTCGATACCGTCGATCACCGAGGCGATCACCTCGTCGTCGACTCCCTTTGTCCGAAGCTCGGCCACCAGCGCCCGTTTACCTTTGCCGGCGTGCGTCTGCCTCGATCGAACCCACTGCTCGGCGAAGTCCTCGTCGTCGACCAGACCCACCTTGGTCAGACGCTCGAGTACCGCCGCCACGATTTCCTCGGGATAGCCGCGCTTGGACATCCGGCCGGCGAGTTCAGATCGAGTATGTGCCCGCGAGGTGAGCAGGCGCAGGCAAAGCGCATGCGCCTGCTCCTCGCGTGCCTCAGAAGTCGACGGGAGCGGGGAGGACATCGTCGATGGCCTCATCGGTCAGCGTGGCACCGACCCCGAGCTTCTCCTTGATCTTCTTCTCGATCTCGTTGGCGACGTCGGGGTTCTCCATCAGGTAGTTCCGGGCGTTCTCCTTGCCCTGCCCCAACTGCTCACCTTCGTAGGTGTACCAGGAGCCGGACTTGCGGATGAAGCCCTGATCAACACCCATGTCGATGAGCGAGCCCTCGCGACTGATCCCCTTGCCGTACAGGATGTCGAACTCGGCCTGCTTGAACGGGGGCGAAACCTTGTTCTTGACCACTTTGACGCGGGTGCGGTTACCCACCGCTTCGGTGCCGTCCTTGAGTGTCTCGATACGACGGACGTCCAGGCGCACCGAAGCGTAGAACTTCAACGCCTTACCACCGGTGGTCGTTTCGGGAGAGTTGTGGACCATGACGCCATCGACGAAGTAGTTGTGGTTGCCCTCCACCTCGATGTCGAAGCGGTTCATCGAACGCGCCGGAGGCTTCACATGAATATCGAGAACCGTCGCCGGTACCAGCCGTTGTGTTGGCTCGATGTACTGAGGAACGACCGTGCCCTGACCGCGGAACCGTGGCAACAACTTGTATTCCATCGACGGCGCCATGTACGGCGCGACGATCTCGTGAAACTTCGCCGATGCTGCGGTGGAAAACACCAGTACCGACTTGCCGGCCTTTCCCGCTTGGCGTAGGCGCACGTCCAGACCGTGAGTGTCACGCAGGAAGTCGCGCAGACGAAGTTGCGAGCCGCTGCTCATCGCTTCAACGCAAATTTCAACTCGTCCGCTTCCCCCCGCGGTGCGCCGCTGCATGCCCTTGGAACGGACAGCGAACGAACCGTCGTCCATGTACCAGATGGCGAGGGAAAGCGGGGTGAGCGCCTTGAGATAATCCTCCGAGAGCACCTTCTTGCCGTCACCAAGGTAAACCGCACGCTGCAGCTCAGCGAGTTCGGCCAGCGGAGTGAAGTCGACGAAGCGAGCACCCGTGGAGTTCTCGAAGATCGAATGGCCAATATTGCCCAATAGTTCGGTCTTCCATTCGAGATACTGGCGCTGCTTCGCACCATGCCCCATCCGGAACCGGACACCGTTGCGGCCGTGCCTGTTTGGTGACAGATTCCCGTCGCCCATCAGCGAACCCAGAATGACCTCGAACTGCTGATCACTCAGCAGGTGTGGTTCGGCGGCCATGACCCGGTCGTCGGCGATGATATTTCCAGCCTCTGTCCAGCCACCCGGGGTGCGGATGAGATGGTTTGGCGTCGCGGCGAATTGCGACCGCCCATTGCCGCCCGACTTCTCAACAGTGAACTGAAGGAAATGCTCAGCCGGCCCGTTATCGAACCAGTTGACCACCTTCCGCGGCACGATCTGATCGGTGTCGGGGTCATAGGACAGAACTTCGACATCCAACTTTTGATTGACGATCTTTCCTATTTTCTCCGTGGTGCCGTCGGCTAGTTGGACCCTGGTGCTGTAGTTGAAGCACCCGAACATCACCCCGATCTTCTCGCGGAGCTGGTTGATGAAGATCGCGGTGGTACCCGAGTTGCTCAACGCGCCGGTCATCTTGCGGAGCGCCTGGCTCATCAGCCGGGCCTGCAGGCCGACGTGGCTGTCTCCCATCTCGCCCTCGATCTCTGCGCGGGGAACCAGGGCGGCCACCGAGTCGATGACCAGGATGTCCAGCGCACCGGAACGCACCAGCATGTCGGCGATCTCGAGCGCCTGCTCACCGGTGTCGGGCTGGCTCACAAGCAGGGAATCGGTATCCACACCAAGGCTCTTGGCGTACTCCGGGTCGAGGGCGTGTTCGGCGTCGATGAATGCGGCGATTCCACCGGCGGCCTGGGCGTTGGCGACCGCGTGCAGGGCGACGGTGGTCTTGCCGGAGGATTCCGGGCCGTAAATCTCGATGACCCGACCACGCGGAAGCCCACCGATGCCGAGCGCCACGTCCAGCGCGATGGATCCGGTGGGGATGACCGAGATCGGCTGGCGCACCTCGTCCCCGAGGCGCATCACCGAGCCTTTGCCGTGGTTCTTCTCGATCTGCGCGATCGCGAGCTGAAGGGCCTTCTCGCGGTCGGGAGCCTGCTGCGCCATGGGATGTCTCCGTTCGTGTGGTGTTCGGGTGACCGGTTCGGTCGGTTGTCGATGACGCTAGAAGAGGCCACCGACAAAACCGGATCGAACTGCGCCGGTCGAACACCGACCACACTAGCGAACATGTGTTCGATGGCAAGCAGCCGTGCCCGCGTGTCGCGGTCTATCCGCCGTTCACCATTGTTCGCGGGGAACGTCGAAGTCCGCACACAGCGCCCGCCAGACCTCGCGCGGGTCGACGCCGTCCTCGATCGCCTGGGCGGCACTCCGTCCGCCGAACCTCGTCAGGGCATGATCGACCAGCATCGACGCGCCGCGAACCGGACCGAACTGCCCCTCGACCAGTTCATGGAACTCCGTCAGCCGCACACCGGTAAACCTACCCAGCGGCCTCGTGGCACACCCGAACCGGATCGGCCACTCCGACGACGCTCTGCACTGCCCGCCGCGCGGCTGCTCGATAGGCGGGCTCCGAGATCACCTCGTTGACCGCGGTTGCCAGCGTTCCCGGCGTCAACGGCCGGACCAGTTGCGCACTGCCCTGGCGCACCACGCGATTGGCCAGTTCCCATTGGTCCCCCCCGCCGGGCACCACCACCATGGGCACCCCGGCCAGCAGTGCCTTGGCCAGCATGCCGTGTCCGCCGCCGCAGATCACCAGATCGGCGTGGCCGAGCAGTTCGTCCTGACGCCCGAGTCCGACCGTCGCCCAGGGCGGGACCGCGCCGATATCACCGCTGAGACGCGACACCACCAGCCGTGACCCCTTCGGCAGCGTCCGACCCGGCACCAGATGCTCAAGAGCCAGTTCGGCCAGCCCGGAAGCACCGGTCACCGCGGTCGACGGCGCGACCACGATCAGCGGGCCGTTCCCGGGCGGCGGGACGAGCACGGCGTCGGTGGGCTCGAAGAGCAACGGGCCGACGACGACCGCCTCCGCCGGCCAATCCGGCCGCGGAACCTCCAGTGCGGGCAGGGTGGCGATCAGCCGACGGCGTGGACCGGGGCCATGAGGAGACAACCCGATACCGCGCCGGGCGACCGAACGTTGACGTTCTCCGGCGCGGATCGACCGCCCGGCGAGGTATCGCATCACGGCATCGCGCACCCATCCGCTCGGAACGGAGCCCGGCGCCAGACCGCTGCCGATCGGCGGGAGTCCCTTCGACGGCAGGTACAGCGGGTGCGGATTGAGTTCCACCCACGGAATCCCCATCAACTCGGCGGCCAGCCCACCCGCCGCGGTGATCTCGTCGGACACCACCAGATCCGGCTTGAGTCGTTCCAGCACGGCAGCATTGAGAACCGCCATCCTGGCCGCACGCTGGTGCAACTTCGCGCCGGCGTCGTTGTCGTCGTCAGCCTCCTGCGGTTCCAGACCGACCAGTTCGACCGTCTCCACACCGGCTGCGCGGGCCGTGTCGATCCGCTCGGTGCCGGTCAGCAGAACGGGATCGTCGCCTGACTCGCGCAGCAGAAGGCACAACGCGATGGCGGGAAAGCAGTGCCCAGCCTCCGGCCCGGCGACGACGGCAATGCGCACGATCAGCCCCCGCTGTGTCGGCTGAGACTGGGCAGAAGATGGCGGGAAGGCTGGCCTAGTCTGGGGTGATGACCGAACAGATCGTCAGCTCCAATGGCAACGTGACCAACGGCACGGTGAGCGCCGACGTCGACACCTCCCAATCCGTGGCCCACACCGTCGAGGTGCTGCTGGGCGCCCTGCAGGATCAGGATATCGACACCGCTGGAGCGGTCCTGGACGACAACCTGGTATATCAGAATGTCGGTTTCCCGACTATCCGCGGCCGCGCCCGCGCGCTCAGACTGTTCCGCGCCATGGAGGGTCGGGCGGCCTTCGAGGTGAGGACGCATCGCATCGCGGTCAACGGGGCAACCGTGCTGACCGAGCGGACCGACGCACTCGTCTTCGGTCCGGTGCGCCTGCAGTTCTGGGTGTGTGGGGTGTTCGAAGTGCATGGTGGCCGGATCACCCTGTGGCGGGACTACTTCGACATGTTCGACTTCGGGAAGGCCATTCTTCGCGGCTTGGCCGGGGCTGTCATCCCGGCGCTGCGTCCGACTCTTTAGGGTCCGACTCTTTAGGGTCCAACTCTTTAGGTCGGTCCGACTCTTTAGCGTCCGACTCTTCCAGTTCCCCTATGACACCCGCCGCGCCGGACCCAGTTCGTCGAAGGCCTGAGCCCAGCCCAGCAGCCGGTCGGTCGCGTCACTGAGCTCGGCACGATAACGCTGATGCGCAGGCGAGCCCAGCACCGGATCCGCGTTCGCCGCTGACACCAGGTGGGCCGCGGCGGTGACCATCTCGTTGTACTGCCGCAGCCCGCTGTTGAGTTGGGCGGTGAGCGCGTTGATCGTGGGCGCCAGGTAGGCACGAGACTGGGGTGCCTCGACCGCTGCCCGCTCCATCGACACGACCTCCGCCGCCGTCGCGACCATCGCCGCCGCCGAACCACCGGCCGCAGCGGTCAGCTCACAGATCTCCGCGGCCGGCAGCATCTCGCCGCGCTCGATGACCCCCAACAGCGAGTGCAGGCCCCGCTCGGATGCGCCCAGCGCCGACATCACCGGGCGCGCGGCCGAACCGTGTGGGGGCAGCCGCCTCGCACTCGCCTGACGCTGGGGCGGTAACGGCTCGCCGCGAAGCCACCGGTAACGCAGCATGAATAGGGTGGATGGAAGGGCAGCACCTGCCGCGACAGCACCGGTGATGATCAACCCCCAGACCGGCGTGCTCCACGTCGCCAGCAGGCCGGTGACCGCCACCCAGAACAGTGACGACACACCGAAGAACAGGCCCAAACGCAGGGCCCAGCGGCGCTTGCGCAGCAGGCGGGCCCTGGGGTCGGACAATGCACCGAGCTTCTGCGCGGCGACATCGGCGTACTCGCTGGCAGTGTCGATGCCGCGCTGCAGCACCGACCGGGTCCGGCGCGACGCGTAGCCGGCCACCTCGGGTTTCACCGCCATGGGCCATGCCTCCTTAGTGTCCGAGAGGCTTCTCGGGCGTGGGAGCGGCCGCGGGCGTAGCCGGGGTCGCCGGGGCTGCGGCGCCACCGGAGGGCAGCGCCTCGCCGCGCATCGAGGCGCGGATCTGCTCAAGCCGGGAATGTCCGGCCATTTGCACACTGGCCTGCTGAATCTCCATCATGCGTCCCTGCACCGAGTTCTGGGCCAGCTCGGCATCACCCATGGCGTTGGCATACCGCCGTTCGATCTTGTCGCGGACCTCGTCGAGGCTCGGAGTGGTACCGGGTGCGGCGATCTCGCTCATCGACCGCAGCGAGGCGCTGACCTGCTCCTGCATCTTGGCCTGCTCGAGTTGGCTGAGCAGCTTCGTACGCTCGGCGATCTTCTGTTGCAGCACCATGGCGTTCTGTTCGACCGCCTTCTTGGCCTGCACGGCGGCCTGCAGAGCCTGGTCGTGCAAGGTCTTGAGGTCCTCGACGCTCTGCTCGGCGGTCACCAACTGCGCGGCGAAGGCCTCTGCAGCGTTGGTGTACTCGGTGGCCTTCGTGGCGTCCCCACCGGCCGCGGCCTGATCCGCCAGGGTCAGCGCCTGACGCACATTGGCCTGCAACTTCTCGATGTCGGCCAGCTGACGATTGAGCCGCATCTCCAGCTGACGCTGGTTGCCGATCACCTGGGCCGCCTGCTGGGTCAGCGCCTGATGCTGGCGCTGGGCCTCCTCGATCGCCTGCTGGATCTGCACCTTCGGATCGGCGTACTCGTCGACCTTGGAGCTGAACAGCGCCATCAGGTACTTCCACGCCTTCACGAACGGATTGGCCATCAGATTTGCCTGCCTTCAAGTCGAGTGTCGCGTCAGCCGCGTTTCCAGCCGCCGCTCAATTTATCGGGTCGGACCATCCGGGCGCAGCCCCGTGGCAATGTCGGGTGTTCGGCGCAGGTCAGGCGACGGCCATCGCCACCGGCCGGTTGACCGCCACATCGCGGGGAACGGTGGTGAGGCGGGCGACGTCCTCGTGACAGGCCATCTCCGCGCCGGCGTCGGAAAGCACCCGCGATAGCGGGACATCGAGGGCGGTGCAGATGGCACTGAGCAATTCACTGGAGGCCTCTTTCCGGCCGCGCTCGACCTCGGAGAGATACCCGAGGCTGACCCGGGCGGAGTTCGACACCTCCCGCAAGGTGCGTCCCTGCTCGGTGCGGGCGCGGCGCAACACATCGCCGATCACTTCCCGCAGCAGTACCGCCATCGCTGTCCTCCTCATGTCGTCGCAGCACTTTGTGCAACGTGGGGGCACCGAGATTGGTTCCCGCGGGCTACCCGGCCTTGCGGGCGCCTCGTATCGCGGAGATCACGTAGTCGATGCCCGTCACCACGGTCAGCAGAATCGCCGCCCCCATCACCCACCAGGCGACGGTGAGCCAGACTGGCGGCCAACTGTGCAGCGGCAGGACGAACAGACCGATCGCGACGGCCTGGACCAGCGCCTTGAGCTTGCCGCCGTGGCTCGCGGGGATCACCCCCCGGCTGATCACCGCGAAACGCAGCACGGTGATCCCGATCTCGCGGATCAGGATGACCACCGTCACCCACCAGGGAAGGTCGCCCAGCATCGACAACCCGATGAGTGCGGCTCCGATCAGCATCTTGTCGGCGATCGGATCGGCCAGCTTGCCGAACTCGGTGATCATGTCGTGTTTGCGGGCCAGCGACCCGTCCAGGCGGTCGGTCATGACCGCCACCGCGAAGATCGCGAACGCCGTGATCCGGCTTGCGGTCTGGTGGCCGTCACCGGACATGAGAAACAGCAGGAACACCGGAACGAGAACCAGCCGCAGCGCGGTCAGCATGTTGGCGACGTTGACGACCGGGACGCGCCGGGCCGCAGGCGGAGTCTGGGGTTGGCCCGGCACGGCAGACAGAATATCGGGTCGGCAGTCCGGAGATCCGCAGCGATAGGGTGGCGCGGTGACCGAGTTCTCGCCTGGGGCGTCGTCGCCGGAAGATCGCGATGTCGCGGCGGTCGCGGTACGACGTGCCCGCACCTCAGACGTGCTCGAGATCAAACGGTTGGTGGACACCTACGCCGGAAAGATCCTGCTGGAGAAGAACCTCGTCACGCTGTACGAGGCGGTCCAGGAGTTCTGGGTCGCCGAGCTGGCGGGCCGGGTTGTCGGCTGCGGCGCCCTGCATGTCCTGTGGTCGGACCTCGGCGAGGTCCGCACGGTCGCGGTCCACCCCGAAGTCAGGGGCCGCGGCGTCGGCCACGCGATCGTCGGGAAGCTTCTCGAGGTGGCCCGCGAATTACAGCTCCAACGGCTGTTCGTGCTGACCTTCGAGGTCGAGTTCTTCGCCCGGCACGGTTTCGGCGAGATCGAGGGCACGCCGGTCACCGCGGAGGTCTACGAGGAGATGTGCCGTTCCTACGACGTGGGCGTGGCGGAGTTCCTCGACCTCAGCTACGTCAAACCCAACATCCTGGGCAACACCAGGATGCTCCTCGTCTTGTAGCCCACGTCTTGTAGTGGCCGCCGGTCAGAAGTCCTCCGGCACTCCTCCGAAGTCGTCGTCCTCGTCGTCCTGGCCGGACCCGCCACGGATCGCCATCAGGGTGGCCGACAATTCATCGGGCTTGACCAGCACCTCGCGCGCCTTGGAACCCTCCGACGGTCCCACGATGCCGCGCGTCTCCATCAGATCCATCAGCCGGCCTGCCTTGGCGAAGCCGACCCGCAGCTTGCGCTGCAGCATCGAGGTGGAGCCGAACTGGCTCGAGACCACCAGCTCGACGGCCTGCAGCAGGACGTCCATATCGTCGCCGATATCCGGGTCGACGTCGGACTTGTCGCCGGAGGGCTTGGCGGCGGTGACGCCCTCGGTGTAGTCCGGTTCGGCCTGGTCCTTACAGGCTTGAACGACGGCCTGGATCTCGTCGTCGCTGATGTAGGCACCCTGAAGGCGGATCGGCTTGCCGGCCCCCATCGGCAGGAACAACCCGTCACCCATGCCGATCAGCTTCTCCGCGCCGGGCTGGTCGAGAATGACGCGACTGTCGGTGAGCGAGGACGTGGCGAAGGCCAGCCGGGAGGGCACGTTGGTCTTGATCAAGCCGGTGACCACGTCGACCGACGGCCGCTGGGTCGCCAGCACGAGATGGATTCCGGCGGCGCGGGCCTTCTGGGTGATGCGGACGATCGCATCCTCCACATCGCGCGGCGCGGTCATCATCAGGTCGGCCAACTCGTCGACGATCGCGACGATGTAGGGGTAGGGCTTGTACACCCGCTGACTGCCCAGCGGGGTGCTGATCTCACCGGAGCGCACTTTGGCGTTGAAGTCGTCGATATGGCGCACCCGGGAGGCCTGCATGTCCTGGTAGCGCTGCTCCATCTCCTCGACCAGCCACGCCAGTGCGGCGGCGGCCTTCTTGGGCTGGGTGATGATCGGGGTGATCAGGTGCGGAATGCCCTCGTAGGGCGTCAGTTCCACCATCTTGGGGTCGATGAGGATCATCCGCACCTCGTCGGGTGTGGCGCGGGCCAACAGCGACACCAACATCGAGTTGACGAAGCTGGACTTGCCCGACCCGGTGGACCCGGCCACCAACAGGTGCGGCATCTTGGCCAGATTGGCGGAGATGAAGTCGCCCTCGATGTCCTTGCCCAGTCCGATCACCAGCGGATGGTGGTCGCGGCGGGTGGACGGCGCGGAGAGAACGTCCGAGAGGCGGACCATCTCGCGGTCGGTGTTGGGCACCTCGATACCCACCGCGGATTTGCCGGGGATCGGGGCGAGCAGGCGGACACTCTCGGTGGCGACCGCGTAGGCGAGGTTGCGCTGCAGGGCGGTGATCTTCTCCACCTTGACGCCCGGACCGAGTTCGACCTCGTAGCGGGTGACGGTCGGACCGCGGGTGCACCCGGTCACCGCGGCGTCGATCTTGAACTGTTCGAGCACCGAGGAGATGGCCTCGACGATGGCGTCGTTGGCCGCGCTGCGCCGCTTCGGCGGATCACCCGGGATCAGCAGATCCAGCGTCGGCAGTGTGTAGGAGCCCTCCACGACCCGATCGAGCGACAGCTGATCCTCGGCCGCCTCGGGAGCTGAGGCGGGGGCCGTCGTGCTCCGTTCCGGCACCGGCTTGCGCCGCCGCGCCTTGATCGGCTCGGTGACACGCGGCGCCTCGACGACGGCCTCGTCCAGCGGGTAGTTGTCGAACGGGGTGCCGGTGGCGGCCGGAGCGCCCGGCCAGGCCGCCGGTTCGTCGGCGTAGGCGCGCGGGTCGTCGTAGTACCCGTCGGAGAGGTCGTCCGCGGCCGGTTCGGGTGCGCCGCCGCGCCGACGTCCACCGCCGAGGCGGCCGGACCCCTCATCGTGCGGACCGTCGTTGGCGTGGTCGTAGTCCCCGGCGTAGCCATCGGAGTCGTCGCCGGCGAAATCCACCGCGTAGTCGTAATCGGGGTCGTAGTCGGCATCGGGGTCGTAGTCGGCATAGCGCCGCCCGGAGCGGGTGGCGAACATCTCGTACAGCGCGTACGGCAGATCCCGCAAGGTCGTTCCGGTGAGCAGCAGCAGACCGAACAGGACGGCGACAATGAGCAGCGGCGTCGCGATCCAGCCCGTCAGCCCGTCGGCCAGCGGTCCCCCGGCGGCGAAGCCGGCGAACCCGCCCGCCCGCTGACGGGCCGCAGGGTCGGTGGGCGCACCCGACCAGAGATGCCACAGACCGAGCACCGGCACGGCGATCATCGCGGCCCCCAGGACCAGCCGCGGCCGGGCCTCAGGCCGCGGTTCGGTGCGCATCAGCACCACCGCGATCGCGCCGAGCACGAGAGGCAGCAACACGACAGCGCCACCGACCACCGTTCGGAGCGCGGAATCCACCCAGGCACCGACCGGCCGGGCGGCGTCCAGCCAGGAAGCCGCGGCGATCACCACCGCCATGGCCATCAGCCCCAGCGCAAGACCGTCACGGCGGTGGCCCGGCTCCAGGTCACGGGCACGTCCCACCGACCTCGCCGCCGACCCGGCACCCCGGGCGAGCACCATCCACGTGGCCCGCAGTGCCCGGCCACCGGCAGCGGCGGCAAGTCCGATGCCCGACGGCGAGTTCCCCGCCGAGGGCTTGCGGCGCGGAGGGGCCGGCCGGGAGGACCTGGCGGGAGCCTTGGCCGACGCATTCGATTTCGCGCCGGACCTGGTACCCGCTCTGGCGCCGCTCGCGGTACCGGCCTGTGCGGCAGCCTTCGACCGGGACTTCGCAGCTGACCCGGCCGCTGACCGGGTACCGGCCCCAGAACCACCCCGTGAGCTGGTCGTACGCGCAGCAGAGCGGGAGGCCGTCTTGTTCGCCATGTGCGGAAGATTAGTCGCATCAGCCTCAGCAGCAACACCTACAACACCTGTGCGGGGCCTGCCGTTGCAAGACCGCAACCTAACCCCGCCAAAGTCCCACGAAGACCAGGGCCGCTCCGCCGGATCAGTTGGCGAATGCGGCCCGCAATGCGGCGCGGCGGACCTCGGCCGCCTGGAACCAGGCCCGCTCTTCGTCGGTGACCGGCACCACGGGCGGCACCGGCACCGGACGGCCCTCGGCGTCGACGGCCACCATCGTGAAATAGCAGCTGTTGGTGTGCCGGCGACTTCCGTCGCGGATGTTCTCGGTTTCGACCCGGATTCCCACTTCCAGCGAGGTCCGACCGGTGTGGTTCACCGACGCCGAGAAGGACACCAACTCCCCCACCTTGATGGCGTCACGGAACAGAACCCGATCCACCGAGAGCGTGACGACATAGGTTCCCGCGTAGCGGCTCGCGCACGAATACGCCACCTGGTCGAGCAGCTTCAACAGGGTCCCGCCGTGAACGTTGCCGGAGAAGTTCGCCATGTCCGGTGTCATCAGCACCGTCATGTACAGCGACTTGCGGTCGTGGGTGCGGTCTTCGCGCGGCAGCGCCATGTCCCACCTTCCTGCCGTGCGGCACGACGTGCGGATGTGCCTCCGGATAAACGTTGAGTCGGCCCATCATGTCCTCCCTGCCCCTACCGTGTAGGGCGAAAGCCCCTAACTTCAGGAGGATCCCGCTGATGCCCGTTGTCGTGGTCGCGTCGTTCACCGCCAAGCCCGAGTCCGTCGATACCGTTCGCGCGGCGTGCGAGAAGGCGATCGCCGACGTGCACGACGAACCCGGCTGCGAGCTGTACTCGCTGCATCGGACCGGCGACACGTTCGTCTTCATCGAGCAGTGGGCCGACGAGGCGGCGCTCCAGGCGCACAGCACCGCCCCGGCGGTCGCAGCCCTGTTCACCACGATCGGCGAGCACCTCGCCGGCGCGCCCGACGTCAGGATGCTGGAGCCGCTGCCCGCGGGCGACCCGGCCAAGGGACGGTTGCGCGGCTGATCAGACTTCCAGCACCGTCGGCACGATCATGGGCTGGCGCCGATAGGTCTCGCCGACCCACTTGCCGACCGTGCGGCGAACCGCCTGCGCTATCCGCACCGTCTCGGTGACCCGTTCGGCGGCAAGCGATTCCAGTTCCCGCTCCACCTTGCGGGCGACCGGTTCGAGCGCCTTGGGGTCTTCGGAGAAGCCCCGCGAGTGCAGGTGCGGCGGCGCGGCGATCTTCCCCGTGCCGCGGTGCACGACGACCGTCACCGCGATGAAACCCGAACTCAGGATGAGCCGCTCCCCCAGCGTCGCTTCCCCGACGTCACCGGACACCAGACCGTCGATGAACATCTTGCCCACCGGGACCGCGCCGGCGATGGAAGCCTGACCACCCACCAGATCGACGCTGACACCGTTCTCGGCCAGCATGATCGACTCTTCGGGCACCCCGGTGCGGGCGGCCAACTTGGCGTTGGCCCGCAGGTGCCGCCATGTTCCGTGCACCGGCATCACGTTGCGGGGCCGCACCCCGTTGTAGAGGAACAGCAACTCACCGGCATATGCGTGGCCCGAGACGTGGACGCGCGCCTGTTGATTGGTGACCACCCTCGCACCAATCTTCGAGAGGGCGTCGATGACTCCGTACACCGCCTCCTCGTTACCGGGGATCAACGACGACGACAGGATGATCAGGTCGTCAGCGGTGATGGTGATGCTGCGGTGCTCTCCGCGCGACATCCGCGACAGTGCCGACAGCGGCTCGCCCTGGGTGCCGGTGGTGACCAGCACCAGGCTGCCCGGGGGCATCATCTCGGCAGCCCCGATGTCGACCACGTTGGCGTCGCTCACCCGCAGGAAGCCCAGGTCGCGCGCGATGGCCATATTGCGCACCATCGAGCGGCCGACAAAAGACACCCGCCGGCCGAGGGCCACTGCGGCGTCGACGATCGACTGGACACGGTCGACGTTGGAGGCGAAACACGCAACGATGACGCGGCGACCCTCCGCGCCGCGGATCAGACGGTGCAGCGTGGGCCCGATCTCGCTCTCCGACGGTCCCACCCCGGGAATCTCGGCATTGGTGGAGTCGCACAGGAACAGATCCACGCCGGCATCGCCGAGCCGGGACATCCCCGGCAGGTCGGTGGGCCGGCCGTCCATCGGCAACTGATCGAGTTTGATGTCGCCGGTGTGCAGCACGGTCCCGGCGCCGGTGTGGATGGCGATGGCCAGCGCGTCCGGGATGGAGTGGTTGACCGCGAAGTACTCACACTCGAACACCCCGTGGGTGCTGCGTTGCCCCTCGGCGACCTGGACGAGATTCGGCTTGATGCGGTGCTCGCGGCACTTTTCGGCCACCAGGGCGAGGGTGAATCGGGAACCCACCACCGGGATGTCGCCGCGCATTTTGAGCAGGAACGGGATGGCGCCGATGTGGTCCTCGTGGGCGTGGGTGAGAACGAGCGCCTCGACATCGTCGAGCCTGCCGTCGAGATGTCGCAGATCGGGCAGGATCAGGTCGACCCCGGGCTCGTCGTGGCCCGGGAACAGGACACCGCAATCGATGATCAGCAACCGGCCGAGGTGCTCGAACACCGTCATGTTGCGGCCGATCTCCCCGATACCGCCCAGCGCGGTCACCCGCAGGCCGCCCGGTGTCAGCGGGCCCGGGGGCGCAAGCACCGGATTGGTCACGGCAGCACCGCTGCCGCGCGCATATCGGCGGCGAGTTCCTCGATCTGGGCCGGCGTGGCGGGCATCTGGGGCAGCCGCGGATCGCCGGCGTCGAAGCCCTGCAGTCGCAGTCCGGTCTTGGAGAGGGTGACGCCGCCGAGTCGGCTCTGCGCGGCGTTCAGTGGCGCCAGCGTGAGGCTGATCTTGCGGGCGGTGACGATGTCGCCGGAGTGGACGGCGCTCAGCAGGTCCCGCAGTGCGCCGGCCGCAAGATGGCCCCAGACGCTGACCACACCGACGGCGCCGACCGCCAGCCACGGCAGGTTCAGCGCATCATCGCCGGAGTAGTAGGCCAGACCGGTTTCGGCCATGATCTGCGCGCCGCCGTGCAAGTCGCCCTTGGCGTCCTTGACGGCCACGATGTTGGGGTGCCGGGCCAGGGCGCGCAGCGTGTCCCATTCGATCGGCACGACCGAACGGGGCGGAATGTCGTAGAGCACCACCGGAAGGTCGGTGGCGTCGGCCACGGCGGTGAAATGCGCCACCAGACCGCTCTGCGGCGGGCGCGAGTAGTACGGCGTGACGACCAGCAGACCGTGCGCGCCCTCCGCGGCGGACGCCTTCGCCAAGTGCACGCTGTGCGCGGTGTCGTAGGTTCCGGCGCCGGCGATGACGCGGGCCCGGTCGCCGACCGCTTCCAGGACCGCGCGCAGCAGGGCGATCTTCTCGTCGTCGGTGGTGGTCGGTGACTCGCCGGTGGTTCCGGACACCACCAGGCCGTCGCATCCCGCGTCGACCAGCCTGTTGGCCAGCCGCGCGGCGGCCTCGGTGTCCAGCGACCCGTCGGGGGTGAACGGCGTCACCATGGCGGTCAGGACGGTGCCCAACCGGGCTCCGGCATCGAATCCGCTGGCGCTCACGGGGCGTTAGGTTACCCGCTGCCTGCTACACGTCCGTAGCGAGCGGGCTGGTGGCGACCTCGGTGCCGTCCGACAGCACGGTGATCTCGAAATCCGCGAACACCGCGGGAGCGGCGGCGGCGAGTTCCCGCAAGCAGGCGATCGCGAGCCGCCGGATCTCGACGTCGGCGTGCTCGCTGGCCCGCACCGCGATGAAGTGTCGCCAGGCGCGGTAGTTGCCCGTCACCACGATGCGGGTCTCGGTGTCGTTGGGCAGCACCGCGCGCGCGACCTGGCGGGCCTGTTTACGGCGCAGGACAGCACCGGGCCGGTCATCGAGCCGTGCTTCGAGGGTGGACAGCAACTCCAGGTATGCGGCCCGGCTGGCGTCGGCGGCGGCCAGCACCACCGCCTGCAGTTCGGGGTCGCCTTCGAGAGCGGGCGGAAGCACCACCGACGCGTCATCCTCGGGGACGTAGCGCTGGGACAGCTGGGAGTAGGACAGGTGCCGGTGCCGTACCAGTTCGTGGGCGCAGGACCGGGAGATACCGGTGATGTAGAACGTCACCGAGGCGTGCTCGAGCACCGCGAAATGCCCGACGTCGATGACGTGGGAGAGGTAGGCGGCGTTGGTCGCGGTGCGCGGGTTGGGCTTGGACCAGCTCTGGTAACAGGCCCGGCCGGCGAACTCGACGAGAGCCTGGCCACCTTCGGCGTCGGTGTCCCAGGGCACGTCCGGAGGCGCCAGGAACTCCGTCCGGGCGATCAGCTGCACGCGCAGCGGCGCGATCTCGGCCACGGGCTCACCCTAGTGCCGCAGCTGCGACGGCTGAGTGTGCGGATTTCGGCGCCGTGGCGGCGTGTCGCCGAGAAATCCGCACAGTCGCGCCTCAGAACGAGCAACGCAGCGGCTCGGCGAGGTCACCCCGCGGTTCCACCACGACGTCGATCAGGCCCAGCCAGTCCGCCATGGTCCGCAGCTCCAAGGCCAGTGCCGCGGCAACCGGGCCCGGGTCACGGCCCGGCTCGAGGAACGCCCCGGGCACCCGCAACACCCCTGCCGCCCGGTCGGCTTTGAGGTCCACCCGGGCGACGAGCTCACCGTCGAGCAGGAACGGCCAGACGTAGTAGCCGAATCGGCGTTTGGCCGCCGGGGTGTAGATCTCGATGCGGTAGTCGAACCCGAAGATCCGCTCCACCCGGGGTCGGAAGAAGATCAGCGGGTCGAACGGGCACAGCAGGGCGGTGCCGCGGTCGGAGCGGGGGACCCGCTGACCGGAGCGCAGGTATGCCGGTGCCGGCCAGCCATCGACATCAACTGATTCGAGCTCACCGGCTCGCACCAGACCCGCGAGGGCCGGTCGGACCTCGGCGGGGCGAAGACGGAAGTAGTCGCGGATATCGGCCTCGGTGGCGACGCCCAACGCGGTCGCCGCCCGCAGGGTGAGCTCGCGCAGCGCCTCGTCGTCGTCGACGCGCCGGGCCAGCACCTCCGGCGGCAGCACCCGCTCCACGAGGTCATAGTGCCGGGCGAAGCCCGCGCGGTGGGCGGTGGTGAACACCCCGGAGGCGAACAGCGCCTCGGCGACCCACTTGGTGTCGCTGCGGTTCCACCATTCGCGGTCCCGGGCCGCACCCCCGCCGGGCCGTCGGGCCGTCTGCAGGTATGCCTCGATCTGGCCCGCGGTGCTCGGTCCGAGTTCTGCGACCGCGGCCACCACCTCCTCGACCAGTGCCGGATTGCGCTTCACGATGTCCGCACCCCAGCGGCCGTGGACGTATTCGCGCATGCGCCATCGCATCAGCGGCCAGTCGTCCACCGGCATCAGCGCCGCTTCGTGCGCCCAGTACTCGACCAGCAGTCGCGGCCTACGGGCGGAGTGCCGCCACGCCGCGCCGTCGAGAAGTTCGCGGTCGTAGGACCCCAGCCGACTGAACACCGGCGCGTAGTGGGCGCGCACGGCGACCGATACCGAGTCCAGTTGCAGCAGGTGGATTCGGCGGATCAGTCGGCTCAGGTCCGCACGCGTCGGAGGCCGCGCCGGCCGCGTCTGCCCGAAGCCCTGCGCGGCGACCGCGACCCGACGCGCCTGACCGGCGGTCAGTCGGGTCATACCCGCAGGTAGCTGTGGAACCGGTAGCGCAGTCCCGACGAACTGTCGTGCCACGGCGATGAGGTGCCCACCCAGGTTTCGTCCAGGACGGGTGCCAGGGCGTCGTCGTCCTCGAGGCGCAGGTCGATGTCGACCTCGGTGATCTCGCACCGGGAGGCGTGCGGGAGGGCGAGGTGGTAGATCTCCGCTCCCCCGATCACCCAGACCCGTGGGCCGCTCAGGGCTCCGTCGACGCCGGTGACCACCTCGGCGCCGTCGGCCCGGTAGCCCGGATCGCGGCTGAGGACGATGTTGCGGCGGCCCGGTAGCGGGCGCATCCGCGGCGGCAGCGACTCCCAGGTGCGGCGGCCCATCACCACGGTGTGCCCCATGGTGAGGTCCTTGAAGCGGGCCAGGTCCTCGGGCACCCGCCACGGGATGCCGCCGCCGCGGCCGATCACCCCGGACGTCGACTGGGCCCAGATCAGTGCGACCGTCATCCCATTGCCCTCGACCCTGCCCTAGACCGCCACCGGCGCCTTGATCGCCGGGTGCGGGTCGTAATTGCGGATCTCGACGTCGTCATAGGTGTATTCGAAGATCGAATCCCTGTGGTGCAGAACGAGTTCCGGGTACGGCCGAGGGTCCCTGCCGAGCTGCTCGGTGACCTGCTGGATGTGGTTGTCGTAGATGTGACAGTCACCGCCGGTCCAGATGAAATCACCGACTCCGAGGCCCGCCTGCGCGGCCATCATGTGGGTGAGCAGCGCGTAACTGGCGATGTTGAACGGCACCCCGAGGAACAGGTCGGCGCTGCGCTGGTACAGCTGACAGCTGAGTCTGCCGTCGGCCACATAGAACTGGAAGAAGGCGTGGCACGGCGGCAACGCCATCTGCGGGATCTCCCCGACGTTCCAGGCCGAGACGATGTTTCGCCGGGAGTCGGGATCGGTGCGCAGCAGTTCCAGCGCCGCGCTGATCTGGTCGATGTGTTCGCCCGACGGTGTCGGCCAGGACCGCCACTGCACCCCGTATACCGGTCCGAGATCACCTGTGGGAGAGGCCCATTCGTCCCAGATGGTGACCCCGTGCCGCTGCAGCCATTCGACGTTGGAGTCTCCGCGCAGAAACCACAGCAGTTCGTAGACGACCGACTTCAGGTGCACCTTCTTGGTGGTGATCAGCGGGAAGCCGGCCGACAGGTCGTAGCGCATCTGGTGGCCGAAGATGCTGCGCGTGCCGGTACCGGTGCGATCGGACTTCGGAGTTCCCCGGGCCAGGACGAGGCGCAGCAGATCCTCGTACGGCGTGGGTATCGGCACGCCGACAACTGTACGTCCGGCCCCCGGAGGCCACGCGCAGAGTACAAACGACACCATGCCGATCAGCAGCGACGCGATCACCACCCCCGACGGGGTCTGCCCGGTCACCCTGGCCGTCCCGGACGGTGCGGGACCGTGGCCGGGGGTCGTCATGTATCCCGATGCCGGCGGCGTGCGGCCCGCCCTGCGGGAGATGGCGGCACGACTGGCGTCGCTGGGTTACGTCGTCCTGCTGCCCGATGTGTACTACCGCCACGGAGACTGGGCGCCTTTCACCATGGCAACCGTCTTCGCCGACGAGGATGAGCGCCGACGGCTGTTCGGGCTGATGAGGACAATCACCCCCGAGATGATGGCCGCCGATGCGCGGGCGTTCTTCGAGTACCTGACGTCCCGCCCGGAGGTGATCGGAGACCGCTTCGGGGTCACGGGCTACTGCATGGGCGGCAGGACGGCGTTGGTGGTGGCCGGGCGGGTACCCGACCGGGTGGCCGCGGCGTTGTCCTTCCACGGTGGCGGACTCGTCACCGACGGCCCCGACAGCCCGCATCTGCTCGCTGACCGCATCGAGGCAGCGGTGTACGTCGGGGCCGCCCGTGACGATCCGTCCTACACCCGGGACGACGGCACTCGCCTCGACGCCGCGCTGACCCAGGCCGGTGTGGTGCACGCGATGGAGTGGTATCCGGCGCAGCACGGGTTCGCCGTCACCGACAACGCCCCCTACGACGCGGAGGCGGCGACTCGGCACTGGCAGGCGATGGAGGAGTTCCTCCACGCGCACCTGCCGGGGCCGCCCAGCTAGGCCCGGTGCCGTATCCGGCCGATGGCCCGGATCACGCCGCGGGTCGCGTAGAGCCCGACGATGGCGCTGAGGATGAGCAGAAACACAAAGGTCACCAGCCAATTCGTCCGGTCATGCGGGACGTTCCACCACACCAGCGTGAACAGCACGGCACAGAGGAACAGGACGAAGTCGCGCCAGTTTCCCTCGTACCGGCTCGCGGCCTCCCGCCACTCCCGGTTGCGGTCGACATTGGTGATGAGTTCGCCGACTCGGGCGTCGATACTGCGTCGCAGCGCCGCCCGCAGTTCCACGCTTTCCTCGGGGATCCGGTCCAGAAGATCCATATCGGCCATGATCAGAGCCCGGAAATCCGGCCCCTTGATCGTGCCGGCCAGTGCGCCGAGCATGGCCCCGCCCGCGATCGGGGCTGCCCCCAGCGCCACCTCAGACCATCCCGGCATGACACCTCACTTCATCAGGTGGGCGGCCAGCGTGCCGCCCAGTTCATACGCCCGCCCGCGGACGTCGGCGTCGAGGCCGCCGGCTACCTCCAGCGGAGTGGCCGCCACGGCGAGACCCATCCCGGTCGCGATCCGCTGCACCGACGACACCGCTCCGGTGGTGTCGTCGTTTCCGTGCACCCACAGACCGTAGGGACGGTCACGGACGTAGTCCAGCACCGGGTAGTACACGGCATCGAAAAAGTATTTGAGCGCGCCGGACATGTAACCGAAGTTCGCCGGTGTACCGAACAGATAACCGTCCGCACCGAGCACGTCGGGAACGGTCGCGGCCAGCGCCGGACGCACGACCACGTCCACCCCGGCGATCTCGGGGTCATTCGCGCCGGCGAGCACTGCCTCAAGTAGTTCCCGGGTGACCGGCGACGGGGTGTGGTGAACCACCAGAAGACGACTCACCGGCGTTCCAACTCGACGGCACGGCGCATGGCCTCCCGCGCGCGGGCCCGGTCCCCGGCATAGTCATAGGCCCGCGCGACCCGGTACCAACGCTGCCAGTTGTCGGGATCGGCCTCGAGTTCGGCCCGCACCCGGGCGAACAGCTCATCGGCGGCTTCTCGCTGAATCCGCCCCGACGGCGTGCGGGGCAGTTCTGAAATGTCGAGTTCCATACCGTCGGCATCGGCGAGTCCGGCCAGCCTCTGGTGTGCCAGCCCGGCGCGAATCGTCGCCACCATCACCCAGGTGCCGATCACCGGGAGGCCCAGCACCCCGATGCCGAGGGCGACCGCCGCCGGTGATCCATCCCGGAGCAGCGCAACGGCGGTGCTGGTGAGCATGGCGAAATACACCACCAGTGCCAGGCAGAGGAACCCGATCAGCACGAGCACCCGGGCGGGAGCGAATCGACTCGAGGATTGACCTGTCACAGGTCCAGCAGTGGTTCGATACCGATCGTCAGACCGGGTCGGGCCGCGATCGCGCGCACCGCCAGAAGCACGCCGGGCACGAAGGAGGTGCGGTCCATGCTGTCGTGGCGGATGGTCAGCGTCTCCCCCATCGTCCCAAACAGCACCTCCTGGTGGGCGACCAGGCCGGTGACGCGTACCGAGTGCACCGGGATGCCGTCCACATCGGCACCGCGCGCCCCGGGCAATCCGGTGCTGGTGGCGTCGGGGTTGGGCGGCAGCCCTTGACGGGCCGCGGCGATCAACCGGGCGGTGCGGGTGGCGGTGCCCGACGGCGCGTCGGCCTTCTGCGGATGGTGCAGTTCGATGACCTCGGCGGATTCGAAGTAGGGGGCGGCCTTCTGCGCGAAATACATCGACAGCACAGCACCGATCGCGAAGTTCGGGGCGATGAGCACCCCCGTCGAGGGACTGTCGGCCAGCCATGCCGATACCTGCTCCAACCGCTCGTCGGTGAAGCCGGTGGTGCCGACGACCGCGTGTATTCCATTGGCGATCAGAAACCGCAGGTTGTCCATCACGACGTCGGGGTGGGTGAAGTCGATGACGGCCTCGGTGCCGCCGTCGGTCAGCAGGCTCATCGGATCGCCGGCGTCGACCTCGGCGCTCAGTTCCAGATCGGCAGCGGCGCGCACCGCCGCGCACATGGCTGTTCCGACTTTCCCTTTGGCGCCCAGGACTCCAACTCGCATGGGGGCAGGATAGTCAGTCACCAGGAGTAGCCGAACTCCGCGAGTTCGCGATAGCAGATCCTCTCGACCAGATTTCTGTCCGCCGCCGAGAGCACGTCGCGATAGCAGCGGCGATCCTTGCGCCAGCCGGTCTTGGTCCGGATCTGCGAGACGTCGATCGGTTCGGGCAACCCGATCCGCTCGGAGATCAGCCGCAGGTCGGCATCGAGGGACTCGTATCGCCCGACGTGGTCGACGATCACCGACGGCCCGTCGGCGTACAGCGGCCAGTTCGAGAGCACCTCCGCCGAACGATCGGCCAGGAACTCGCCGAGGGAAGGAGGCGCGACACCCTTCCGCTCCCACAGCGGCAACTCCCAGTAGTACTGGCTGATCACCCTGTCGAACGGGTTGCGTTCGACGGTGAACGCCAGGTACTCCGACCAGGAGTCGCCGAGAATCTCCCGGGCGACAACGGCCGGGCTGTGGTTGGCCACGGTGATCGACTCACCGCCCACGGAGACCGCCGCGAAATTCTGCGGTCCGCGATATCCGAGGTCCTGCCGCACCCGTTCGTCACGCGCGACGATCTCGGTGATGACGTCGTCCGGCCCGCAGAACTTCGAGAGCGCGATCTCGATACTCGTCGATGCCGTCTTACGCGTCTTGACGTAGACGAAGCGGTGCCGGTGACTGATGATCAAGGAGCCAACCCTACAGCGGGGCCGCCCCTCGCAGGTGCTCGAAGATGAGCGAGGTCTGGGTGCCGGCGACGTCGGCATCGGCGTTGAGATTGTCGACCACGAACGACCGGAGGTCCTCGGTGTCGCGGGCCGCGACGTGGATGAGGAAGTCGTCGGCGCCGGCGAGGAAATACACGTCGATCACCTGGGGCCGGCGGCGGATCTGGGTGACGAAGCCACGGATCTTGCCGCGGGCAGCGGCGTGCAGCCGCACCGCGATCATCGCCTGCAACGGCAGCCCGATGGCAGCGGGGTCGATGTCGGCGAAAAAGCCGCGGATGACACCGAGATCCTGGAGGCGACGGACCCGGCCATGGCAGGTCGACGGCGCGATCCCGACCGCCTCCGCCAGCGCGCTGTTCGATATCCGCGCGTCAGAATGCAGGATCGTCAGAACCCGGCGGTCGACGTCATCGAGGTCGACCGGCCGAACATCCTTCGGCACATCCCGGACTTGAGGCCCTGAGGTCGAATTCTGTTCGGACATACCGCTATTTTACCGAATCTTTGTCGGCCTCAATACCAACGGATCGCTGTTTCTTCACACTATAGGGAACATTCCGCCTGAACGAGGAGCCAGTGTGCGCGTCGGTGTCCCCACTGAGATCAAGAACAACGAATACCGCGTTGCCATCACCCCAGCGGGGGTGAGCGAGTTGGTCCGCCGCGGCCACGACGTGCTGATCCAGGCCGGCGCCGGAAACGGTTCGGCGATCACCGATGCCGATTTCACCTCCGCCGGCGCGACGATCGTCGACAGCGCCGACCAGGTGTGGGCCGATGCCGATCTGCTGCTGAAGGTCAAGGAGCCGATCGAGCCGGAGTACAGCCGGATGCGCAAGGGGCAGGTGCTTTTCACCTACCTGCACCTGGCAGCCTCGAAGCCCTGTACCGATGCCCTGCTCGCCTCGGGAACGACGTCGATCGCCTACGAGACCGTGCAGACCGCCGACGGGGCACTGCCCCTGCTGGCGCCGATGAGTGAGGTCGCCGGCCGGTTGTCGGCCCAGGTCGGCGCCTACCACCTGATGCGCACCCAGGGCGGGCGAGGTGTGCTGATGGGCGGTGTACCGGGCGTGGCGCCGGCGGTGGTCGTCGTCATCGGCGGCGGTATGGCCGGCGACAACGCCGCCGCGGTGGCCTGGGGCATGGGCGCTCACGTCACCGTGTTCGACCTCAACGTCAACACGCTGCGCAAGATCGACGCAGAGTACGGCGGCGCCATCGAAACCCGCTACTCCTCGCGGCTGGATCTGGAGAACGCCGTCAAGCAGGCCGACCTCGTGATCGGCGCGGTCCTGGTGCCCGGCGCCAAGGCCCCGAAGCTGGTCACCAATGAGACCGTCGCGCAGATGAAGCCGGGTTCTGTCCTGGTGGACATCGCCATCGACCAGGGCGGCTGCTTCGAGGACTCCCGGCCGACCACCCATGACAACCCGACCTTCAAGGTGCACGAGTCGGTGTTCTACTGCGTGGCGAACATGCCGGGCGCGGTCCCGCGGACGTCGACGTACGCACTGACCAACGCGACCATGCCGTATGTCCTCAAGCTCGCCGACAAGGGCTGGCAGGGCGCCTGCTTCTCCGACGCGGCGCTGGCCAAGGGCCTGTCCACGCACGAGGGCAAGTTGCTCAACAAGGAGGTCGCCCGCGACCTGGACCTGCCCTTCGCCGATCCGGCCGGTCTGCTGGCCTGAGCCGGCCCGGTCAGTCGCCCGGGGCGGGGTATTCCGGAATCCAGCCGAGGCTTCCCAGAAGCCGTCGACAGCCCGCCACCGGGTCGGCGCCGTACACCCCGCAGTGTTCCAGCCCGCGGACGAAGAAACTCCCGGCGGCTTCGCGTGCGGCGGCCAGCGCCTGCCGCGGGCCCAGCCCCGTCGGGTGCACCCGACGCAACTCATCCAGCATCGGCTGGTGGGCGGCCAGGGTCTCGGGCAACTCCGCACCGGATGACAGGGCGCGGGCGACGTCGTCGAGTTCGGACGCGAGCCGTCCGGGCAATACCGCCAGGCCCATCGCCTCGATCAGGCCGATGTTCTCACGTTTGACCGGATGGATCTCGGCGTGCGGGTGGTAGATGCCGTCGGGATGTTCGGCGGACGTGCGGTTGTTGCGTAGGCACAGTGCCAGCTGCAGGTCGTGGCCGCGTCGCCGCGCGATGGGGGTGATGGTGTTGTGCGGGGTGTCAGCGGTGCGGGCGACGACTCCGACATCCGGATCGGAGTAGTCCCGCCAGACATCCAGCAGGTCGGTTGCCCGGGCCAGCACCTCCGACCGCGGCCCGCGCAGCCGCAGCACCGACAGCGGCCAGTCGAGCACCTCCAGCGCCAGGCCGTCGAGATCCCAGGCCGCGCTCACCGCCGCGCGGTCGAGCGCGAATTCATAAGCGCCGCCCTGAAAATGGTCCTGGCTCAGGATCGAGCCGCCGACGATGGGCAGGTCGGCGTTGGCGCCGACGAAGTAGTGCGGCAACAGGTCGACGAAGTCCGCAAGCCGGCCTAACGTCGCCCCGTCGATCCTCATCGGCCGCACCGCCTCGCTGAGCACGATCGCGTGCTCCGGGTAGTACTGGTAGGGCGAATACTGCAGGAACCACCGCTCGCCGCCGAGGTCCATCGGGACCAGTCGCAGGTTCTGCCGGGCCGGGTAATCGGTCCGGCCGGGGTAGCCCTCGTTGTCGCGGTCCAGAAGGTTAGCCGGGTACTGCGGGCCCGAGACTTTCGGAGCGGAGGCCGCCTTGGCGATGTCGCGCGGATCCTTCTCCGGTTTGGAGAGGTTGATGGTGATGTCCATCAGCCCGTACCGGGTCTGCTGCTGCCAGGAGATGTCGCGCCGGGTGCGCCCCATGCGCACGTAGTTGCCGGCAACCGACAGGGTGTGGATGTAGTCGGTCGCGGCCACCGGGTCGTGGGCGTGCAGGATCCAGAACCGTTCGGTCACCGCCGACGGACGCGGGACGAACACACCCATGATCGCGGTGTCCCACAGGTCGCGCTGGGTGACGGTGTCGGGGTCGATCAGACCGCGGGCGGCGGCGTCATCGAGGAGCGGGGCGAGCAGGTCGTCGACGGGGGCCTCTCCGTCGGCGGTCTCAGCGGTCGGGTCGTAGGCCTCCAGCCCCAGCACCTCGATGATGCGGTTGCGGACGTACACCCGATCCTCGGGGGCGATGAGACCGTGGGCGACGCCGTAGGCCACGAGATTGCCGACGGCGGCTTCGATCACCGCGATTCCCAGACCGGCGCGGGGTTGGCCGCCACCTCGGCCGCGTCGGTGATCTCGCGGGCGCCGTCGTCGGGTCGGACGACGAAGAACCGCGGGTGCAGTCCGGTCGCAGCCGTGTAAGCCGGGCCGACGGCGGCGATGAACTCGTCGACGGCGTCAGCGTGGACGAGGTTGACGGTGCAGCCACCGAACCCGGCGCCGGTCATCCGGGCGCCCAGGCAGCCCGGCGCCACCCAGGCCGCCTCGGCCAGCGCGTCGAGTTCAGCCCCGGTCACCCGGTAATCGTCGCGCAGCGACTCGTGCGATTGACGCATCAGCTCGCCCATCCGAACGTCGTCGCCGGCGCGCAGCGCCGTCACCGCGGCCAGCACCCGATGCTGCTCGGCGGCCACGTGCCGGGCCGGGCCGCGCAGCGCCGGGTCGAGCCGGTTCAGCACCGCTGGGAGCTCATCCGGAGCGACGTCGACCAGACGGCCTCCACCGAGTGCACGCTCAGCCGCCTCGGCGGCGGCGCGCCGTTGGTTATAGGCGCTCTCCACCAGTCCGCGACGCTTACCGGAGTCGGCGACCACCACCACGTCCCCGGCCGGCATCGGCACCGGGGTGACCTCCAGCGTCGCGCAGTCCATCGCCAGGGCGAACCCGCGACGGCCGTTGGCGATCACGAGTTGGTCCATGATGCCGCTGGACACCCCGATGAACTCGTTCTCGGCGACCTGCCCGGCCTGCGCCAGTTCGGTGGGGGTCAAACCCAGGCCGAACCACTCGTTGAGCGCCACACCGAAGGCCAGTTCCAGCGATGCCGAGGAACTCAGGCCCGCGCCGTTGGGGATGTCGCCGCGTACCCGCACGTCGAAGCCGTGCGGGATGTCGGCGCCGCGGCGGCGCAGCGCGTAGACCATCGCCACCAGATAGTTGGCCCACCCGGAGGCCGGGTCATAGGTCTGCTGGTCGATCGACGCCTCGACCGTGCCGTCCTGGGGAAAGTTCACCGAACTGGCGCGGATGAGGGCGTCCGGGCGAGCGTCGACCCACAGCCAGGTGCCGCGGTCGATCGCCATCGGCAACACCAGACCGCCCATGTAGTCGATGTGGTCGCCGATGAGGTTCGCGCGGCCGGGGGCTTGGAATAGCCGCATTCGGGACCCCGCCTGCCGGCTTAACCGCGTCCCAGCAGCACGGGCAGCACCAGCGCCGTCACCTCGGCGATCAGTGGCTGCAGGGCCGGCGCCTCCGGGTCGTCGCCCCGGGTCCGGGTCATGATCGACAGCAGGATGCGTTCACCGGCGGGTCCGTAGGCGATCCCGACGTTGTTGGTGCTGGCATAGTCACCCGACCCGGTCTTGTCGGCGGAGGTCCACCCCGCTGGCAGGCCGGCCCGTATGCTGCGCGCCGAGGTCACGTTGCCGCGCATCCATTCATCGAGTTGCCGGCGGTGGGTCTCGTCGAGGACCGTCCCGGTCAGCAGGGTCCGTATCCCGCCGCCCAGTGCGCGGGGGGTGCTGGTGTCCCTCGGATCGCCCGGCAGTGCGCTGTTGAGGTCGACTTCCCAACGGTCGAGTCGGGAGCGCTCATCACCGATCAGCCGGGCGAACGCGGTGATCGTCGGCGGCCCGCCGATCCGGGCGAGCAGGAGGTTCGCGGCGGCGTTGTCGCTCTGCTGCAACGTCGCGGCGCAGAGGGTCCCCAGCGGAACGGCCCGTCCCACCTCACGTTCCGTCACTGGCGAATGAGGTTGCAGCGCTTCGCGATTGACCACGATCGTATCGTCGAGCCGGAGTTCGCCCTGTTGTGCACCGTAGAGCACCCGGGCCGCCAGGTAGGCCTTGAAGGTCGAGCACATCGCGAACATGTCACCGTCGCGGTGGCTGACCGTCCGGTCGCTGTCCAGATCGGCTCCGTAAAGGCCGACGACGGCATCGTATTTCTGTTCGAGCGCGACGAGGCGGTCCTCGATCGGGGGCAGCGGCTCGGCGGGATCACTCACATCCGGTCCGGCCGTGGTGGAACGCCCGCACGCCGCGACAGCGGCGGCGGTGGCGACGGCGGTGGACAGCAGCAGATGGCGCCGCGACAACATCATGGGTGGCTTACCTCTCTGACTTGGGGTGATGAGGTGTGCCGCTCAGCCCGCGATGGCGCGTAGCGGTGCGGGAAGAGAGCGTTTACCCCGGTGCGGGCCGAGCACCGCGGCACCGTAATCGCCGGCGAGCACCCGCCGCGCGACCGCGTTGACCTCGTCGAGAGTCACCTGGTCGATGTGCGCCAGGGTTTCGTCGAGACTGCGGTATTCGCCGTAGTTGAGTTCGCTGCGGCCGAGCCGGTTCATCCGGGAGGCCGAATCCTCCAAGCCCAGGATCAAGCCGCCGCGCATCGAGCCCTTGGCAATCCGGCACTCGTCGGCGGTGATGCCGTCACGCGCCACCGCATCGAGGACTTCGGTAGTCACCCTGGCGACCTCACCGAACCGCTCCGGCAGGCACGCCGCGTAGACCGAGAGCGCCCCGCCGTCGGCAAAGGTGTCGACCGCGGAGTACACCGAGTAGGCCAGCCCACGGGACTCCCGAATCTCCTGAAAGAGCCGGGAACTCAGACCGCCGCCCAGGGCGGTGTTGAGCACCGCCAGCGCCCAGCGGTGCTCCCAGTGCCGGCCCGGCACCCGCACCCCGAGGCTGAGGTGGGTCTGTTCGCTGTCACGGTGGACCAGTTCCAGACGCGGCCGGCCGGCGATGCGGCCGGCACCCTTGCGCGGTGCCTGCGGGATCCGGCCGTGGACGAGTCGGTGGCCGAAGTACTCCCGCACCAGTTCCACGACGTTGGCGTGGTCGATGTTTCCGGCCACCGCCACCACCATCCGGTCGGGGACGTACCGACGGACATGGAAGGAGTGCAGTTGGGTGCGGGTCATCGCCGACACCGAGTCCACGCTGCCGATCACCGGACGGCCCACCGGGTGGTCCCCGAACATCGACGTGAGGAACACGTCACCGAGGGTGTCCTCGGGGTCGTCGTCGCGCATGGCGATCTCCTCGAGCACCACGTCCCGTTCGACTTCGACGTCGGTGGGGGCGCACACCCCGTTGAGGACGACGTCGGCGACCAGATCGACCGCCAACTCGAGGTCCTCGTCGAGAACGTGCGCGTAGTAGCAGGTGTGCTCGCGGGAGGTGAAGGCGTTGAGTTCACCGCCGATGGCGTCGACCGCCTGGGCGATCTCCACCGAGGTGCGTGTCGGCGTCGCCTTGAACAGCAGGTGCTCCAGGAAGTGCGCCGCCCCGGCGACGGTCGGGCCCTCGTCGCGGGATCCGACGTTGACCCACACACCGACCGAGGCCGACCGCACGGACGGCACGTGCTCGGTGACGACGCGAAGTCCGCCCGGCAGGACGGTACGTGCCACCGTGGCCGGGCCCCCTTGGGGGCTCCGGCCACGGCGAAGAGAAGGAAGGGGGTTAGCTGCCCGAGGTCGCGGCATCAGCCGGCTTGGCCTCCGTCGCGGCTTGGGCATCGTCGTCGACCGGGATCAGCGAGATCTTGCCCCGGTTGTCGATATCGGCGATCTCCACCCGCAGCTTGTCACCGACCTTGCAGACGTCATCGACCTTGTTGATCCGCTTGCCCTTGCCCAGTTTGGAGATGTGCACCAGGCCGTCACGACCCGGCAGCAGGGAGACGAACGCCCCGAAGTCGGTGGTCTTGACCACCGTCCCGAGGAACCGCTCGCCGATCTTGGGCAGCTGCGGGTTGGCGATGGCGTTGATCCGGTCGATCGCCGCCTGCGCGGACGGACCGTCGGTGGCGCCGACGAACACCGTGCCGTCGTCCTCGATGGAGATCTGGGCGCCGGTCTCCTCGGTGATGGCGTTGATCATCTTGCCCTTGGGCCCGATGACCTCGCCGATCTTGTCCACCGGGATCTTGATGGCCGTGACCCGCGGGGCGTAGGGGCTCATCTCGTCGGGACCGTCGATGGCCTCCGCCATCACCTCCAGGATGGCCAGCCGCGCATCCTTGGCCTGGGACAGCGCACCGGCGAGAACCTGCGAGGGGATGCCGTCGAGCTTGGTGTCCAGCTGCAGGGCGGTGACGAACTCCTTCGTACCGGCGACCTTGAAGTCCATGTCGCCGAAGGCGTCCTCGGCTCCCAGGATGTCCGTCAGCGCGACGTAGCGCGTCTCCCCGTCGACCTGGTCGGACACCAGGCCCATGGCGATCCCGGCCACCGGGGCCTTCAGCGGCACACCGGCGTTCAGCAGCGCCAGGGTGGAGGCGCACACCGAGCCCATCGACGTCGAACCGTTCGAGCCGAGCGCTTCGGACACCTGCCGGATGGCGTAGGGGAAGTCCTCGATGCTGGGCAGCACCGGCATCAGGGCCCGCTCGGCCAGCGCGCCGTGGCCGATCTCGCGGCGCTTGGGCGACCCGACCCGCCCGGTCTCACCGGTCGAATACGGCGGGAAGTTGTAGTGGTGCATGTAGCGCTTGGAGGTCTCCGGCCCCAGCGAGTCGATCTGCTGGGCCATCTTGACCATGTCGAGGGTGGTGACCCCGAGGATCTGGGTCTCGCCGCGCTCGAACAGGGCGCTGCCGTGTGCCCGCGGGATCACGGCGACCTCGGCGCTCAGCGCGCGGATGTCGGTGATGCCGCGGCCGTCGATACGGAACTGATCGGTGAGAATGCGCTGGCGGACCAACTTCTTGGTCAGCGAGCGGAAGGCCGCACCGATCTCCTTTTCGCGGCCCGCGAAGTTCTCCACCAACTGACCGAGGACCTCGGCCTTGATCTCGTCGGTGCGGTCGTTGCGCTCCTGCTTGCCCGGGATGGTCAGGGCCTGCGCCAGGGACTCCTCGGCGGCATGGGCGACGGCGGCGTAGACATCGTCGGCGTAGTCCGGGAACACCGGATAGTCCGCGGTCTCCTTGGCTGCCTTCTCCGCCAGCGCGCTCTGCGTGGCGCACAGGGTGGCGATGAACGGCTTCGCCGCCTCCAGACCCTCGGCGACCACGGCCTCGGTCGGCGCCGGAGCACCTCCCGCGATCATGTCGACGACGTTGTCGGTGGCCTCGGCCTCGACCATCATGATCGCGACGTCCCCACCGTGCACGACGCGCCCGGCGACGACCATGTCGAACACCGCGCCCTCGAGCTGATCGACGGTCGGGAAGGCGACCCACTGGTTGTTGATGAGCGCGACCCGAACCGCGCCGACCGGGCCGGAGAACGGCAGGCCCGCCAGCTGGGTGGACGCCGAGGCGGCGTTGATCGCCACCACGTCGTAGAGCTCATTGGGGTCCAGGCTCATCACGGTGACGACGACCTGGATCTCGTTGCGCAGACCGTCGACGAACGACGGGCGCAGCGGCCGGTCGATCAACCGGCAGGTCAGGATGGCGTCGGTGGACGGCCGGCCCTCGCGACGGAAGAACGAACCGGGAATGCGTCCCGCGGCGTACATCCGCTCCTCGACGTCAACGGTGAGCGGGAAGAAGTCGAAGTGCTCCTTCGGGCTTCTGCTGGCGGTCGTCGCCGACAGCAGCATGGTCTCGTCATCGAGGTAGGCGACGACGGAACCGGCCGCCTGCTGGGCGAGCCGACCGGTCTCGAACCGGATGGTGCGGGTGCCGAAACTCCCGTTGTCGATGGTGGCGGTGGCTTCGAAAACGCCCTCGTCGATTTCAGCGACAGACATTCGTCTGAACAGCCTTTCTGCAGTTCACTGGATTTCGCGTCGCCACAGTGAACTCGACCGATGCCGAGCGCAGAACCTGCCCGGATACGGCTACGGCCGTCGATCGAAGCGGCCGGGGGGAAGTCCTCCCGGCAGCCACTACCGAAGACCGCCCGATCGGGGCGAGTCTCGCTGGGAGACGCAGGTCATCAGCCGCGGCGCGGCTGTGACGGGCCTAATGTTACACGGCGGCCGGTGGACACCGGCCGCCCGCACGGGTTGCGATCAGCGACGCAGGCCGAGGCGTTCGATGAGCGAACGGTAGCGCTCGACGTCCACCTGGGCCACGTACTTGAGCAGACGACGACGACGGCCGACGAGCAGAAGCAGACCGCGCCGCGAGTGGTGGTCGTGCTTGTGCATCTTCAAATGCTCGGTGAGATCGGAGATGCGCTTTGTCAACAGCGCCACCTGAGCCTCCGGCGAACCCGTGTCGGTGTCATGCAGGCCGTAGGTGCCCAGGATTTCTTTCTTCTGCTCGGCGGTCAGCGCCATGTCAGTACCCCATCTGTTTCAGTGCCGCGAAAGAAACGAGGCACGGCCGCCGCGGACCGCAGCACGTGCTCGACGGAGTTTACGGCCTCAAGCCCGGGCCGCCAAAACCGTGCGCGCCTCATCGGTATCGCGGTGCATCGCCTCGATCAGGTCGTCGACCGACCCGAACTTGACCTGACCGCGCAACCGCGACACGAAATCCACGGCCACATGCTGACCGTAGAGGTCGGCGGAGGTGTCGAGGACGAATGCCTCGACGGTGCGGGTGCGCCCGGAGAACGTGGGGTTGGTGCCGACGGACACCGCTGCGGCATAGCGCTGGCCGGGGATCATCGCCCCGGTTCTCGGACCTTCGGGCGTCGCGGGGCCGAGCACGGTGAACCACGCGGCGTACACGCCGTCGGCGGGGATCGCCGAGTACAGCGGCGGCGCGATGTTGGCGGTCGGGTAGCCCAGATGCCGGCCCCGGCCGTCGCCGCGGACCACCACTCCCTCAACCCGATGCGGGCGGCCGAGTGCCTCCTCGGCGGCAACCACATCGCCGGCGTCGACACAGGCCCGGATGTAGGTCGACGAGTAGGTGAGCGTCTCGCTCTGGTGCCGCTCGGCGACCAGCGACACCGACTCGACCGAAAAACCGAACCGCTCGCCGGCCTTGCGCAACGTCGCCACCGTTCCCGCGGCCTTCTTGCCGAAGGTGAAGTTCTCGCCGACCACCACGTCGAGGACGTGCAACCGCTCGACGAGAAGTTCGTGGATGTAGCGGTCGGGAGTGAGCTTCATGAAGTCGGGGGTGAACGGCATCACCAGGAAGACGTCGACACCGAGTTGCTCGACGAGTTCAGCGCGCCGGGTCAGCGTGGTCAGCTGGGCGGGATGACTGCCCGGGAACACCACTTCCATCGGGTGCGGGTCGAAGGTCATCAGCACCGTGGGAACACCTCGGGCCCGACCGGCCGTGACGGCGCGTGCGATCAGTTCGGCATGCCCGCGGTGAACACCGTCGAAGACCCCGATCGTGAGGACGCAGCGACCCCAGTCGGTCGGGATGTCGTCCTGCCCGCGCCAGCGCTGCACGTGTCCAAGCCTAACGGCGGGTCAGAGAGCGGTCAGAGTGCATGGTCGGCGTCTGTGGCGTACACGCCGAGCAGGTCGCGGATGGAGACGATTCCGGCCAGCGCGCCGTCGCGCTCAACCAGCAGATGGCGAATCTCGCGGTCCGTCATCCGCAGTGCGGCCTCCTCCACCGTGTCATCGGCCTCACACCACACCAGCGAGGTGCTGGCGATCTCCCGGGCGAGCACCGCGGCCGGATCCCGCCCGCCGGCGACGACGCGGACCACGTCACGTTCGCTGACCAGAGCGGTCGGACGCTCCTCGTCACCGACCACGACGGCACCGATGTTCTGGTCGGCGATGGCCTTGGCGACGTCGGCGACCGTGGCGTCAGCGGCCACCCGCACAATTCCCCCGCCGATGAGGGTGTCGATGGTGATGGCGGCAGCGGGAACGGACTTCTTCTTCATTCGTCCATCGTCGCACCCTCTTGCCCGGCTCCTCCTCAGAGAACCCCACCCTGCATCGTCGCCGGGCCCACCCAACAGCCCGGCTCCTCCTCAGAGAACCCCACCCTGCATCGTCGCCGGGCGGATCACCACCACGGACTTCGTCGCCGGGCCGCGGTCCTCCAACAGCGCGATGACCCGGCCGCCGGTGTCGACAGCGGCCCACACCCCGTCGATACCGGCGGCCGGCAGCGGACGCCCATGGCTGGCGTCATCGGCCTGCGCGGCGGTGATGTCCCGGCGGGGGAACGCCAGCAGGCAGGCCTCGTCGATGGTGTAGCTCAGCCGGGGGTGCTCGGCGAGTTGGTCGAGGGTGCGGGCCTGATCCAGCCCGAAGCAGCCGACCCGGGTCCGCCGCAGCGCGGTCAGGTGTCCCCCGACCCCGAGACCGTGTCCCAGGTCGCGGGCCAGTGCCCGGATGTAGGTGCCCGACGAGCAGTCGACCTCGACATCGAGGTCGGTGAACGACCCCACCCGCCGCAGTTCCAGCAGGGAGAACCGGTCGATCCGCACGGTCCGGGCCGGAATCTCCACGTCCTCGCCTTCGCGCACCAACTGGTAGGCGCGTTTTCCGCCGATTTTGACCGCGCTGACCGCCGACGGCCGCTGACTGATCTCTCCGCGCAGTCCGGCGATCCCCGCCAGGATGGCGTCCTCCGCCACGTCCTCTGCAGGAATGTCCTGCAGGACTTCACCTTCCGCGTCATCAGTCGATGTCGTCCGGCCCAGACGGATGGTGGCCGAATACGACTTCGAGGTGGCGGTCAACAGGCCGAGGATCTTGGTGGCGCGCTCGATCCCGACGATCAGCACACCGGTGGCCATCGGATCCAGGGTGCCGGCGTGACCGACCTTGCGGGTGCCGAAGAGCCGTCGGCAGCGCGCAACGACATCATGACTGGTCATACCGCCCGGCTTGTCGACGACGACAAGCCCGGCGGCAACCCCTGCACTCACTGACGTCATCACAACACGATCGCAGTCAGTGCCAGACCGCTTGCCACCGACCATCGGCCCCCCAGTTCGACCAGCGGCGGTCCGGACCGGGCGGCGGGATCCACCAGGATGCGCGAGACGAAACCGCCCCCGAACCCGCTGTCGTCGACGTCGAACGTGATGTGAGCGTCTTCGAAACCGAGCCAGCGGCCGGTCAGCGGGAACCACGCCTTGTAGGTCGCCTCCTTCGCGCAGAACAGGATTCGGTCCCAGTGCAGATGATCGGGCAATGCGGTGATCTCGTCGCGCTCCCCCGGCAGGCTCACCGCCTCCAGAACACGGTCGGGAAGCGCCCCGTGCGGTTCGGCATCGATGCCGACCGAACGCACCGCGGCGCTACGGGCCACCACGGCGCCGCGATAGCCCTCGCAGTGGGTGAGGCTGCCCACGACGCCCTCGGGCCACAGCGGTTCCCCCTTGCCGCCCTTCAGAATCGGGGACGGCGGCACCCCGAGATCCCGCATCGCCAGCCGGGCGCAGTGCCGGACCGTGACGAACTCGTTGCGCCGCTTGGCAACCGAGCGGACGACCAGGGACTCCTCCGCCGGTAGCGGACTGAGATCAGGCGGGTCCCCGAACAGTTCGGCGAAAACCAGACCAGGCACCTCGGGCAGCACCGCCCGCATGAGCCCGGTCATCGCCGCCGCTCGCGTATCCGCGCGCGGAAGGTCTCGGCCTGTTCGCGCATCTCCGGCGTGATGACGAAGTGACCGCCGAACTCGTTGAGATACCCGGGCGCGTAGTCGGGATCCGGGAGCACCTGGCGCAGCCATCGGTAGGGCTTGCGCCGCCGCCACTCGCGTGGATAGCCCACCGACACCTCCTCGAAGCGAACCCCGTCGTACCAGGTGGTTCGCGGAATGTGCAAGTGGCCGTACACCGCGCAGAGGGCGTTGTACCGGGTGTGCCAGTCGGCGGTCTCCACCGTTCCGCACCACAGCGCGAACTCCGGGAAGAACAGCGCCTCGCACGGTTCCCGCCGGAGCGGGAAGTGATTGACCAGAACAGTCGGCCGTCCGAGGTCCAGACCGTCCAGACGCCCCCGGGTATAGGTCAGGCGGTCGCGGCACCAGGCGTCACGGGTGGCATAGGGCTCACAGGACAGCAGGAACTCGTCGGTGGCGAAGACGTTGCGCTGCTTGGCAATTGCCAGTCCTTCGGCCTTCGTGGCGGCACCGGACGGCAGGAAGGTGTAGTCGTACAGCAGGAAGAGTGGTACCACCGTGGCCGGACCGCCCGGCCCAGTCCACACCGGATACTCATGCTCCGGTGTCAGGATCCCGATGTCGTCGCACATCTGCACCAGGTAGTCGTAACGGGCTCGCCCAAATATCTGGACCGGATCCTTGCCGGTCGTCCACAGTTCGTGATTCCCCGGCACCCAGATCACCGTCTCGAACCGGGACCGCAGCAGTTCCAGGGTCCGCCGGATGTCATCGGTGCGCTCGGCGACATCCCCCGCAACGATCAGCCAGTCCTGCGGTGTGGACGGATACAGCGATTCGGCAACCGGGCGATTGGCGGCCTGCCCGGTGTGCAGGTCGCTGATCGCCCAGAGGGTGGCCGCCACAACCGACGAGCCTACTGACGACGGCGGTTCCTATCCTCGAGTGCCATGGAGGTCACCATTCCCGCCCCTCGCGGTCCGCGGGTCACCGACCGCGTGTTGGCGCGCGTGCTGCGAATTCCGCCTCCGACCACGGGCTACACCGTCGAACGCGGGGTGCGGGTGCCGATGCGCGACGGCATCGACCTCCTCGCCGATCACTACGCACCGGCCACCGCCCGTCCGCGGGGCACCATCCTGGTCCGTGGTCCCTACGGCCGGTTCTTTCCGTTCTCGCTGATCTATGCGCAGATCTACGCGGCCCGCGGCTACCACGTGATCTTCCAGAGCGTGCGGGGCACGTTCGGCTCGGGCGGGACGTTCGAGCCCATGCTCAACGAAGCCGCCGACGCGGCCGACACGGTGGTGTGGCTGCGCAAGCAGCCCTGGTTCACCGGCACATTCGCCACGCTCGGGCTGTCCTACCTGGGGTACACCCAGTGGGCGCTGATGTCGGAACCCCCACCGGATCTGGTTACGGCTGTCGTCACCGTCGGCCCCCACGACCTGCACACCTCCACCTGGGGCAGCGGAGCGTTCGCCCTCAACGACTTCCTCGGCTGGGCGGACATGATGGCGCACCAGCAACTCGGACCGCTGAAACGACTGGCCTTCCAGGTCAGGGCGGCGCGCAGGCTCGAGCGGGCGGCCCGGGAACTACCGTTGGGCGCCGCAGGTCGGAGACTGCTGGGCAACGAGTCCCCGTGGTACGAGTCCTGGCTCGAACACCCCGACCGAACCGACTCGTTCTGGGCGAAACGACGGATGACGGTTGCGCTGGACCGCTGTACCGTCCCGGTGCTGCTGCTCACCGGGTGGCAGGACGTCTTCCTCGATCAGACGCTCGACCAGTTCGCCCATCTGCGCCGCCGCGGCGTCGACGTCGCGATGACCATCGGTCCGTGGACCCACGATCGGATGGTCACCCACGCCACCGGGCGGACGGCACGGGAGACCCTGTCCTGGCTGGACAGCCACTTCGGCGGGCAGGCTGAGGACAGAGCACCGGTCCGGATCAGAGTGACCGGCGCCGGTCGGGGCTTCACCGACCTGCCGGACTGGCCACCGACCACCCGGGAACGGGTTCTGCATCCGCAACCACACGGCGGTCTGAGCGACACCGCGCCCGTATCCGGCACGACGGTGTCCTTCCGGTTCGATCCGGCGAATCCCACGCCGACCATCGGCGGGCGGCTGCTGTCGCGGCAGGCCGGCTACCGCGACGACACCGCTTTGGCGAGCCGGGCTGACGTGTTGTGCTTCACCAGCACCGCCCTGGACGGTGATCTGGTGATCTGCGGATCGCCCGTCGTGGAACTGGACTATGACTGCGACACAGAACATTTCGACGTCTTCATCAGGGTCGGCGAAACCGGCCCGGGCGGTCGCGCGCGCAACGTCAGCGACGGCTACCGGCGGTTCACCGCAACGCCCGGTGCGCCGATCCGCATCGAACTCGATGCCGCGGCGCATCGGTTCAGCGCCGGTTCCCACATCAGGCTGCTGATCGCCGGCAGCTGCCATCCGCGCTTCGACCGCAACCTCGGTACCGGCGAGCCGGCGTTCATCGGCAGCCGGATGGCGCCCAGTGTGCACACGCTGCGCATCGGCGCGGCGTCGCGGCTGATCCTGCCGGCCGCGGATATCGGGCTAGCGAGCCGGCCCGGGTACCGAGGTGGGGGTGCACTCAGTCCCAGTTGACGAGCCGCCCGACCAGCCCATACACGGCACGCCGGGCATTCCCGGCAGGAATACGGGCGGTGGCGGTGGCTGCAACTGCGGGGTCGAGGTCTCGGTCACCGGGGCGGCCGGCCGGGAACCCGACTCGCGGCCGGAGTCCGGGGTGTAGATGACGGCGAAGTAGATCGCGATCGCCGAGAACAGGAATCCGACCAGGATGCCCACCGACAGCAACAACCGCGGGTTGACCACACGGCGCTCGTCCATGACGACAGCATGGCCGGTCACCGCGGATGGTGCCAGGGTCTTTGGGCTCCGATCCGCCGGATACGGTGTGATGATGACCTCCCCCGACACCCAACCGGACATTCTGCTGACCGACACCGCCGACCGGGTCCGGACCATCACCCTGAACCGGCCGGAGTCGCGCAACGCGCTGTCGTCGGCGTTGCGCAGCCGCTTTTTCGCCGCGCTGCGCGAGGCGGAGACCGACGACGGGGTCGATGTCGTCATCGTGACCGGAGCCGATCCGGTGTTCTGCGCCGGACTCGACCTCAAGGAGCTCGGGAACACCACCGAATTGCCCGACATCTCCCCGAAGTGGCCGCCGATGACCAAACCGGTGATCGGAGCGATCAACGGGGCCGCGGTGACGGGTGGCTTGGAGTTGGCGCTCTACTGCGACATCCTGATCGCCTCGGATCGGGCCCGGTTCGCCGACACCCACGCCCGAGTGGGACTGCTTCCCACGTGGGGCCTCAGCGTGCGGCTTCCACAGAAGGTCGGCATCGGGATGGCCCGCCGGATGAGCCTCACCGGCGACTATCTGTCCGCGGCCGACGCCCTGCGGGCGGGCCTGGTCACCGAGGTGGTCCCCCACGACCAGCTGATCCCGGCCGCACGGGCTGTCGCAGCCTCGATCGTCGGCAACAACCAGAAGGCGGTGCGGGCGCTGCTGGCGTCCTACAACCGGATCGACGCCGACGTCACCAGCTCGGGTCTGTGGCTTGAAGCCGAGGCGGCCCGCGCGTGGATGCGTTCGGCGACCGGCGACGACATCGCCGCGAGCCGAGCGTCGGTCATCGAGCGCGGCCGGGCGCAGGCACGGCAGACGGACTGAGCCGGGCGCAGGCCCGGCAAACAGACTGAGCCGGGCACAGGCCCGGCAAACAGACTGGGCCGGGCGCAGGGACGATGGGAGATTTCAAGACTCGATTGACGGGGCACCGCGCCCACCGATCGAAGGCAGTCAGCCGACGAGTGCCGGAGAGACGCCGTGCAGGCGTTCCGAATCGGACAGCTTTCGGCGCCCAACCATGTGCACCAGCATCAGCACCGAACAGACGGCGGCGAAAACGCACCATAGCGACGCGAACGCATTGGCGTAGAAAACGGCCACCACGATGAGACCGATCAGGTTGAGGACCCCGAACGCCACGATCGACCGGTAGCGGGACATCACCGGCGCGCCGATCACCGCGACGATGTACAGCACCGCCCACACCAGCGGATGCTGGACGACGTTGACGTACTCCAGCCCGTACGGGTGCCGGATTACCTGCACAGGATTCAGCAGGACCACCCAGCCGAGGTAGGCCGACACGACGGCACCCAGCGCCAGGAAGGGCGCCACCCGGAGGCGCGCATGCTGCGGTTCGAGAAGCAGCACCGCCAGCGGCACCAGGGTGGGAAGCAGTGGCCAGGCGATGAACAGATACGCCCGCATCGCCAGGTTGGCCATCCCGGCCGACACATTGCCGTCCAGGCCCTCCCAGACGACGACCTCGAAGAACTGGTGGGCGGCGAAGATCGCGGGCAGCATCGCGAACGGAAGTTCCCTCAGATGCCGAACCTCCCGAAGCGTGAGGACGGCCACCGGAATCAACGCGGTACCCGTGACAAGATCCGCTGTCTTCGAGAAGCACACGCAGGAGATCGTCGCATGAATGGCGGCCCGAAGCGGCAACCGCGCGCCGTCCTACCCCGATCTCGGAACGGCCTGAGATCCTGGAACCGCCCAACGCCCGGACAGCGTCCGCCAGAGACCCAAGAGCAGCCGTAGCCCGATGAAGGAACTAAGCCCGGCCCAGATCCCCGCCAGGCCCCAACCGTTGACCAGCGACAGCCAGGTCAACGGCAGGAAGCCCACCAGCGCGCTGAGGACGGTCGCGGTGCGCATGAACGCGGCATCGCCCGCGCCGATGAGGACTCCGTCGAGAGCGAACAGCACCCCGGCGAACGGCAACTGAGCCACCAGGAACCACCACGGAACCCCGATGGCCGTGAGCACGTCACGGTCGGTGGTGAACAGCGACGGCAACACCGAGGCGCCCAGCGCCAGAATCACGGCCAGGAGGGCCGCGGCCGCCGCGGAGAATCCCACCACCCGCCACGCCACCCGCTTGGCATCGGCCGCGTACCCGGCCCCCAGCGCCGCCCCGACCAGTGACTGGGCGGCAATCGCCAGCGAATCAAGAACCAGCGCAAGGAAACTCCACAGCTGCAGCACCACCTGGTGGGCCGCCAGCGCTGCGGCCCCGAACCGGGCTGCGACAGCCGCGGCGGAGACGAAGCAGGCCTGGAAGGCGACGGTGCGCACCACCAGGTCACGGCCCATCACCACCTGCGCACGAAGGACAGCCGGGTCGGGGCGCAACAAGACCCGTTCGATGTGGAGTGCGCGGCAGAACAACAGGGCCGCCAGCCACTGCCCCACCACGTTGGCCACCGCCGACCCCGCCAGCCCCCATCGGGGCAGGCCCAGCCACCCGTACACCAGCACCGGACACAGCAGCGCCGACACTCCGAATCCGATCAGCACGTAGTGAAGCGGCCGGGCCGTGTCCTGCACGCCGCGCATCCAGCCGTTCCCGGCCATCGAGATGAGGATCGCCGGGGCGGCGACGATGGCGATCCGGAGCCACCCGAGCGCCGCGGCACCGATCTGCGCATCGGACCCGGCGATCAACCGCACGAGGGGAATCGCCGCGGCCTGCACCACCGCGATCACCAGCATCCCGAGGCCCACCGCGAGCCAGGTGGCCTGCACACCCTCGCGGACCGCGGCCACCCGGTCACCGGCGCCGTAGAACCGGGCTGACCGGGCCGTGGTCCCGTAGGAGAGGAACGTCATCTGCGAACTGAGCATCGCGACCACCAGACCGCCGATCGCCAACCCGGCCAGGCTGACCGCGCCGAGGCGACCGACGATCGCGATATCGAAAAGCAGGTAGAGCGGTTCGGCGGCGAGTACTCCGAGGGCAGGCAGTGCCAGGGCGATGATCCGCCTCCCGAGCCCCGCGGATATCGGCCGAGGGGCCGCGGTCAACCGCGGGTCCAAGGTTCAGCTGAGGGCCCGGACGAGATCGTCCACCACCCGCTCGATCGGGCCGGCAGCCGAGTAGCCGGCGGCCAGGGTGTGACCGCCGCCGCCGAAACCGGTCGCCACCCGAGCCACGTCCCAGACCCGCGACCGCATCGACACCGACCAGCACTGCGGGGAGACTTCTTTGAAGACCGCGGCCACCTCGGCCTCCCGGGTGGTCCGAACGATCTCGACGATGCTTTCGACCTCTTCGGGCCGGTGGGTATGCCAGTCCGCGTGCTCGACGACGGCGTACACCAAGCCCCCACCGGCCACCGCTCCCGGCAGCAGTTCGGCGGTCGCCAGGACCCGGGAGAGCAGTGGCAGCCAGCCGAACGGATGTGAATCGTGCAGCAGACGACTCATCTCCGCATTGTTCACACCACATTCCACGAGGCGGGCGGCCAGGCGCAACGCCCGGGAGGTGGCCCAGCGGAACGATCCGGTGTCGATCGTCAGCCCGGCGTAGATCCATCGGGCCACATCGACGTCGATGTCCTTGCCCCAGGCGTCGAGAAGTTCGGCGACCAGCAGGGTCGTCGAATCAGCCTCCCCGTCGACGAAATTCGTGGTGCCGAAAAAGGTGTTGGAATTGTGGTGGTCGATGACGAGCACTTCGGAGTCGGCAATCAGGTCGATGAGGTCACCCAAGCGGTCAGCACTGGGCACATCGACGGCCACCACCAGATCGGCGTCACGGCGTACCGATGACGGATCGACCAGCAACTCGGCTCCGGGCATCGACCGCAGCGACTCCGGAGGGGGGTCCGGAAAGCTGACCTGAACCGGCACCCCGGCGCGGGCCAACGTCAGGCCCAGAGCCAGGCCGGCTCCCACCGCGTCGGCATCGGGGTGCACGTGCCCGACCACCACCACGCTGCCGGCGGCGTCGAGGAGTTTGACGGCGCCGGCGGCGTCGACACGGCTGTTGGGCTCAGCCGTCGCGTCTGTCACCGGAATCCCCGGAGTCGACAGAATCGCCGGGTTCATCCTCAGCCGCATCGTCAGCCGCATCGTCGGGAATCCGGTACGGCTGGGCGTCCCCGGCGGGGGTGGCACCGGCCCGGATCCGCGCCACATCGGCGTCGGCAGCCCGAGCACGGGCCAGCAGTTCCTCCATCCGATGGGCGGCATCCGGAACCGTGTCCCGGACGAAGGCCAGCGTCGGGGTGAACCGCACCCCGGTGCCGGCGCCAACCTTCGTCCGCAGGACACCCTTGGCCGACTCCAGTGCCGCTGCCGCGGCGGCGTAGTCCGGTTCCTCGTCGATCGACCGGCCCATCACCGTGTAGTACAGCGTCGCGTCGTGCAGGTCGCCGGTCACCTTGGCATCGGTGATGGTGACGCCGACCAGCCTGGGATCCTTGATCTCGTACTCGATGGCCGAGGCCACGATGGTCGAGATCCGCTTGGCCAGCCGCTTGGCCCGCGCGGGGTCAGCCACGATGCACCTTCGTCCAGCGCGCGCGGGCGACCACTAGACCCTCTCCTTCTCCACCAATTCGTAGGTTTCGATCACGTCACCCTCCTTGATATCGGAGTAGGTCAGCGTAAGACCACATTCGTAGCCGTCGCGCACCTCGGTGACATCGTCCTTCTCCCGGCGCAGCGACGACACCGTGAGGTTCTCGGCCACCACGACGTTGTCGCGCAGCAACCGGGCCTTGGCGTTGCGCCGCATGATTCCGGACTGGACGAGGCAGCCGGCGATATTGCCCACCTTCGAGGAGCGGAAGATCGCGCGGATCTCGGCGCGACCGAGTTCCTTCTCCTCGTAGATCGGCTTGAGCATGCCCTTGAGGGCCTTCTCGATATCGTCGATCGCCTGGTAGATCACCGAGTAGTAGCGGATCTCCACACCTTCGCGGTTGGCCAGCTCAGTGGCCTTGCCCTCCGCGCGGACGTTGAAGCCGATGATGATCGCGTCCGAGGCCGAGGCCAGGTTGACGTTGGTCTCGGTGATGCCACCGACACCGCGGTCGATCACGCGCAGTTCCACCTCGTCGTCGACCTGGATACCCAGCAGGGCCTCCTCGAGGGCCTCGACGGTGCCGGAGTTGTCGCCCTTGAGGATCAGGTTGAGCTGGCTGGTCTCCTTCAGCGCCGACTCCAGGTCCTCCAGGCTGATCCGCTTGCGCGCCCGGGCCGCCATGGCGTTGCGCTTGCGGGCGCTGCGCCGGTCGGCGATCTGGCGGGCGATGCGGTCCTCGTCGACGACCAGGAAGTTGTCGCCGGCTCCGGGCACCGAGGTGAAACCGATCACCTGGACCGGACGCGACGGCAGCGCCTCCTCGACGTCCTCGCCGTGCTCGTCGACCATCCGGCGGACGCGGCCATACGCGTCCCCGGCGACCACCGAGTCGCCCACCCGCAACGTGCCGCGCTGGATGAGGACGGTGGCGACCGGTCCACGGCCCCGGTCCAGATGCGCCTCGATCGCGACGCCCTGGGCTTCCATATCCGGGTTCGCCCGCAGGTCCAGAGCGGCATCAGCGGTCAGCAGCACCGCCTCTTCCAGCGCCTGGATGTTGGTGCCGTTCTTCGCCGAGATGTCGACGAACATGGTGTCGCCGCCGAAGTCCTCGGCCACCAGCCCGTATTCGGTCAACTGGGCCCGGATCCGCTGGGGATCGGCGCCCTCCTTGTCGATCTTGTTGACCGCCACGACGATCGGCACGTCGGCCGCCTGGGCGTGGTTGATCGCCTCCACCGTCTGCGGCATCACGCCGTCGTCGGCGGCCACCACCAGGATCGCGATGTCGGTGGCCTTCGCACCGCGGGCACGCATGGCGGTGAACGCCTCGTGACCCGGGGTGTCGATGAAGGTGATGAGCCGCTCGACACCGTCGTGCTCGACGGCCACCTGGTAGGCACCGATGTGCTGGGTGATACCACCGGCCTCGCCCTCGCGGACGGACGCCTGACGGATGGTGTCCAGCAGTCGGGTCTTGCCGTGGTCGACGTGACCCATGACGGTCACCACCGGCGGACGCTGCTCGAGATCCTCTTCGCCGCCCTCGTTCTCGCCGTAGCTGAGATCGAAGCTCTCCAGCAGTTCGCGGTCCTCGTCCTCCGGGGAGACCACCTGAACGACGTAGTTCATCTCGCCGCCCAGCAGTTCCAGGGTGTCGTCGGACACCGACTGGGTGGCGGTGACCATCTCACCGAGGTTGAACAGCGCCTGCACCAGCGCGGCCGGGTTGGCGTCGATCTTCTCGGCGAAATCGCTCAGCGATGCGCCGCGGGCCAGTCGGATGACCTCACCGTTGCCGTGCGGCAACCGCACACCACCGACGACCGGGGCCTGCATGTTCTCGTACTCGGCGCGTTTCGCCCGCTTCGACTTACGGCCGCGGCGGGGGGCGCCGCCCGGGCGCCCGAAGGCACCGGCCGCACCGCCGCGCTGACCGGGGCGGCCACCGCCGCCACCGGGCCGACCGCGGAAGCCGCCGGCAGCAGCGCCGCCTCCGGCTCCACCCGCACCGGGTCCGCCACCACCTCGGAAGCCGCCGCCACCGCCGCCGGGACGTGCGCCCTGACCGGGACCGGGCCGTGGCCCGCCGCCGGGACGGGGTCCGCCGGGACGGCCGGGCGCACCGGGACGGGCGCCGGGCGGGCGGGGCGGCATGTTGCCGGGACTGGCTCCGCCGGGCCGGGGAATACCGGGCCGGGGCGGCATGCCGCCGGGGCCGGGGCGCGGAGCACCGGTACCTGGCGGTCCCTGTGGCCGGGGTGCCGGGCGCTCGACGGGCTGAGCGGAGGAGAACGGGTTGTTGCCGACCCGGGGCGGGCGGGGCAGGCCCGGCTTCGGCGCGGCGGGACCGGGGCGCGGCCCCGGTGCCGCGGGCGCGGCGGGTGTGGCCGGTGCCGCGGTGGCCGCAGGTGCCGAGGGCGCGGCCTGGACCGGCGGCGCAGTGGGCACCGGAGCAGCCGGTTTGGGGGCTGTCGGGATGGGGCGAGCCGCCGGGGCCTGCGGGGTCGGCGCGCTGGGAACGGGCGCGGCCGTGGGGGCCGGTGCCGGTGCCGCGGCAGCGACCTTCTCCGGTGCCGCCGCGGGGGCCTTGCCGGCTGCCTTCTCGGGCGCCTTGGCCCCGCCGAATGCTTCCCGCAGCCTGCGGGCCACCGGCGCCTCGACTGTCGAGGACGCCGACTTGACGAACTCTCCCAGCTCGCTCAGCCGGGCCAGAACTTCCTTGCTCGTGACACCGAGTTCCTTCGCCAACTCGTGTACGCGGGCCTTACCTGCTGCCACTACATCTCCATCTCTAGAGGAGCGGTGGGTAAGCCGCGCCTCGGGTTTAGCTACGACGCATGGTCATCGTCGGGACTTCACGGTGTGCTCATGTTCTTCGCTACCTAGTTGTCGTGTGCCGGGCGGGCGGGCGCCTCTCGAAACCTCTCGAAGTGCTCGTCCACCGCGGACGTATCCGGTGAACCGGTGATGCGCAGTGCTCTCGCGAACGCCCGCCGCCGGACCGCTGCCGACAGGCATCGGTGATCACGGTGCAACCAGGCACCGCGGCCCGGGAGGCGTCTTGCAGTGTCAACGGCGACGGCGAATTGACCGTTCCCCGTCGACACGGCCACCAACCGCAGCAATTCGACGGCCAACTCTCGCTCCCGGCAACCGATGCAGGTACGCACCGGAGCCAGTCTCTCGCGCTGGATCACAGGTGAGTCTACCGTCACGACCGCCGTATCGCTGAATCAGGCCCGGGCCGCTGCCCTAGGACTGACGGCCGGCGTTGTCGGGTGCCGGTGCGTCGCTGCGGATGTCGATGCGCCAGCCCGTCAGCCGGGCGGCCAACCTGGCGTTCTGACCTTCCTTGCCGATCGCCAGCGACAGTTGGAAGTCGGGAACGATGACCCGGGCGGCACGCGCCATGGCGTCGATGACCTCGACCGAGACCACCTTGGCCGGGGACAGCGCGTTGGCGACGAAACGGGCCGGATCGTCGTCGTAGTCGATGATGTCGATCTTCTCCCCCGACAACTCGCTCATCACGTTGCGTACCCGCTGTCCCATCGGACCGATGCAGGCGCCCTTGGCATTCAGTCCGGGCACTTTCGAACGCACCGCGATCTTCGACCGGTGCCCCGCCTCCCGTGCCACCGCGACGATCTCCACCGACCCCTCGGCGATTTCGGGCACCTCCAGCGAGAACAGCTTGCGCACCAGGTTGGGGTGGGTTCGGGACAGTTCGATGCGCGGTTCGCGGGTACCGCGGGTGACACCGACGACGTAGCAGCGCAGTCGCTCGCCGTGCGCGTAGCGCTCGCCCGGAACCTGCTCGGCGGGCCGGATGGTGCCCTCCGATCCCTTGGCCTCGGTACCCAGGCGCACCACCACGTTGCCGCGGTCGTTCTCTCGGCGGTTCTGCTGAACCACCCCGGCGACGATGTCGCCCTCGCGGGCCGAGAACTCGCCGAACACCCGCTCGTTCTCCGCATCGCGGAACCGCTGCAACATGACCTGGCGCGCCGTGGTGGCCGCCACCCGGCCGAAGCCCTCCGGGGTGTCGTCCCATTCGGCGACGACATTGCCGTGCTCGTCGGTCTCGCGCGCCATGACCTTGACCGATCCGCTTTTGCGGTCGATCTGGATTCGAGCGTCGGGCTGGTGCCCCTCGGTGTGCCGGTAGGCGGTCAGCAGCGCGGTCGAAATGGTGTCGAGCAACTCCTCGACGGAGATTCCCCGGTCGACCTCGATTGCGTGCAATGCGGCCATGTCGATGTTCATGCCTGGCTCACGCCCCTGTCTGTCGTTTCGACTGTCCCCGATTTCCCCAGTCCGGCCAGTTCGAGTTCACGAGCGCTCGGCGGGGAGAACTCGACCTGGACGACGGCGCTGCGCACGTCGGCCAGGTGAATTCGACGAACCGCCCACCCGGATCGGTCGCGGACCACGAGATCGGCCGAACCCTGTGACACCTCGCCCAGTCGCCCCGTCATGGTGGATCCGTCGGCCAGCACGATCTCAACCCGTCGTCCGCGGGCCCGGCGGAAGTGTTTCTCGGCGGTCAGCGGCCGGTCCACCCCGGGTGAGGTGACTTCCAGGAGGTAGGCGCCCGCCGGGCCGTCGATGGTGTCCAGCAGCGCCGACGCGGTCCGAGACAGCTCGGCAAGAGCCTCGAGGTCGGGCGGGGTGTCACCGTCGGCGACGATGCGCAGTCGCGGCGGCCGGCTTCGGGCGTCGACCGTGACATCGTCGATCTCGTATCCGGATCGCTCGAAAGCCTCGGCCAGGAGGTCGGCCACCTGCTCTGGAGTCGGTATGCCAGATAAGGATGAGCCCGGACTCCGTCCAGTCACGGCGAGCTCCTTCTCTTGAGTTGTGGCCGGCGGGTGAGGCCGGGTTCCCACGATACGCCTGTGATCCCGGCGACAATGGCAGGATATTCGCGTGCACCCCGCCCCGCCCCGCACCACGTCGGGTTCGCCGCTGGATTCCGTGCTGAGCCGGCGACGGGTTCTGGCCCGCGGCGGGCAGGGGTTGCTGGTGCTGGCGGCGTTCGGTGCGCTGGTTCCCGCCTGCGGTTCGGATCAGTCCTCCGGTCCCGACCCGCTGGAGTCCGAACTGGCCGCTGCCCGATCCGACGCCGCGCTGGCCACGGCCGCGGCCGAAGCCGCCCCGGCCCTGGCCCCGGCGTTGCGGGTGATCGCCGACGAACGGACCCGTCACGCCACCGCGTTGGTGGAGGAACTGGCCCGGGCCGCGGGGAAGCCCACGCCGGCGCCGGACTCCCCCGATGCCACCGCAGCGAGCACGTCGGCGGCACCTGGTCCGGCCGGCCCCCCGCCCGGGGTCCGGGAGGTTGCCGAAGCCCTGCGCCGCTCCGCGGACAGCGCGGCCGCACTCGTCCCGACGCTCTCCGGGTACCGGGCCGGGCTGGTCGGCTCGATCGCGGCGGCGTGCACGGCCGCCCACACCGTCGGACTGAATCCCGCCGGGGAGGCGCGATGACGGCGCCGAACGGGCCGGACCGCCCGGAGTCCCCCGACCAGGCGGCGCTCTACGACGCGGTCGCCGCCGAGCACGCCGCGATCTACGGATACGGAGTGGTCTCGGCCCACAGCCTGCCCACCCGCAACGATCTCATCTCCGAATCGATGGCCCAGCATCGCGAGCGTCGGGAGGCGGTGCTGGCGATGCTGGCGGACCGGGACGTCGCGGCCCCGCTGCCCGCCGCCGGGTACCAGCTGCCGATGGAGGTCGGGTCACCGACCGAAGCCGCGCGCCTGGCGGTCCGGATCGAGGACGACTGTGCGGTGGCCTGGCGAGCGGTGCTCGAACAGTCCGAATCCGAGGACGACCGCAGGTTCGCCCTCACCGCACTGACCCAGTGCGCGGTGCGTGCAGCCCAGTGGCGCCAGGTGCTCGGAGCCTGGCCCGTGACCCGGCCCTTCCCCGGCGGTAGCGAGTAGGCCCAAGCGAGTCAGCCGCCGCGAACGGCTCAGTGCCCCAGGACTGCGGCGATCTCACCGGCAGCCCCGGCAACCGGGATCTCCCGCTTCTCGCCGGTGAACCGGTTGCGCAACTCGACCGTCCCGTCGGCCCAACCGCGGCCCACGACGACGATCCACGGCATGCCCAGCAGTTCGGCGTCTTTGAACTTCACCCCCGGCGAGGCGGTGCGGTCGTCGAGCAGCACCTCATGCCCGGAAGCGTCGAGTTCGGCGGCCAGTGCCTCGGCGCCGGCTCGGGCCTGGGCGTCCTTGTTGGCGATGACGACGTGAACGTCGAAGGGCGACACCGAGGCCGGCCAGCGCAACCCCAGTTCGTCATGGTGCTGTTCGGCGATCACCGCCACCAGCCGGGATACCCCGACACCGTAGGAGCCCATCGTCAACCGGACGGGCTTGCCGTCTTCACCGAGGACATCGACGGCGAACGCGTCGGTGTACTTGCGGCCCAGTTGGAAGATGTGTCCGATCTCGATGCCGCGGGCACTGACCAGGGGGCCGGCACCGTCGGGTGAGGGATCTCCGTCGCGGACTTCGGCGGCTTCGATCGTGCCGTCGGGGACGAAGTCGCGTCCGGCGACCAGACCGACGACGTGTTTGCCCGGCTCGTCGGCACCGGTGATCCACGACGTCCCGGTCGCCACCCGTGGATCCACCAGATAGCGAACCCCGTTGGCCTGCAGAGCCTTCGGGCCGATGTACCCCTTCTTGAGGAACGGGTACCTCGCGAAGTCGCTGTCGTCGAGCAGTGTGTAGTCGGCCGGATCCAGCGCGGCGCCGAGCCGTTTGTCGTCGACCTCGCGGTCCCCCGGCAGACCGATCGCGAGAAGTTCCCAGTCCCCGCCGGGCACCCGTACCTTGAGCAGGACGTTCTTCAGTGTCTCGGCCGCGGTGACGGTCCGGCCCAGAGCACCGTTGGCCCACTCCACCAGGGTCGCGATGGTCGGGGTGTCGCCGGTGGTGTGCACAACCGGCTCGGGCAGGCCGTCGATGGGTGCGGCCGCGGGCGCGGGCGTGGTGACCGCCTCGACGTTGGCGGCATAGCCCGACTCCAGACAGCGGACGAAGGTGTCCTCACCGATGTCGGATTCGGCCAGGAACTCCTCCGAGGCGCTGCCGCCCATCGCCCCGGACACCGCCGAGACGACCACGTAGCGAATCCCCATGCGCGCGAACATCTTCTGGTACGCCTCGCGGTGGGCGAGATACGCCCGGCCGAGTCCCTCATCGTCGACGTCGAAGGAGTAGGAGTCCTTCATGACGAACTCCCGGCCGCGCAGAATACCGGCGCGGGGGCGCGCCTCGTCGCGGTACTTGGTCTGGATCTGGAACAGCAGAACCGGGAAATCCTTGTAGGAGCTGTATTCGCCCTTCACGGTCAGGGTGAACAGTTCCTCGTGGGTGGGTCCGAGCAGATAGTCGTTCATCCGGCGGTCCTTGAGCCGGAACACCCCGTCGCCGTATTCGGTCCAGCGGTTGGTGGTCTCGTAGGGCGCCCGGGGCAGCAGCGCCGGGAACAGGATCTCCTGCCCGCCGATCGCAACCATCTCCTCGCGCACCACGTTCTCGATCCTGCGCAGCACCCGCAGGCCCAGCGGCAGCCAGCTGTACAGACCGGGCGCTATCGGGCGGACGTATCCGGCCCGGATCAGCAGCTTGTGGCTGGGGACTTCGGCGTCGGCCGGGTCGTCGCGCAGCGTGCGCAGGAACAGCTCGGACATGCGGGTGATCACAGCCGGCCAGCTTAGTCAGTGCGGAATCCGCGGCCGGCGCTCAGACCTCGAGAACCGATCGGGATCGCGTGCCCACGTCGCGCCGCGCTCAGCACTGATGCGGGCTCGACCCGCCCAGCAGCACCTGGTCGAAGTTGCGGGCCAGGTGTGCGACGGAGTCCATGAAGGCGTCGAGGTCGACCCGGCGTCCGGAGATCCAGGTGCCCTGGACGGCCATGGTCTCCTGCAGGCGGGCCGGGTCCACGGTGTAGGGGTCGGTGTTGAGCAGCACCAGGTCGGCGAGCTTTCCGACCTCGATGGAGCCGATCTCATGATCGCGTTTCTGCTGCCAGGCCGCATTGATCGTGTGGGCCTGGAGAGCCTCGTCCAGGGACAGCGCCTGTTCCGGACCGTGGACCGCGCCGGACGCGCTGGCCCGGGTCACCGCGTTCTGAATGTTGAGCCAGGGCAACGGCGGCGACAGGTAGCCGTCGTTGTGGAACGTCGGTCGCACACCCCCGTCATAGGCGTCCCGGTAGGGCTGCCAGCGCGCACCGTAGGCCGGATCGAAAATCACCCCGTCGTACAGATCGCCCCAGTACAGCGATTGGAAGGGCGACATCGACGCGCTGATACCCAGCGCCCCGGCCCGCATGCACTGCTCCCGGGTCGGGGTGGCGAAGTGCTCGACCCGCCAGCGGTGATCCGAGCCTTTCAGCCCCAGCCGGGTCAATGCCTGTTCGTACCCGTCCAGGACGACGTCGATGCCGGCGTCACCGTTGATATGGGTCGCGATCTGGGTGTTGGAATCGGCGAACTGCTCGATGAGGCTCAGAAACTGGTCGGGGGTGTAGTTCAGAACGGACAGCCCGGGCGCCGTCCCGACGGGGACGTCGGCGATCCGGGCCCGGGCCGAATCGAGATAGGGGACGCTGATGGCGGCCGTACCGATCGACGGGCTGCCGTCCATCCAGATCTTGTAGCCGATCCGCTGGATCATGCCGGACAGCGGGCCGAAGTCCACCGCCGACTTGGCGGCGGGGTCATAGGTGGCCTGGTACAGCGAGTAGCGGACCGGACAGCCCGGTATCCCCGCCAGTGCCTCCATCGGGGCCCGCAGCCTGGTGAGGAAACCGAGGTCACCGACGGCGGTGAAACCGTTGCGCGCCAGGGTCGAGTACCACGCCCCGAGGTTCACCAGCGGCGACGGGACAACACCGGGCAGGAAGGCGGCCATCGCCATCAGCGTGGCCTGGGTCTCGTAGCCGACACCGCCGGCCGTGCCGTCCGGCCGCCGGGACCACCGGGCGTCGGGGGTGTCGGCCGGCGGGGTGGCGTTCGTCCAGCCGAACAACACGGTGGCCCGGGAGTTGAAGTACAGGGCGTGGCCGGTGATGTCGAAGATCAGCACCGGATGGTCCGGGAAGTACCGGTCCAGGCTGGCCCGGTCGGGCATCGGGATCGACAGCAACAGGCGGTCCAGGCCGTTGAAGAGCAGGGGCTGCCCCGCCGGGGTCTGCCGGCGCAGCCGGTCGAAGAGCGCTTCGACGTCGTCCCAGGTGGGGAACCCGACGAACGGCGCGATCCAGTGCGCCGGTAGCTGACACAGCACCGCGGCCGGAACCGGATGGTCATGCGCCTGGATGAAGCCCGGCATCACCACCCCGCCGCCGAGATCCTCGACCGACGCATCGGGGGCCGCGGCCCGGCATTCGGCGAGCGAACCCACCGCGACGATGCAGCCGGAGTCGGGGTCCACCACGATCGCCTCGGCCCGCGGCTGGGCGGGGTTCATCGTGATGACCGACGGCGCGGTGAGAATGACCGACGCGGTGGGGATGACCATCCGATGCTCCTTTCTCGTAGCGTCTCTCGTCAGAGTTCGCCGGCCTCGACGGCCTCGCGGGTGTGTTGGGCGGTGGCGATCTGGCGGGCGGTGAACCCGATCCAGAACGCGCTGATACCGACCAGGACGGCGACCGCGGCCACCCACAGCAGCGAATAGGTGTAGCCGGCGTCGAGGGCGTCGAGTTGGGCCGGGGTCATGTCGGCAACCGGGCCGGTGGTCCCGCCCAGGTACAGCGTGCGGGAGATCTGCACGGCCTGGATGACCACCAGCACCAGGGGTCCACCGAGATTCTGCGCCATCAACGTGATGGCGCTGACGGGTCCGATCTCACGAGGACCCACCTCGGCGACCGCGCACAGCGGCAGGATGACCGAGATCACCCCGATCCCGAATCCGCCGATCACGATCGGAAGCAGCAGATCGGGGAAATACGGGATGGTGCGGGTCAGCGTCGAACCGAAGAGCATGGCCCCCAGCACGAAAATCCCGCCACCGATGATCAGCCAGCGCGGGGCGATATGCGGTGCGAGCCGGGTGGTCAGCAGATTGCCCATCCCGAGCGCCACCGCGAACGGGATGAAACCGATGCCGGCGTGCAGCGCCGAGTAGCCCAGAACGTCCTGGACGTACAGGCCGATCATCACCGTCAGCGTCAGCAGCACGCCGCCGGCCAGAAACAGCGAGGCGAACGTCGCGACCCGGTTGCGGTCCCGGAACAGCCACAGCGGTACCAACGGGTGGTCGGCGCTGCGCTCGACCACCAAGAAGCCCAGGCCCAGCAAGACCGCCGCGGCCCCGGCCACGATCACCCACGGATCGGTCCACCCACGCGCGGGCCCCTGAGTGAACACCAGTACCGCCGCCGTGCAGCCGAGGGTGGCCAGCAGGGCCCCGGTGATGTCCAGTTTGAGGCGTTCATGCCGGGTTTCGTCCAGACGGGTCAGCGCGATCCAGATGATGAGGATGCCGATCGGCAGATTGATGAGAAAGGCCAGCCGCCACGAGATGACCGTCAGCGCGCCGCCGACCACCAGGCCGAGGACCGAGCCCAGCCCCTGCATGCCGGCCGAGATCGCCATCGCCTGGTTGCGGGCGTGCCCGACGGCGTACGTGGTGGCGATCAGTGCCAGGCCGGTGGGCGCGGCGACCGCCGCACCGATGCCCTGGACGGCCCGGGCGGCGATCAGCAACGGGCCGTCGGTGGCCAGCCCGCACGCCATCGAGGCGATGGTGAAGACACCGACTCCGGAGATGAACGCCCGCTTGTGCCCGATCGCGTCACCGACCCGGCCACCGAGCAGCAGCAGACCGCCGAAGGTGAGTACGTAGGCGGTGATCACCCAACTCTTGGCCGCCTCCGACAGCGCAAGATCGGCCTGCATCCGTGGCAGCGCGACGATGACGATGGTGCCGTCCAGCGTCGACATCAGCTGCATGCCGGTGATGGCGACGATGGCCACCCCCAGCACGCTGGAGGCAAGGGGTTTGGCCGGCGGATCGGGAACGCTGACACCGGCCATGGGTAGTCACCCTACCGAGCGTCCGCCCTCCTGCGGCCCTAGTCGGCGGCCGCGGGCGACACCGCCCACGGACCGCCGCCGGACGGCCGGCTCACATCTCCCCGGCGTCGATGGCTTCCTTGACTTCCTGGGCGTGCGCCACTTCCCGGGCGGTGTAGCCGATGAAGAGGGCCACTGCGCCGACGATGACCGCGACGGCGGCCACCCACAGCAGGCCGTAGGTGTAGCCCTGGTCCAGGGCGTGGTGCTGGGCGGGGTTCATGTTCTTGACCGGTCCCGTGGTGCCGCCGAGGTAGAGCGTGCGAGAGGTGATCACCGCCTGGATGACGGCCAGCACGACGGGTCCGCCGAGGTTCTGCAGCATCAGGGCGATGGCCGACACCGGGCCGATCTGGTCGAGTCCGACTCCGGCGATGGCCGACACCGTCAGCGGCACGACGATCATGCCGATGCCCATGCCGCCGATGGTGATCGGCAGGACGAGGTTCGGGAAGTACGGGATGCCGGCGTCCAGGGTCGAGCCGTAGATCATGGCGCCCAGCACCAGCACGCCGCCGGCGATGACCAGCAGCCGCGGCGGGAAGTAGTTCACCAGCTGCGAGGAGACGGCGAGACCGACTCCCAGTGCGATGACGAACGGGATGAAGCCGATCCCGGCACGCAGGGCGCTGTAGCCCATGATGTCCTGGACATACAGGCCGATCAGGACGGTCAGGGTGAACATCACGCCGCCGGCGAGGAAGATCGCGGCGAAGGTCGCCAGCCGGTTGCGGTCGCGGAACAGGCTGAACGGCACCACCGGATTGACGGCTGTCCGCTCCACGAGGACGAAGGCCGCGAAGGCGCCGACCGCGGCCACCCCGGACAGCAGCGTCATCGGGGCCAGCCAGCCGTTCTCCGGGCCCTGGGTGAAGCCGAACACCGCCGCGGTACAGGCGACGGTCGCCAGCAGCGCGCCGGCGGCGTCGAGTTTCATCCGTTCGCGGTGGGTTTCCTGCAGCGTGGTCCGCGCCAGGTAGATCACCAGGATGCCGATCGGCACGTTGACCAGGAACGCCAGCCGCCAGGACACCTCGGTCAGCGCCCCTCCGACGACCAGCCCCATCACCGAGCCGACGCCCGTCATGGCGGCGAACACCGCGGTCGCGGCGTTGCGCGCCGGACCCTTGGGGAAGGTGGTGGCGACCAGGGCCAACCCGGTCGGCGACGCGATCGCGGCGCCCACACCCTGCAGCAGCCGGGCGATTACCAGCGTGGTCTCGTCCCAGGCGACACCGCAGAGCACCGAGGCGATGGTGAACAGCGACACGCCGACGATGAAGGTGCGCTTGCGGCCGATGGTGTCGCCCAGTCGGCCGCCGAGCAGCATCAGGCCGCCGAAGGTCAGCACGTAGGCGGTGATCACCCAACTGCGGCCGGCGTCGGAGAGGTTCAGTTCGTTCTGGATCTGCGGCAGCGCCACGATGGCCACGGTGGAGTCCATGGTGGCCAGCAACTGCATGCCGCCGATAGCCACCACGGCGGCGATGAACCGCCGGGAGGGCAACCAGGTATTCGGGCCGGTGCGCTCCAGTTCCGAGGGGTCCCGCCGGGCCGGTACGGGCCGGTCTGAACCACCGGAGTTACGGAAACCGGAACGGCGCTGTGTGGCGCGGTCGGCATCGCTAAGAGCCGTCATAACGGCCTACCCTACCTCAAAATTAAGAAGACTTTAAAGTCTCGATAAAGTCTCGGAACGCCGCGACCGGTCCCACAACGATCACCGCAGGTGGCCGAATACCCTCGTCCTGAATTCTTTTCGGCACCTCCGCGAGGGTGGTCAGCAAAACCCTTTCCGCGGCCGTCGTCCCGTGCTGGACGACGAGAACCGGTGTTTCCGCAGGCCTTCCCGCCTGAATCAGGACCGCGGAAAACAAGTCAATGCGCTCGACTGCCATCAGCAAAACCAGAGTTCCGGTCAATCGGGCCAACGCCGGCCAATTCACCAGCGATTCCGGATCATCCGGCGATAAATGGCCGCTGACCACGACGAATTCGTGATTCACCGCCCGATGGGTGACCGGAACACCCGCCATGGCGGGAACGGCTATGGCGCTTGTCACACCCGGCACCACCGTGACCGGCACCCCGGCCTCGGCGCAGGCCAGCACCTCCTCGTAGCCGCGGGCGAAGACGAACGGGTCCCCACCCTTGAGCCGGACCACGAACTTGCCGGCCCGGGCCTGGGCGATGAGGACGTCGTTGATGGCTTCCTGCGCCATCGCCCGGCCGTACGGGATCTTCGCCGCGTCGATCACCTCGACGTGCGGGGCCAGTTCGGCCAGCAGTTCCGGCGGCGCCAACCGGTCGGCGACCACCACGTCGGCGTGGGCGAGCAGACGCCGGCCGCGCACCGTGATGAGTTCGGGGTCACCGGGGCCGCCGCCGACCAGGGCGACACCGCCCGGGACGACGTCGGGCGCGGTCGCAGCGACCACGTCGGGGGCGATCCTGCCCTGCTGGAATGCGTCGCGGATGGCCGAGCGAACCGCTGCCGAGCGACGGTGTTCCCCGCCGGCCAGCACACCGACCAGCAGACCCTGGTAGTCGAAGGAGGCGGGGGTGACGGCGCTGCCGTCCCGCGCGGCGTCGGCCCGGACGCAGAAGATCCGCCGCTGATCGGCCTCCTCGACCACCGCCGCATTGACCTCGGGGTCGTTGGTGGCGGCGATGGCGTACCAGGCACCCTCGAGATCGCCGGGGCGATAGTCCCGCACCTCCAGGGTGATCCCGGGTTGCTGTTCGGCCAATGCCTCGACCGCGGGCGTGGCGGCGCGGGCCACGACGTGGACGTGGGCGCCGTTGGCGATCAGCACGGGTACCCGGCGCTGCGCCACCGTCCCGCCGCCGATCACCACGACGCGTTTCCCGGCCAGTCTCAGCCCGACGAGGTAGGCGTTCTCGGTCACCGGGGCAAGCCTAGATCCGCGGCCCGCTCGACGAAGCGTCGGAGTGACTGTGGCTGAGCGGCGGGGTGGGTGTGCAGGTACGCGGCGTGCACGGCGTCCTGCACCACACCGTCGGCGCGTCGGGTGCCGTCGGGGGCGGAGAACAGCCAGGCCGGCTGCACCGCCCCGGTGAACTGCACCGCGGTGCGGTGGAACTCATGCCCGGTGACCCGCTGCCCGGTGTCGAACAGCGGGGAGTCGGCGGCGGCGGCGGCGTCGCGGTAGCCCAGGGTCAGCCGGGAGGTGAATCGGGCCGTCCCCGCCAGCACCCCGCACATCGGATGGCCGTCGAGGTCGGACATCAGGTAGGTCAGACCACCGCACTCGGCATACACCGGACGCTGCCGGGAGAGTAGCGAGATCTCTTCGCGCACAGCGACGTTGGCGGAGAGTTCGGCGCCGTATTGCTCGGGGAAGCCGCCCGGCAACACCAGTGCCGAGGTGTCCGCCGGCAGCGTTTCGGTGATCGGGTCGAACTCCGCGATCTGGGCTCCCGCCGCCCGGAGCAGTTCGTCACGTTCGGCGTAGCCGAACGTGAACGCACTGCCGGCGGCGACGGCCACCACCGGGCGGCCCGGCACCGGGTCCCCGGTCACCGCCTCCGGCGACCAGGCCGGGACCGGGACCGCCGCGCCCGCGAGTGCGACCACCGCACCCAGGTCCACACACCCGGCGACCAGGTCGGTCATCGCCGCCACAGCATCCCGCGCCTGACCGCCGTGCTCGGTAGCCGTGACCAGACCGAGGTGCCGCGAGGGCAGACTCAACGCCTCCGCGCGCGGCACCGCACCCAGTACCGGCACCCCCACCGCATCGCACGCCTGCCGCAGGATCCGTTCGTGCCGGTCGGAACCGACCCGGTTGAGAATCACCCCGGCCACCCGGACGTTCGGGTGGAACGTGGCGAACCCCTGTACCACGGCACCGATGCTCTGGCTCTGCCCACGGGCATCGACGACCAGCAGCACCGGCGCCCGCAGAAGTGCCGCAACCTGCGCGGTGGATCCCCGTGCGGGGGTGGGCAGATGGTCGTCGATGCGCCCGTCGAACAGGCCCATGACACCCTCGACAACGGCGATGTCGGCGTCACGGGTGCCGTGCCGGAACAGCGGGCCGATCAGATCCTCGCCCACCAGGACGGGGTCGAGATTGCGGCCCGCGCGGCCGGCCGCCAACCCGTGATAGCCCGGGTCGATGAAGTCCGGTCCCACCTTGAACGGGGCGACCCGGTGCCCGGCCCGGCGCAACGCCCCGATGAGACCCGTGGCGATGGTGGTCTTTCCGCTACCGGAGGCCGGCGCGGCGACGATCACGGCGGGGACGGTGCTCACCGGGTCAGGCCGCCGCTACCACTCGATCCCGCGCTGACCCTTGCGGCCGGCATCCATCGGGTGCTTGACGCAGGTCATCTCGGTCACCAGATCGGCGGCCTCGATGAGCGGCGCGGGCGCGTTGCGGCCGGTGATGACGACGTGCTGGCGACCGGGCCGGGCCAGCAGGGTGTCGACCACCTCCCCGACATCGACCCAGCCCCAGACCAGCGGGTAGGTGAACTCGTCGAGGACGTAGAAGTCGTGCTCCTCGGCGGCGAGCCGGCGGGCGATCTCAGCCCATCCTTCGGCGGCCGCGGCGGCGTGGTCCTCGGCTGACCCGGCCTTGCGGCTCCAGGACCAGCCCTGGCCCATCTTGTGCCACTGCACCGGCGCGCCGAGTCCCTGCTCGGTGTGCAGTCGGCCGAGGTGGCCGAAGACCGACTCCTCCCCGACCTTCCATTTGGCGCTCTTGACGAACTGGAACACCCCGATGTTCAGACCGGCGTTCCAGGCCCGCATTGCCATCCCGAAGGCGGCGGTGGACTTTCCCTTTCCGGCGCCGGTATGGACCGCCAGCACGGGAGCGTTCCGGCGCTGGCGGGTGGTCAGTCCGTCGTCGGGGACGGTCACCGGGCGACCTTCGGGCATCACGCCACCCGGCGCACGGCGGCCGTCAGGGAGTCGGCCCGCAACTGATCCGGCCGCAGCACCTGAGCCCGGAGGTGACCGGCCAGTTCCGCGGCAAGGCCGAGACGGACGAAACCGGTCTCGCAGTCCACCACCACCGCCGCGGCGCCCTCGGCCACCAGTCGGGACGCGGCGATCCGGCTGCGCCCCAACGGGTCCGGCCCGCCGGTGGCGCGGCCGTCGGTGAGGACCACCACCAGCGGGCGCCGCGTCCGGTCCCGGACCCGTTCCCGCACGACGACGTCACGGGCCGCCAGCAGGCCCTCGGCCAGCGGTGTGGTGCCACCAGTGTCGAACCGCCGCAGCCGTGCCGAGGCGATGTAGGCGGAGGTGGTCGGTGGCAGCACCACGCGGGCGCCGCCGGCGCGGAACGTGATCACGGCGACCTTGTCCCGACGCTGATAGGCGTCCCGCAACAGCGATTGGGCGGCCCCGCCCACGGCAGCCATCCGGTCGCGGGCGGCCATCGACCCCGATGCGTCGACGACGAAGATCACCAGATTGCCCTCCCTGCCGATCCGATCGGCATGGCGGATATCGCCCACCTCAGGGCGCAGGGGCCCCGGGCCGGCCGCGTTGCCGGCGGCGGCGAGCAGCGTCCCGAACAGGTGCACCCCGTACCCAGCACCGGGGGTTGCACTAGGTCGCACGACTGCCCCGGTGGAATTGCGTGCCGCGGACCGGCGGCCGGCGCTGCCCTCCCCCACCCCGGGAACGGTGAGAGAGCGGGTCCGGAAGGTCTTCGACGGGGCCGCCGAGGGGCGGGTGGCCGAACTCGAGTTCTGCTGGCGGACAGCGCTTTCCGCGGTGGACTCAGCCGGACCGCCGCCCGGCGGGTCCGGCTCCGGCTCGGGGTCGGGACCCGGGTCCTCACCCAGGCCCATGGCCGCCGAGAGTGCGGCGTCGAGTTCCGCCGAGTCCAGGCCGGGATCGTCGAACGGATCCCGTCGGCGCCGGTGCGGCAGGGCCAGTTCGACGGCCACCCTGATGTCCTCGACCCCGACCCGCAGGTCTTCGCCCCGGTCGGCGGCATCTCCCCTCGCCCCGATGCTGGCCGCGCGCCACGCCGCGTGCGCCACCGCGGTACGCGCCACCACCAGGTCCGCACGCATACCGTCGACGTCGAAGGCCGCACACACCGCGGCGATGCGATCCAGTTCCGCGTCGCCGAGGACGACCCGTCCCAGCATCCGCCGGGCCGCCGCGATCCGCCGGGCGAGGTCACTGTCGGCCTCGGCGTAGGCGGCGGCGAATCCGGCCGGATCGGCCTCGTAGGCCAATCGGCGACGGATCACCTCACTGCGCACCGGAACCTCCCGGGAGGCCGCCACATCCACGGTAAGGCCGAACCGGTCGAGCAGTTGCGGCCGCAGTTCGCCCTCCTCCGGGTTCATCGTGCCGATCAGGACGAACCGCGACTCGTAGGAACGCGACACCCCGTCCCGCTCGACGTGCACCCGGCCCATCGCGGCGGCGTCGAGCAGCACATCGACCAGATGGTCGGGCAGCAGATTGACTTCGTCGACGTAGAGCACACCGCGATGGGCGCGGCTCAGCAGTCCGGGCGAGAAGGCGTGTTCACCGTCGCGTAGCACCTTCTGCAGGTCCAGTGATCCCACCACCCGGTCCTCGGTGGCGCCGATGGGCAGTTCGACCAGTCCGGCGTCCGGGTCCGCGGCAGCCAGGACCGCCGCCAGGGCCCGCACCGCGGTTGACTTCGCGGTGCCCTTCTCGCCCCGGATCAGCACCCCGCCGATGCCAGGCCGTACCGCGCACAGCAGCAGCGCCAGCTGCAGACGATCATGGCCGACCAGCGCACTGAAGGGATAAGCCGGGGCACTCACGGTCGGGGCACCCGCAGCATGGGGACGTGCGGAATGCCGTCCTCGACGAATTCGGCTCCGCTGCAGGCGAATCCGTGCTTGGCGTACATCGCTGTCAGGTACGTCTGGGCATTCAGGTGACAGGGGTTCGGGCCCACCTCGGCCAGTGCCGCCGCCATCAGGCGGGTGGTGTGGCCCTTGCCCCGTTCGGCGACGGAGGTGCACACCCGGCCGATACGGAAAGCCGTGCCGCCGTCCTCGGACTCCTCGACCAGGCGCACCGTGGAGCTCACTGACCCGTCGCCGCTCTCCAGCCAGAAGTGCCGGGTGCCGGGAGCGAGGTCCCGCCCGTCGAGTTCGGGGTAGGGACACTGCTGTTCGACGACGAAAACCCCCACGCGCAGCGTCAACAGCGCGTACAGGGTGGCCGCGTCCAGGTCCGGGCCGAGACTCCGCCGCAGCGCAGCGGTCACACCACGTCCGCGGTACGGCCGCCGAGTCCGAGAACTCTGGTGCCGTGCTCCCACACCTCATTGAACAGCTTCGGCTCCTCGGAGAGCTTGGTCCCGAGCGAGGGCACCATCTCCTTCAGTTTCGGCTCCCAGGTGGGATATTCGGCGGGGAAGCAGCGCTGCATCACCTCGATCATCGCCGGGACCGCGGTGGATGCTCCCGGCGAGGCACCGAGCAGACCGGAGATGGAGCCGTCGGACGCGGCCAGGACGGTGGTGCCGAACTCCAGGACACCCAGTTTCTTCGCGTCCCGGCGAATCACCTGCACCCGCTGCCCGGCGATGTCGAGTTCCCATTCGTTGCCCTGCGCCGTCGGTGCGAACTCGCGCAGCGTGTCGACCCGATCGGAGTAGGACTGCAGGAGCTCGCTGACCAGGTACTTCACCAGCGAAAGTTCGGTGAGCCCGACGCCGATCATGGACAGCAGGTTGTTCGGCTTGACCGACAGCGGCAGGTCGGTGACCTTGCCGGTCTTGAGGAACTTCGGCGACCAGCCGGCGAACGGCCCGAACAGCAGCCACTCCTTGCCGGTGATGACCCTGGTGTCGAGGTGGGGCACCGACATCGGCGGCGCGCCGAGCGGTGGCAGCCCGTACACCTTGGCGTGGTGGCGGCGGGTCAGGTCGGCCTTGTTGGTGCGCAGCCACTGGCCGCTGACCGGGAAGCCGCCGACACCGCGGACCTCCTTGATGCCGGCCTTCTGCAGCAGCGGCAGCGCTCCCCCGCCGGCGCCGACGAAGACGAACTTACTTGTCAGCGAGTGCTTTTCGCCGGTCCGGCGGTTGAGCACCTTGACCTGCCAGCTGCCGTCGGATTGCTGGCTGAGGTTGCGTACCTCGTGGCCGAACAGGGTCTTCATACCTTTGGTGGTGCCGAAGGCGAGCAGTTGGCGCGACAGCGAGCCGAAGTCGACGTCGGTGCCACTGTCGGTCCAGTTCAACCCGACCGGGTTGGAGAAATCGCGACCTGCCGCCATCAGCGGCAGCCGCCGGGCGAACTCGTCGTTGTCGTCGATGAACTCCATCGACGCGAACAACGGATTGCGCACCAGGGTTTCCCGGCGGCGGCGGAGGTAGTCGACGTTCTCGGCGCCCTGCACGAAGCTGACGTGCGGCACCCGGTTGAGGAAGCTGCGGGCGTCGGTGATGATGCCATGCTCGACCGCGTAGGACCAGAACTGCCGAGTGACCTGGAACTGCTCGTTGACGTTGACCGCCTTGGCGATCTCGATGGTGCCGTCGGCCTTCTGCGGGGTGTAGTTCAGTTCGCACAGGGCCGAGTGCCCGGTGCCCGCGTTGTTCCACGGATCGCTGCTCTCCGCGGCGGCCGCGTCGAGTCGCTCGATCAGGGTGATCGACCAGTCCGGTTCCATCAGCCGGAGCAGTGCGCCCAGGGTCGCGCTCATGATCCCGGCTCCGACCAGAACGACATCCGTCCTCGCGTGTGCAGACATACCGGTAGGTTATCCCGCCGCGCTCTACAGTGGGCCCGTGACCGGGGGCGCAGCCGAATGGACCGACGATGTTCTCCCCGGCTACCAGCAGACGACGCTGAACCTCGGCCCCGATCCCGACGGCGAGGGCGAGTTGTCGGCGACCGTGGTGCGCCGGGCCGGGGAACAACCGTCGGGAGCCACCGTGCTGGCGGTGCACGGTTTCACCGACTATTTCTTCAACACCGCCCTGGTCGATCACTTCGCCGAACACGGCTACCGGTGTTACGGGATCGACCTGCCCAAATGCGGGCGGTCGTGGCGCACGGGTCAGACGCCACACTTCACCACCGATCTGGCCCGCTACGACCGGGCGCTGGAGTTGGCATGCTCACTGATCGCCGCCGAGAATCAACCGGCCGGCCAGGCGGCGCGCATCCTGGTGTACGGCCACTCGACCGGCGGTCTGGTGGTGTCGCTGTGGCTGGACCGGGTGCGCAGGCGCGGTGAGACCGCCGCGCGGGGTCTTTCGGGTCTGGTGCTCAACAGCCCCTTTCTGGACCTGCGCGGCCCAGCCGCGCTGAGGACCCGCGCCGTTCGCACCGCGATCGGCGCGGTCGCCAGGATTGACCGCACCCGGGTGCTGCGTCCGGCCGGTCAGGGCGGCTACGGACTCACCCTGCACCGCGACTACCACGGCGAGTTCGACTACGACCTGCGGTGGAAGCCGTTGGGGGGATTTCCGATCACCTCCGGCTGGATTCACGCGATCCGGCGGGCACAGGCCCGCTTGCAGCGCGGACTCGACGTCGGTGTGCCGAACCTGCTGCTGTTGTCCGACCACACCGTCGCCGAGACCGCCGGAACCGACGTCATGCAACGCGGCGACGCCGTCCTCGATGTGGCCCACATCGCACGGTGGGCGGGGTGCATCGGCAACCGTCAGACCATCGTGCCGATCCCCGACGCCAAGCACGACGTGTTCCTGTCGCTGCCGGGGCCACGGGCGCGGGCCTACCGGGAACTCGACCTGTGGCTGGGCTCGACGTTCAGGGCGTCGTGAGGTCGAAACCCCAGGGCAGTTCGAGACGGTGCCGGCTCAGCAGTTCGGTGTCGGCGAGGATGTCCCGAACGTCGCCGTCGGCGACGATGACACCGTGGTCCATGATCACCGCCCGTTGACATAGCTGGGCCGCGTAGGGCAGGTCGTGGGTGACGATCAGCAGCGTCGTCTCCAGTGCGCCCAGTGTGGTCGCCAGTTCCCGGCGGGCCACCGGATCCAGGTTGGCCGATGGTTCGTCCAGGACGAGGAGCTCCGGGTGGCAGGCCAGCACCGTCGCCAGCGCGGCACGCCGCCGCTCACCCGCCGACAGGTGCGCGGGGCTGCGGCCGGCGTGGTCGGTCAGCGACACCACCTCGAGGGCGCTCTGCACCCGTTCGGCGAGTCGGGCCCCCTGCAGCCCGAAATTGGCCGGGCCGAAGGCCACGTCCTGGGCGACGGTCGGCATGAACAACTGGTCGTCGGGATCCTGGAACACCACGCCGACCCGTTCCCTGATCTGCCGGAGGTTCTTGCGCTGCAACGGTATTCCACTGATCTCGACCGTGCCGGAAGTGGGTGTGAGCACGCCGTTGAGGTGCAGCATCAGCGAGGTCTTTCCCGCACCGTTCGGGCCGAGGACCGCGACCCGCTCGCCGGGGTGGACGGTGAGGGTGAGGCCGCCCAGCGCCCGATGTCCATCGGGATAGACGTGCACCAGGTGTTCGACCCGTACGGCGGGAGTCATCGGAGCAGCCACGCCGACACTGCGACCAGCACCGCGGCGGCCGCGGGCAGCATGGTCACCGCCCAGACCCGGGCCGGTGCCCGGACCGCCCCGCCGGATGCGAGGGCGAGGTCCGGCACGGTGCCGGTGTAGCCGCGCGACAGCATGGCCAGATAGACCCGTTCACCGCGTTCGTAGGAGCGCAGGAACAGCGCGCCCACACTGCCGGCGATCGCACCGGCCTGATGCAGGGCGCGCGGCGAGTCACCACGCGACAACCGGGCCATCCGCATCCGGTTCGCCTCCGCGCCGAGGACGTCGACATACCGCAGTGCGAGGACCAGCACCGACGTCACCAAAGCGGGTACGCCCAGCCTCGACAGCGCCAGCGGAAGTTCCCGTGCGGCGGTGGTGGCGGCGACCGTCAACGACGCCGCGACTCCCAGGGTTCCCTTGATGACGATCCCCCAGGCGGCGTACAGGCCGGCATGGGACAGCGACAATCCGGCCACCTCGATCCGTTCGCCCCCCTCGGCGAAGGGCAGCAGGACCGCCAGGACCACAAAGGGCGCTTCGATGAGCATCCGGGGCAGCACCCACCGCATCGGTATCCCCGCCACCCACCAGACGATCAGCAGGATCAGTGCGTGGCCACCGAAACACCAGAACTGTTCGCGGGGTGTGGCCACGACGGCCAGCACGAACACCATCAGCGCCACGATCTTGACCTCGGCCGGAATCCGGTGGACGGCGGACCGGTTGTCGCGGTAAAGCAGCGCGGTTGGTCCGGCGCCCACCCTCAGTCACCGCCGACGACGGGGGCGGAGTCCGCCGGCCTCGAGTCGCCGATGATCCGGAACAGTCCGGCCGCCAGAGCCAGGGTCAGCACGACCCCGATGACGCCCGCCAGGCCACCACTGCCCTCGACGCCGCCCACCGAGTACTCGGCCAGCGGTGAGCCTGCCATCGCGTGTTCGCGGGCATCTCGGGCGATGCACTGCCCGGTCAGGGCTTCTGCCCCGTTGCCCTCCACCATCTGGCAGCCCCGAAGGGTCGCCGAGTCCAGGCCGTCGGGGTTAGGACTCGCCAGGTAGGAAAGCCCACCGGCGATCAGCAGCGTGACGAGCAGACATCCGATCCAGAATCGTCGGCCGCGCCGCCGCCCGTCGGTTGTCATGCCGGTACCGTGCGCCGCTGGGTCCGCAGCAGGTAGATCAGGTCCGGACGGGCCTTGGCCACCGCGGTCAGGGTCAGTGCGGTGATCACACCCTCCCCGACGCCGATCAGCAGATGTGTGCCGAACATATAGGCCGCCACGGCGGTCAGCGAAACCTGAGCCCCGCCGCCGATGGCGTATTCGAGAACGAATCCCATTGCTGCACAGACGGTTCCGACCAGAGCCGCGACGAAGCCGACACATCCCAGTTGCCGGATGGACAGCGTGCCGGCCCGCCGGAACAGGTGCGCGACGGCCACCGCCGTCGCATAACCCGCCGCCACCCCGATCACCGCCATGTTGGTGATGTTCGTCCCCAACGCGCTGATGCCACCGTCCGCGAACAGCAGCGACTGCACGACGAGAACGATCGCGATGCACAGCACCCCGGCGTAGGGGCCGACCAGGATCGCCGCGAGCGCACCGCCCAGCAGATGGCCGCTGACGCCGGGCAGGATCGGGAAGTTCACCATCTGCACCGCGAAGATGAAGGCGGTCACCAAGCCGGCCAACGGCACGGTGCGCTCATCGAGTTCGGCGCGGGCCCGACGCGCACTCACCGCCACCG
>JAKOYE010000051.1 GCA_029780675.1 Actinomycetes bacterium
GGTCAGCAGGGGCCCCAGATGCAGCGCCCCGATCTTCTTGTCGATGTCGAGGTGGACGACCACGGTGGTGCGCTGCCCGTGCGGGCGGCGCCCGGCCTCCACATCCCAGCCGGTCTCGACCAGCCGCATGAACGCCTCGAGCGTGGTCGGCATCGGCGGGCTCTGCTCCGATGACCCAGCGTCGTCGCGGTCACGTGTCCACTCGGTGATCAGCGCATCGCGGTGGGACTGCAGTGCGGCCTCCAAGATCGCGGACTCGGCGTGGGCCAGGGTGAGCCGCCACACGTCGAACCCCTCACTGGTGCTGGCGGTCTTGGTGATCGAGGCCTCCACCGTGGGCCGGGGTTCGGGGTCGGGGCGCGGTTCCAGACTGACTGCGGTGCGCAGTTGGCTGACCGTGGCCACCGCCGCCAGTTGCGCGTAGTGCTCATCGGACCCGTCGGAGGCCCGGGAGGCGATCACCGAGACCTGGTCCAGCGACAACCGGCCCTCCCGCAGACCGTCCACACAGCGGGGAAACTCTTCTGCCCGGTGGGCCACCGCGGCAACCGACTTCGCGTTCGCCGAGGAACACCCCGTCTTCCACGCCACCAGTGCCGCGATCGACCGCGCCCCCGTCGCACCCCACAACCCGTCACGATCAATCTCAGCGACGATATCCACGATCCGCCCATCGATCGCGTTGCGCTGCCCGGTCAACTCCGCCAACTCCTCGAACAGCGTCTCCAGACGCTCGGCGGGACTGGCCTCCACCGACTCCAGAGCCGCCGTCGTTGACATGGCTCCATCATCACCGAGCCCACCGACAAATCTCGCCGCGATGACGATCGCAGCGGCCTCCGCTAGCGGAACTGCACCGGATCGCTGCCCCAGGCCGCCCGGATCTCGGCGTCCACGTCGTAAGCAACCCGGTCGGAACTGTTGATCAGCAGGCAGGCCCGGTCGGTGTCCTGATAGGGCACCCAATCCGGTTCCCCGGCAATCCCGGTGGGCTTGGCGGTGGACGCGAAGTTGACCCAGCGCGTGCGGATCCGCTTGGACACCGCCTTGGCGGTCCTGGCGCCGCCCATCTTCAACGTCATGTCTTGGGGAGCGCCCAGAGTCCCCCAGACATAAGGCAATTCGGTGGCATGCGCAGCACCCACCAGCAACGTCTTCATCAGCGGGGAGGCGTAATCGAAGCGGTACAGATACACCGGCGCCACGGCATTGTGCCCCTCGGCGAACCACACCGACGGCATCCGGAATCCGACGTCACTGGCGATGCTGAGATGTTTGGCCGACCCACGCTTGCGGGCGTAGGCCGAACCCAACTTCTCCTCCGTCGGCAACTGCAGGTCCGGTTGTTCGGCGGCGATCTCGTTGAACATGGAGGTGATCGCCCGGGGCGTGATCGGCATCAGCGGCGAGCGCATCAGCCTGAAGAGGTTCGCCTCGTGGCGGTTGGTTCCGATGATCAACGGCACCGGGTGCGTTCGCCCCTTGCCCGCCTGGATCACCGGGTAGTCCAGGAGCAGTTCGCCGTCGACGAGTGGCACGAAAGCCAGCGTGCCGGGGTTGCGTACCGGCACCTCGTCGAACATCTTCTTGGTCGCAGCCAGCAGCGTGGATACCGGAGTCTGGGTCAGTCGGTACGCCTCGGCCGGGCTGATGCCGAGGAAGTCCAGGACCTGCGCGGTGACACGTTGCGCGCGGTTGCGGTCGTACACCGACGTGACCGGCGAACTCTGCGCGATCGCGCAGGAGAACAGACCCCGCGCGGCGGGCACAGCCAACAGCGTGGTGACCAGACCCGCGCCGGCCGACTCGCCGAACACCGTCACACGTTGCGGGTCGCCGCCGAACCCGGCGATGTTGGCCTGCACCCAGCGCAGCGCGGCGAGCACGTCCCGGAGGCCGACATTGCCGTCGTATCCGACCTCGGAGAGGTCGAGAAAGCCGAACACCCCGAGGCGGTAGTTGCATGTCACCACGATCACGTCGCCGTCGGCAGCCAACCGCTCGCCGTTGTAGTACGGCTGGCTGCCCGAACCCAGCACATAGGCGCCGCCGTGCAGCCACACCATCACCGGTTTTCCGTCGCCAGGTTGGGTCCCGGACGGAGCCCAGATGTTCAACCTCAGGCAGTCCTCGTCGGGACCGGCCCCCAGATTCATCGGGAAGTTCGGCACCGGCGGTTGCGGGCACGTCTTTCCGAACTTGGTCGCATCAGCGGGTTCGGTCCACGGCTGCGGCGGCCGGGGCGCCCGGAACCGTAGTTCACCGAGCGGCGGGGCGGCGTAGCGCACGCCCTTCCAGCACATCACTCTGCCGTCGTCGGTCCCCCGCACCGGCCCGTACGCCGTTTCTGCCACCGGCTGATTCATCGGGCCCTCCTGCCAGGTGTCGCCATAGCTCAGGTTACCCGCCGGTAACCCCGTCAGAAGTGAAGTGCGGTGAACGTCCAGTCCAGCACGGGGCGGTCCGCGCCGGCCTCGCCGTCGCCGGCTGCGAAAACCCGGGAGCGAAGCCGCAGCACCCCGCCGCCGTCGCCGGGCAATGGGCTCGCCTGTTCGACGGTCAGGTCGCTGTACAGGGTGTCGCCCTCGTGGACCGGCCCGAGATGATCACAGGACTCCCAGCCGAGCACGGTCGCCAGGTTCGGCAGCAGTCGGGTGGCCTGCGCCAACGCGAGTCCGATGGTGTGGCCGCCGTACACCAGCCGCTGGCCGCCACGGCGCCGGTCATGATGGGCCGCAGCGATATTGAGCGTCAGCCGGGCCAGTTCGGGTGCCGAACTGACCACGTCGGCGCTGCTGCGCAGGGTGGAGCCGGCCAGATCCGGGTAGAAGTGCGGACCCGGCACCCGGGCCCGGAACGCGTCGGCGTCCCAGTGCGCGGTGGCCGCGGTGTCCGGCAGCGGCCCGGCACCGATCCCGGACAGATCAGCATGATGGCCGGTCTCGTAGGGCCCGCTCATCGGCAGCATCGCGCAGCGGTAGAAATCCAGCACCAGCCTGCCCACCTGGTCGATGGTCGTCATCCGCAGCGCCGCCAAGCCGCTGGGTTCCCGGCCTGGTCGGGTGGTGTTCTGCTTGAGCCCGACGACCTCGGTGCGGGTGAACAGGGTGTCGCCCACCACGGGAAACCGATGAAACACCAGTCCGCGGTAGAACAGGTTCGCCTTGACCCGTTGGGTCACCAGCGTGGACTGGCCGATCGCCACGTCGCACACCAGCGCCGGATGGGCCAGCGAACCGGGAACCCCGGTGACCGCATGCGCCAGTTCGGCATCCAACGCCAGTCTCAGCCGGTCCCCCAGAATCGACTGGTGGGCGGCGGCCACGCCCGAGGTCAACGTCATCGACGGCGCCCAGTCGAAGACTTGCCCGACCGTCAGTTCGTCGAAATACAGCCCGGGGGAATCATTCCCCGAGTCGCTCCGCTCCTGCCCGCCGGAATCTTTCCCCGAGTCGCTCCGCTCCTGCCCGCCGGAATCTTTCCCCGAGTCGCTTCGCTCCTGCCCGCCGGAATCTTTCCCCGAGTCGCTTCGCTCCTGCCCGCCGGATCCATACAGATGCACAGCTCATCAGTCTGTCATCATGAGCACGCGATGACACCGCTCAACGACGAAGAATCTCTGCTGGTCGCCACCGTTCGCACGTTCATCGACCGCGACGTCAAGCCGACCGTCCGCGAGGTGGAACACGCCAACACCTACCCCGAGGCGTGGATCGAGCAGATGAAGCGGATCGGGATCTACGGTCTGGCCATCAGCGAGCGCCACGGCGGCACACCGGTGTCGATGCCCTGCTACGTGGAAGTCACCCAGGAGCTGGCGCGGGGCTGGATGAGCCTGGCGGGCGCCATGGGCGGACACACCGTCGTCGCCAAGCTGCTCGAGGATTTCGGGACCGAGGAGCAGAAGCGGGCCTACCTCCCGTCGATGGCCACCGGAGAGCTGCGCGCGACGATGGCGCTCACCGAACCGGGTGGCGGGTCGGATCTGCAGAACATCTCTACCGTGGCCCGCACCGACGGCGCGGATCTGGTGGTCAACGGAGCCAAGACATGGATCAGCAACGCGCGACGGTCCGGTCTGATCGCGCTGCTGTGCAAAACCGACCCGCAGGCCATACCGCGCCACACCGGCATCTCGGTGCTGCTGGTGGAGTCTCCGCGCGAGGGCCTGGAAGTATCCCGCGATCTACCGAAGCTCGGCTATAAGGGCGTCGAGTCGTGCGAACTGAACTTCCACGACTGCCGGGTTCCGGCGTCCGCGGTGCTCGGCGGCGAGCCCGGTCGAGGCTTTGCCCAGATGATGAAAGGCCTTGAGACCGGACGCATCCAGGTGGCCGCCCGGGCGCTGGGGGTGGCGACGGCGGCGCTGGAGGACGCCCTGGCGTACGCGCAGACCCGGGAGAGCTTCGGCCGGCCGATCTGGAAGCACCAGGCGGTCGGCAATCACCTGGCCGATATGGCGACCAAGCTGACCGCGGCCCGGCAGTTGACCCGCTACGCGGCAGAGCGCTATGACAGCGGCCAGCGCTGCGATATGGAGGCCGGCATGGCGAAACTGTTCGCCTCGGAGGCGGCGATGGAGATCGCCCTCGCCGCGGTGCGCATTCACGGCGGCTACGGCTACTCGACGGAGTACGACGTCGAGCGCTACTTCCGGGACGCTCCGCTGATGATCGTCGGTGAGGGCACCAACGAGATTCAGCGCAATGTCATCGCGGCCCAACTGGTGGCACGCGGCGGGCTGTAGGTCAGTAACCGCCGGTGTTGGTGGTCATCGCGGCACCGAAGCCGATGATCCAGATGATCACGCCGAGCACCCACAGCACGCTGCCGATGATGCCCAGGATGAACCCGGCCTGCGCCTGGCCGCGGCCACCGTACCGGCCGCCGGAGGCGTCGATCTCCTGCATGGATTTGCGCCCGAGGTACAGCGCGAACGGTGCCGCCAGCCCGCAGCAGAGCAGACCGAGGATGCCCAGCACCATCGCGGTGGTGGCCTGCGGATGCGTCGGCGGCGGCGGGTAGCCCGAGCCCGGGAAGCCGGGTGGCGGGTAGCCGCCGGGTGGCGGATACCCGGGACCTGGGTAGCCCGGATACGACGGCTGCGCGCCGAGCGGCGGCGGGGGTGGCGGCGGGTAACCGTAGCCCGGCGGCGGCTGGTTGGGATCGAAGGGCTGCGGTTCCCCGGGGTAGGTCATAGCCCGCGAGCTTACTTCTCCGCGGCGGAGTATTTCTCGATCAGACTCTGCTTGTACAGCTTTCCGGTGTCGGTCCGCGGCAGCGCCGCCTCGAAGGAGATCGACCGCGGGCACTTGTAGTGCGCCAGCCGATCCCGCAGCCAGCCCAACAACTCCTCGGCGAAATCCGCCGTGGCCTCGGCGTGGTCGACGAGTTGGACCACCCCCTTGACCGACTGGCCCATCTCGTCATCGGGGATGCCGAAGACGGCGGCATCCATCACCCGCGGGTGGGTGACGAGCATGTTCTCGGCCTCCTGCGGGTAGATGTTCACCCCGCCGGAGATGATCATGTGGTGCCGCCGGTCGGTGAGGTACAGGTAGCCCTCATCGTCGAGATAGCCGATATCGCCGACGGTGCGCCAGCCATGATGGCTGGTGCTGGCGGCGGTCTTCTCCGGGTCGTTCAGGTACTCGAACGACGCGGCGGTCTCGAAGTAGATCTCGCCGGCCTCGCCGGGCGGCAGTTCGTTGCCGTCCCCGTCGAGGATGTGGATCGCACCGCCCATCGGCCGTCCCACCGAGCCGGGGTGGGCCAGCCATTCCTCGGCGCTGATCAGGGTCGAGCCGTGCGCCTCGGAGGAGGCGTAGTACTCGTCGATGATCGGCCCCCACCAGTCGATCATCTGCTTCTTGATGTCCACCGGGCAGGGGGCGGCGGCGTGGATGACCCGCTCCAGGCTCGACACGTCGTACGAGTTCCGCACGGATTCAGGCAGTTTCAGCATTCGGGTGAACATCACCGGAACGAACTGCCCGTGCGTGACGCGGTGCCGCTGGATGGCGTCGAGGGCGCCCTCGGCGTCGAATCGCGCCATCACCACCACCGGGATGCCCGCCGCCTGGAACGTCATCGACCAGACGTTGGGGGCGGTGTGGTACAGCGGCGCCGGGCTCAGGTACACCCCGTCCGGGTTGGCCCAGAACGACACCAGCGCCGTCATCAGGCCGGGCGCCTCCGACGGCGGCAGGTGCGGCAGCGGGCGCTTGATCCCTTTCGGCCGGCCGGTGGTTCCCGACGAGTACTGCAGCAGGTCGCCCTCGATCTCCTCCTCGATCGGCGAATCCGGCTGGTCGGCAACACATTCCGGGTAGGACAGCCAGCCGTCGAGGGCCCCGCCGGCAATCATGCGCAGATCCGGCAGACCCTGGGGGAGGTGCTCGGGCAGTTCTTCGAGCACCGGGCGCAACCTGGCCGAGCCGATGATCGCCTTGGCGGCGCTGTTGTCGACGATGTAGGCGGCCTCGGCGGCGGTCAGATGGGTGTTGATCGGCACGTAGTACAGCCCGGCGCGCCGTGCCGCCCACATCACGGTGTGGAAGTGCTCGTTGTTCTCCATGAGCACGGCGACGACGTCGCCCTCCCGCAGACCGGCGGCGCGGAAGGCGTGCGCGAGACGATTGGCGCGGGCCTCCATCTCACCGAAGGTGACGACCGCTCCGGACGGGTGCAGGATGACGGCGGGCTTGTCCGGGGTGGCCCGGGCGTGTTCGCGGATCTGCACGTCTAGGTGCGTCTAGGTGGCGTCGGCCAGTCGCTGCTTGAGCGCCTCGAACTCGTCGCGCACACCGGTCGGCAACTTCTCCCCGACGAAGGCGAACCACTCCTCGATCTGGGGGAGTTCGGCGCGCCATTCCTCCGGGTCGACGGCGAGTGCCTCGGCCACATCGGCCGCCTCGACGTCCAGTCCGCTCAAGTCCAGGTCATCGGCACCCGGCACGATGCCGATCGCGGTGGACGTGCCGTCGGCGCGGCCTTCGACCCGGTCGACGATCCACTTCAGAATCCGGCTGTTCTCCCCGAAACCGGGCCACAGGAATCGACCGTCGGCACCGCGGCGGAACCAGTTCACGAAGAAGATCTTCGGCAACTGCGACTCATCGGCGTTCTTGCCCAGATCGAGCCAGTGCTGGCAGTAGTCGCCGACGTTGTAGCCCATGAACGGCAGCATCGCCATCGGATCCCGGCGGATGGTCCCGACCTTGCCCTCGGCGGCGGCGGTCTGCTCACTGCCCAGGGTGGCCCCGATGAACACCCCGTGCTGCCAGTCGCGGGCCTGCGTCACCAGTGGAACCGTGGTCTTGCGGCGGCCCCCGAAGAGGATGGCCGAAATCGGGACACCCTGCGGGTCGTCCCACTCCGGGGCCAGCGTGGGGCACTGTGACATCGGGGTGCAGTACCGCGAATTGGGGTGCGCGGCGGGGGTACCGGACTGCGGGGTCCAGTCCTGCCCCTTCCAGTCGATGAGGTGCTGCGGGTCGCCCTCGAGCCCTTCCCACCAGACGCCGCCGTCGTCGGTCATGGCGACGTTGGTGAACACGGTGTTGCCCGCGGCGATGGTCTTCATGGCATTCGGGTTGCTGCTCCAGTTGGTGCCGGGCGCAACCCCGAAGAAGCCGAACTCCGGGTTGACCGCATAAAGCCGGCCGTCTTCGCCGAACCGCATCCAGGCGATGTCATCGCCGAGGGTCTCGGCGCGCCAACCGGGGATGGTCGGCTGGATCATCGCGAGGTTGGTCTTGCCGCAGGCCGACGGGAACGCCGCGGCGATGTAGTAGGCCTTGTTCTCCGGGGAGATCAGTTTGAGGATGAGCATGTGCTCGGCCAGCCAGCCCTCGTCGCGGGCCATCACCGAGGCGATGCGCAGCGAGTAGCACTTCTTCCCCAGCAGGGCGTTGCCGCCGTAACCGGACCCGTAGCTCCAGATCTCGCGGGTCTCCGGGAAATGGGTGATGTATTTGGTGTCGTTACAGGGCCAGGGAACGTCCTGCTGACCGGGCTCCAGCGGAGCTCCGAGCGAGTGCAGTGCCTTGACGAAGAACCCGTCGTCCCCCAACTTCTCCAGTGCGGCGCTGCCCATCCGGGTCATGGTGCGCATCGAGACGACGACGTATTCGGAGTCCGTGATCTCCACCCCCAGCTTGGGGTCCTCGGCACCGAGGGGTCCCATGCAGAACGGCACCACGTACATGGTCCGGCCGCGCATACAGCCGCGATACAGCTCCGTCAGGGTGGCCCGCATCTCAGCCGGATCCATCCAGTTGTTGGTGGGTCCGGCGTCGATTTCGCGTTCCGAACAGATGAAGGTGCGTGACTCCACCCGGGCCACGTCAGAGGGCTCGGAGCGGGCGAGGTACGAACTCGGCTCCTCGGTGTCCGACAGTCGCACGAAAGTGCCGGCCTTGACCAGAGCGGCGCAGAGCCGTTCGTTCTCCTCGGCGGAACCGTCCGCGAACACCACCCGGTCGGGTTGGGTGAGCTCGGCTACCTCTGCGACCCAGGCCAGCAGTCCGGCGTGGGTGGTGGGTGCGTTGTCCAGACCGGGGATGGTCGCTGAGGTCATTCGGTGTCTCCCGCTTGAGTTGTCCCGCCGGGAACGGACAGCGGCCCGCTCAGCGCGGACAATCAGCCGTCCCCGACCTGAACATTAGCGCCTGCATGAGGGCTGTCGGTAATCGCCGGTATGTCCGATCGGCCACCCGGTTCATCGCCGAACCGGCGCATACCGCCGATCGGGGCACAGGCCTGGCGGGCTTCGGCGGCCAGCACCCGCACCGCGATGTGTTCCTCCACTCCGGCCCGCAACCCGGCGACGGCCTCCACAACCCAACGTTCCAGCGCCGCGCGGCGGGCCAGCAGCCGACGGGCCGCCATCACCCATCCGGCCAGCGCAACTCCGAGTACCGCACTGGCGGCGAAGGCGAGGCCGGCCCACTCGGGGACCAGCGCCACCAGCATCCTGTCCAGGGTCAGCGCCACGCCCACCCCGAACGCCGCACCGAACGCCGCACCGAGCAACGCCCCGAGCCGACCCTCGGCGTTCGCCGGCAGGGCCGGGTCGATCGCGATCGGCGCGGGCACCCCGGTCCCGGGCAACTCCCAATCCACCGCGTCGGTCAGTTCGGCCGCGACCGCGGCCACCCGCCGGCCGACGTGCTCGGGGAAGTCGCGGGCGCGGCGAAGGTTCAGGGCGGCGACGTCGCCGCGCAGTTCGGACCGCAGGGCGGCGCATCGGGTGCGAACCAGGCCCAGCAGGGTGATTCGGGTCTGCCTCAACCGCATCCGGCGGGTCAGGGCACCGGCCGCCGGCGGCAGTCGGCGACGGTCCCACAGCCGCAGCAGCCCGCGCGCCAGGTCGGCGGCACAGGCACGGTGCAGACCCGGCGCGGAACTCCGGGAGTAGCGGTGCCAGCGGTTCGCCGCCTCCAGCAGGTCCGACTCCACGACGGCCACCGGGCAGCCGAGTCCGGGACGCCCGGCCGGATCGACCAGGTCGGCCAGATCGACCAGGTCGGCCAGTTCGGCGGGCACCGGGGCGGTGATCATCACCGCCGCGGCCGCCCGCATTCGTGCCAGGACCACCTCGTCGCCGGCGAGCACGTCGGCCAGTCGGGCACCGTGCGGACCGGTCGCCCACTCACCCAACGCCGCGACAGCGGCGGACACCCGTTGGTAACGAACCTCACACGGGGACTCGGCCACGCCGCCATCGTCACAGTGCCGGGAAAGACCCGCGAGTCACCCGCAGAAGGCAACTGTTGGGTATCAATCTGACCGGCGGGAAGGGCGGCGGCGGATTCATGGGCCACCATATGTCAATGCATGCGCAGGGCCACCCGGGCGCGACAGCGCCTGAGAGCGCCTTGAGCGCGACAGCGCCTGAAAGCGCCTTGAGCGCGACAGCGCCCGCTCCGCAGCACCCTCGCCGGGTGACCAGTTTCCGCTCCCGCCGGGCCGCACTCAGCGACACCCAACAGGAGGTCTGGGCCCGGTTGTGGCCTCGGCTGGGTCGGCAGGCTGTGCAGAGCGAACAGCAAAGACCACCCGAGCCCTTGGACACCGAGAGGTGGTTCGGCCGCGCCGCTCCGGGTGGCGTGGTGCTCGAGATCGGCTGCGGAACCGGCACCTCGACCCTGGCGATGGCGAAAGCCGAGCCCGACATCGATGTCATCGCCGTCGAGGTCTACCGCCGCGGTCTGGCGCAACTGCTCAACGGCATAGATCGCGATGCCGTGACAAACATCCGGCTGATCCGGGGCGACGGGGTTGACGTCCTGGAACAGCTGGTGACTCCTGGCTCGCTGACCGGGGTGCGGGTCTTCTTCCCCGACCCATGGCCGAAGGCCCGACACCACAAGCGCCGGCTGCTGAAACCGGAGACGGTGGCACTCATCGCCGACCGGCTGCGCGTGGGAGGTGTCCTGCACGCGGCCACCGACCACCCCGGTTACGCCGAGCAGATCGCCGCGGTCGGCGATGCCGAGCCGCGGCTACGGCGGGCGACTCCGGCAGAGCTCGCGGCCGATCCCGCCCGCGGGGGGTTGCCGATCTCCGTCACCCGCCCGACCACCAAGTACGAGACGAAGGCACAGCACGCGGGCAGCCCGGTGAGTGAACTCATCTGGGTCCGGATCGCCGAGGGATGAGCACCATGACCGTGATCGAGGAGACCCTGGAGAGCGCGGCGGCGCCGTCCGATGATGTCCGTCAGCACGCCGTGAAACGGGTGCTGCTGGTGTGGGACGCTCCGAATCTGGACATGGGCCTGGGCTCGATCCTCGGCGGGCGCCCCACCGCGGCGCACCGGCCCCGGTTCGACGCGCTGGGGCGCTGGCTGTTGGCCCGGACCGCCGAACTCGCCGGACGGGATCCCGAACCGGCGCTGGAGCCGGAGGCGACGGTGTTCACCAATATCGTTCCCGGCAGCGCCGAGGTGGTCCGACCCTGGGTGGAGGCGCTGCGTAACGTCGGTTTCGCCGTCTTCGCAAAACCCAAGGTCGACGAGGACAGCGACGTCGACGCCGACATGCTCGCCCACATCGCCCGGCGTCACGAGGAGGGTCTGGCCGGGCTGCTGGTGGCCTCGGCGGACGGGCAGGCGTTCCGCATCCCACTGGAAGACATCGCACGAACCGGCATCCCGGTCAGCGTTCTTGGATTTCGCGAACATGCCAGTTGGGCGCTAGCGTCGGATAGTTTGGAATTCGTCGACTTGGAGGACATTCCCCATGTCTTCCGAGAGCCGTTGCCGCGAATCTGCCTGGATTCGCTACCGGAAGAAGGTGCCTGGCTACAGCCGTTCCGCCCGTTGTCCTCGCTGCTGAGTTCGCGCCCGTGAAGGACGGCGGCCCCGGCCACGACTTGTTGCAGATTTTCTTCAGTTAAGGAGTTCAAGTGTTCGCCTGGTGGGGTCGAACCGTCTACCGGTATCGCTACATTGTCATTGCCGTCATGGTGGCGCTGTCCATTGCGGGCGGCATCTTCGGGATGAGCCTCGGCAAGCACGTCACGCAGAGTGGTTTCTACGACGACGGCAGTCAGTCCGTGAAGGCCTCGCTGCTCGCCGACGGCGCCTACGGACGGGACACCTCCGGCCATATCGTCGCCATTTACACCGCTCCGGACGGCAAGACCGTCGACGATCCGGCGTTCACCAAGAAGATTCTGGACAACCTCGACGCCGCCCAACGGGACCATCCCGACGAGATTCTGCGGGCCATCGGCTACTTCAAGAGTCCCGAACTGCTGTCCAACATGGCCGATGACGACAAGAAGCACGCCTTCATGTCGATCCAGCTCAAGGGCAACGACGACGACACCATCCTGAACAACTACAAGAAAGTCAAGGACAGTTTCGCGATCGACGGCGTCGACGTGAAACTGGCGGGCCTGCAACCCCTGGCGAACGAGCTCACCGGCACCATCGGGGTGGACCAGCAACGCGCCGAGGTGGCCGCCATCCCGCTGGTGGCGGTACTGCTGTTCTTCGTGTTCGGCGGTGTGATCGCCGCCAGCCTTCCGGCCATCATCGGCGGCCTGTCGATCCTCGGCGCCCTGGGCATCATGCGGCTCACCGCCGAGGTGACCCCCGTTCACTTCTTCGCCCAACCGGTCGTCACGCTGATCGGACTGGGTATCGCGGTGGACTACGGCCTGTTCATCGTGAGCAGGTTCCGGGAGGAACTGGCCGAGGGCTACGACACCCCCACCTCGGTACGCCGGACGGTGATGACCTCGGGCCGGACCGTGATCTTCTCCGCGGTGATCATCGTGGCCTCGTCCCTGCCACTGCTGCTGTTCCCGCAGGGCTTCCTGAAGTCGATCACCTACGCGATCATCGCCTCGGTGATGCTGGCCGCCATCCTGTCGATCACGGTCTTGCCGGCGATTCTCGGCATCCTCGGCCCCAACGTGGACGCACTGGGCGTGCGCACCCTGTTGCGGGTGCCGTTCCTGCGCAACTGGAAGCCGACCAACTGGTGGCTGAACTGGCTGGCCGACCGCACCCAGAAGACCAAGACCCGCGAAGAGGTCGAGAACGGGTTCTGGGGCAAGCTGGTCAACCGGGTGATGAAGCGCCCGATTCTGTTCGCCGCCCCGATCCTGCTGTTCATGATCGCGCTGATCATCCCGTTGGGCCACCTGTCGCTGGGCGGCATCAGCGAGAAATACCTGCCGCCGAACAACTCCGTGCGGTTGGCCCAGGAGGAGTTCGACAAGATCTTCCCCGGCTTCCGGACCGAGCCGATCACCCTGGTGCTCCAGAACAACGACGGCCAGCCCGTCTCGGACGCCCAGGTGGCTGAGATCCGCAGCAAGGCGATGGCGATCAGCGGGTTCACCGACCCGGACAACAATCCCGACGCCATGTGGAAGGAACGTCCGTACCTCGACGGCGCCTCCAAGGATCCGTCCGTGCGGGTGATCCAGAACGGTCTGATCAACCGTAACGACGCCAGTAGGAAGATCAACGAACTGCGGTCCATCACCCCACCGCGAGGGGTGTCGCTCTACGTCGGTGGAACGCCGGCGCTGGAGCAGGACAGTATTCACAGCCTCTTCACCAAGCTGCCGTTGATGGTGTTGCTGCTGATCACCACCACCACGATCCTGATGTTCCTGGCCTTCGGCTCGCTCGTGCTCCCGATCAAGGCCGCGCTGATGAGTGCGCTGACCCTCGGTTCGACGATGGGTGTGCTGACCTGGATGTTCGTCGAGGGCCACGGGTCCGGGCTGATGAACTACACCCCGCAGCCGCTGATGGCGCCGATGATCGGCCTCATCATCGCGGTGATCTACGGCCTGTCCACCGACTACGAGGTCTTCCTGGTCTCCCGCATGGTCGAAGCCCGCGAACAGGGCATGTCCACCAGCGAGGCGATCCGGATCGGCACGGCCACCACCGGACGCCTGATCACCGCCGCCGCTCTGGTGCTGGCGGTGGTGGCGGGTGCCTTCGTCTTCTCCGACCTGGTGATGATGAAGTACCTGGCGTTCGGCCTGCTGATCGCCCTGCTGCTGGATGCCACCATCGTCCGGATGTTCCTGGTCCCGGCCATCATGAAACTGCTCGGCGACGACTGCTGGTGGGCGCCGAAGTGGATGAAGCGGCTCCAGCACAAGATCGGGATGGGCGAGACCACCCTGCCGGTCGAGCGCAAGAAGGAGACGGTTGCCGACGCCGAGGATGCCCTGGTCACCGCCGGTGCCCCGGCGTCCGCGGCAGATGCGGCCTTCCCACCGGGACCGCCGCCCGCCACGGTGCCGGTCGGCCCGCCGCCGGCTCCCCCGGTCAATCCGGCGGCCGAGGCGCCGACCACCCGCTTCGCAGCGGCCAAGCCGGAGCGCGACGACCGCGACATCGGCTCCTGGCTCGGTGAACTGCGTGACAAGAAGCCTCGATCCGCGCAGCCGTCCCCGCGACCGGCCGAGCCCACGGTGCCCGTCTCCACCCCCGCCAACACCCCTGAGGACGCCACCACGGTGTTGCCCGCGGGCGGGAAGACCACGGAGATTCCGGCCGCGGACCCGGTCTCCGCGGAGGAAACCCGGGCCATCCCGATTAGCCGGCCCGGGTCCGGTGACCCCGAAGCGGCCACCGAACAACTCAACGCCCGCGGCAAGCAGGGCGGCGGGGTCAGCGCTCAGGATCTGCTGCGCCGCGAGGGACGGCTCTAACTCCCCGCAGGCTTCCGGGCTGGCTCCCGGGCTGGCTGCCGGGGTTCTTCGGACACGGCGTCCGGCTGGGCCTCGAGCACGATGGTGCCCTCACCCGCCTGGATCTCGGCTGCCTCGGTGGCCGGATCGGGCGCGGCGAGGACCCGGAACGCACTGTTGAGGAATGCCACCAGCGGCACCGACAGCAGGGCCCCCACGATGCCGGCCGACACGGCACCGGTGGTGATGGCCAGCACGATGGCCAGCGGATGGATCGAGACCGCACGGCCCATCACCACGGGTTGCAGCACGTGGGCTTCGAGTTGCTGGACCGCGATGATCAGCCCGAGCGCGATCAGGGCGTAGACGAAGCCCTTGGCCAGGAGCGCCACCACCACCGCGAGGAAGCCGGTCACCACCGCGCCGACCAGTGGGACGAAGGCGCCGAGGAACACCAGCGACGCCAGCGGCAGCGCCAACGGGACACCCATGATCGCCAGCCCGGCGCCGATGCCGACCGCATCGACAAGCGCCACCAGGAACGTCGCGCGCACGTAGCCGATCAACGAGCCGAACCCGGCCCGCCCGGCATCGCGAACCCGGTCACGGCTGCCGGCCGGGATGATCCCGGTGATGAAGGTGTAGATGTTGCGGCCGCCGTACAGCAGGAAGATCAGCGTGAACACCATCAGCAGCGCACCGGTGACGATCTCGGTGAGCGTCGCCGCGGTGGAGAGGGCACCGCTGGTGAGCTTCTCCTGGTTGTCCCGCAGAGCCCGAACCACTTCGTCGCCGGCCTTGTCGATCTGCTCCCGGCTCAGGTGGGCGGGGCCCTCGATCAACCATGCCGTCGCGTTGTCGATACTGCGCGTGACCTGGTCGGTCAGTTCTGGGAGCCCCGAGATGAACTGACTGACGACGAACGTCATGATGCCGCCGAACAGGGCGAACCCACTGAGCAGGACCAGGGCGACGGCCGCGCCGCGGGGCACGCGGCGGCGGTCCAGCCAGTCGACCGCGGGCAGCAGCAGTGCGGTGAGTATCACCGCCAGGGCCACCGGTACGACGATCACCTTCAACCGGTCCGCCAGCCACACCAGGGCCGCGAGCGCCGCGACGATGACCAGGAGCCGCCAGGCCCAGGCCGCCGTCTTGCGGACCAGCGGATCGACCGCGGCGGCGTCGGAGCCCATCGGCGCCCCCGCGGCTGCCCCTTCGCGTCCCTCGCCGGCCGACATGCGTCTCACCCTAAACCGTTGGGACGCCGGAAACAGGGTGTCGCGCGGCTACCCTGAGTCGGTGGCCCACGAGGCTCCCAGCAGCGCCGATCGGGACGGGCGGCACCCGCGCCCGAAATATTGGTGGGTGCGCTGGGCGGTGCTCGGGGTCGCGGTCGCGGTGCTCGCGGTGGAGGCGGGGCTGGTCTGGGACCAACTGGCGCAGGCCTGGCTGAGCCTGATCACAGCCGACGGATGGTGGGTGCTCGCGGCGATCTTCGCCGCGATGATGTCGATGCACAGCTTCGCCCAGATCCAGCGCACCCTGTTGCGCTCGGCGGGCGTGACCGTGCGGCAATGGCGATCGGAGGCGGCGTTCTACGCCGGCAACGCCCTCAGCACGACCCTGCCCGGCGGCCCGGTGCTGTCGGCGACCTTTGTCTACCGCCAGCAGCGGTCGTGGGGAGCCTCCCCGGTGGTGGCCTCCTGGCAGCTGGTGATGTCCGGTGCCCTGCAGGTGGTCGGCCTGGCGGTGCTCGGTCTCGGCGGCGCATTCATGTTGGGCGCCAAGGACAATCCGTTCTCGCTGCTGTTCACTCTGGGCGGGTTCGTGGCCTTGTTGCTGCTCGCGCAGGCGGTCGCGACCCGCCCGGAGTTGATCGACGGTATCGGCGTCCGGGTGCTGGGCTGGGTCAACTCGGTGCGCGGCAAGCCCGCGGACAACGGGCTGCGCCGGTGGCGGTCGACGCTGACCCAACTGGAATCGGTGAGCCTGGATCGCCGGACGCTCGGCGAGGCCTTCGGTTGGTCGCTGTTCAACTGGGTCGCCGACGTCGGCTGCCTGCTGTTCGCTGCGTACGCCGCGGGCGGGCAGCCGTCCCTGGCCGGGTTGACGGTGGCGTACGCGGCGGCCCGCGCGGTGGGCGCCATTCCGCTGATGCCCGGCGGACTGCTGGTTGTGGAGGCGGTTCTGGTGCCGGGACTGGTGTCCAGTGGGATGACGCTGCCGGACGCCATCTCGGCCATGCTGATCTATCGCCTGGTGAGTTGGATCTTCATCTCGGCGATCGGCTGGGTGGTGTTCTTCGTCATGTTCCGGACCGGGGCTCCGATCCGGCAGTCGCTGGCAGACACCGGCACCGCCATCGACGATCTCGCCCCCGCCGACGAACCGCCAGCCGAGGGCCGGGTGGAAGGTCACGGCTGAACACGGTTGGATGGGATCATGGTGAGCGAACCGACCACAGAGACTCCGTCCACGGCACCCACCACCGCCCGCGCGGCATTACTGGCCTTTGCCGCCGATGTGCTGTGCGTACTGATCTTCGTCACGGTCGGCCGGCGTAACCACTCCGAAACCGTGACGGTCACCGGCGTGGCTCAGACCGCCGGACCGTTCCTGGCCGGTCTGGCGATCGCCTGGCTGCAGTCCCGCGCCTGGCGGCGGCCGACCGCGGTACGGCCGACCGGCCTGACCGTGTGGGTGGGCACCATCGCCATCGGCATGGTCGTCCGCGCCGCCTTCGGGGGCGGGGTGGCGATCAGCTTCGTCGTGGTCGCCACGCTGGTCACCGGGGCGCTGCTGCTGGGCTGGCGGTCCGTCGCCCAACTGGTCAGGGCGAAACTGGCCGCGTCAAAACAGGCCGCCGCCTAGTCGGCCGCCGCCCAGTCAGGTCGCCCGGTCAGATACGGAGCCTCAGGCGCCGGGGATGCCGAGATCGTCTTCCTCGCCGCACCGGTTCTTCAGGTCCACCAGCGGCTGACGGATGGCGCCCAGCTCGGCCTTGACCTGGGGGTTGGTGTCCAGATACTGCTTGATCTGCTCGCGCAGCTCGTCGCGCGGGCTGCCCTCCAGACCGGTGAAGAACGCGTTGACGTCCGGGTGGGTGAACAGGTAGGCCGACGTTGCGGCGGACACCCCGGCGGACACCCCGGCCAGATCGGCGGCGGTGCAGTTCGGGGGCAGTGCGGCCGCCGAAGGGGCGGTACCGATCAGACCGGCGACGGCACCGGCCCCGAGCGCGGCGACCATCACACGACGGGCCTTCCGGCCATCCAGACTGCGCATACTGCGGCTCCTCACGTCTTGCCGATCGTTCTGGGGTGAACTCATCCTAGGACAGTCCGGGCTCCCCGCGGATCCCGGAGACACACAGCCCGCTGCGGTAGGCTCGCGGTCTCGGTGATTCGGTGCCACGTGCGGGGAGTTCGCCATCCAGCAGTTCATGATGCGCCTGAGCGGCAGCTTGCGCAGACACCGCTGGCTGGTGTTCGGCTGCTGGCTGTTGGCACTGATCCCGTCCGTCGTCCTCGCCCTCACCGCGTCGGGCAACCTGACCGGTGGCGGGTTCGATGTTCCCGGCTCGCAGTCGCTCCGGGTGCAGCACGAACTCGAGGACCACTACCCGGACCAGGGCGCGTCCCCGCTGGCCATGGTGGCCGCACCCCGCGCCGACGCGACGTATGCCGACATGACCGCCGCGGTCGCGCAGTTGGAGGAGGCGGCCCGGCAGGTACCCAGCCTCACCCTGGTGCCCAATCCGCTGCAGCCGCCGCCGGCGCCGGACCGGCCCTACGTGGTCTCGCTGCGGCTGGACTTCAACAACACCGGTGCGGTCGATGTCGCCCGGCAACTGCGCAACGCCATCGGGGTCCAGGGCGACCGGCCCGGCACGACGGAGAACGGCCGCGTCCGGCTCTACGTCATCGGCCAGGGCGCACTGGGCGCCGCGGCGCAGACCAGCACCAAACGCGATATCGCCGCCGCTGAACGCTGGAACCTGCCGATCGTCCTGATCGTGCTGGTCGCGGTGTTCGGCTCGTTGGCTGCCGCGGCGATCCCGCTGGCGTTGGGAGTCTTCACCGTCGCGGTCACCATGGGTGTCGTCTATCTGCTGGCCAGCTTCACCCAGATGTCGGTGTTCGTCACCTCGACGGTGTCGATGTTCGGTATCGCGCTGGCGATCGACTACTCGTTGTTCATCCTGATGCGGTACCGCGAGGAGTTGCGGGCCGGCCGTGATCCGGACCAGGCCGCGGACGCGGCGATGGCCACCTCGGGGCTGGCGGTCGTGCTCTCCGGCCTGACCGTGATCGCGTCGCTGACCGGGATCTACCTGATCGACACCCCGGTTCTGATGTCGATGGCGACCGGGGCGGTGCTGGCGGTGGCCTTCGCGGTCCTGACCTCGACGACGCTGACGCCGGCGGTGCTGGCCACCTTCGGGCGCGCCGCAGCCCGCCGGTCGGCCCTACTGCACTGGTCGAGGCGCCCCGAGTCGACCAGGTCGCGGTTCTGGACCCGGTGGGTCGGCACGGTGATGCGCCGGCCCTGGGTGTCCGCCGCGGCGGCCACCGCCGTCCTGCTGCTGTTCGCCGCGCCGGCCTTCTCCATGGTGCTGGGCAACAGCATGCAACGGCAGTTCCCGTCCTCCCACGAGATCCGCGGCGGGGTTGCGGCGGCCGCCGAAGCACTCGG
>JAKOYE010000180.1 GCA_029780675.1 Actinomycetes bacterium
GTGTCGGCGACGGTTGAAAGTGAGGCCAGAGCGACGGTCCAAATCGAGGTCACCTGAGCACGATTGGGTGGGTGATCTCGGTGGAGGATTGGGCGTTGATCCGGCGGCTGGTGGCGGAGGGTGTGCCGCAGCGGCAGGTCGCGAGGGAGTTGGGGATTGGCCGGTCGACGGTGGCGCGGGCGGTGGCGTCGGCCGGTCCGCCGAAGTACGAACGGCCGGCTGTGGCGACTGCGTTCGACGCGGTCGAGGGCAGGGTGCGGGTGTTGCTGGAGGAGCATCCGCAGATGCCGGCGACGGTGATCGCTGAACGGGTCGGCTGGGCCGGGTCGATCACGTGGTTCCGGGAGAATGTGGCTCGGTTGCGGCCGCAGTATCGTCGGCCGGATCCTGCGGATCGGCTGGTCTGGGAGGCCGGGGACGCGGCGCAGTGTGATCTGTGGTTCCCGCCGCGGAAGATCCCGTTGGAGAACGGCAACGCGGTGTTGTTGCCGGTGCTGGTGATGGTGCTGGCTCACTCCCGGTTCGTGCTGGCCAGGATGATCCCGACCAGGACGACCGAGGATCTCCTGCTGGGGATGTGGCAGCTCCTGGAGCAGGTGGGCCGGGTCCCGCGGCGGCTGTTGTGGGACAACGAACGCGGCATCGGCCGCGGCCCGCACCGCGCTGAAGGAGTGCCCGGGTTCATGGGGACGTTGGCGACCAGGCTGGTGTTGCTGCGTCCGCGGGACCCGGAGTCGAAGGGGATCGTGGAACGCCGCAACGGCTGGTTCGAGACATCGTTCATGCCCGGCCGGATGTTCACCTCCCCGGCTGACTTCAACGACCAGTTCACTGGCTGGCTCGATACCGCAAACCAGCGGATCGTGCGCACCACCGGCGCTCGGCCGGTCGACCGGTTGGAGGCCGATCGGGCGGCGATGCTGCGATTGCCGCCGGTTCCGCCGCTGGTGGGGTGGCGCAGCCAGGTCCGGCTGGGTCGGGACTACTACGTGACCATCGCCCGCAACGACTACTCGGTCGACCCGACCTGGATCGGCCGAATGGTCGACGCCCACGCCGACTTGGACCAGGTCCAGATCCGGATCGGCGGCAGAGTGATCGCCGAGCACCGCCGAGCCTGGGGCAGCGGCATGACGATCACCGACACCACCCATGTTGAGACCGCGAAACGGCTCCGCAGCGAGTTCCAGCACCCACCAGCACGACCCGTCGATCAAGGGCTGGTCAGGGATCTGGCTGACTACGACTCCGCGTTCGGCCTGACCAGTGAGGGGGCAGCGTGATGGCTCCCAAGACCACCGACGCGGTCAAGCAGCTGACCTACCTGGCCGGGTCCCTCAAAGCGCCACGGATCCTCGACGTCGCCGGACGACTCGCTGACCAAGCCCGCGACGCGGGCTGGTCGTTCGAGGACTACCTGGTCGCCGTGCTCGAGCGGGAAGTGTCAGCCCGCAACGCCTCCGGAGCCGAGCTGAGGATCCGGGCAGCCGGGTTCGGAGCCCGCAAGACCCTCGAAGACTTCGACTTCGACGCCCAACCCGCGATCCGGAACCAGATCGCCGCCCTCGCCGGCGGCGGGTTCCTCACTGAAGCCCGCAACGTCGTCCTGCTCGGCCCACCCGGCACCGGCAAAACCCACCTCGCCATCGCCCTCGGTATCCAAGCCTGCCGGCACGGCCACCGGGTCCTGTTCGCCACCGCGACCGACTGGGTCACCAGGCTCTCCGACGCCCACCGCGCTGGCCGGCTCGCCGCCGAACTAGCCAAGCTCCGCCGCTACGGCCTGATCATCATCGACGAGGTTGGCTACCTCCCCTTCGAACAAGACGCCGCGAACCTGTTCTTCCAACTCGTCTCATCCCGCTACGAACACGCCTCCCTGATCCTCACCTCGAACCTGCCCTTCAGCGGCTGGGGCGGGGTCTTCGGCGACCAAGTCGTCGCCGCAGCCATGATCGACCGGATCGTCCACCACGCCGACGTCCTCACCGTCAAAGGCAGCAGCTACCGCCTCCGCAACCGAGGCATCGACACCCTGCCCAGCATCAAAACCCAGGCTGAGGCACACTAGACACCACGGAACGTGGCCTCGATTTCGCCCGTCGAATCGGCCTCAGATTCACCCGTCGCCAACA
>JAKOYE010000057.1 GCA_029780675.1 Actinomycetes bacterium
TGCCGTTCGGCGTAGCGGATGTACATCCGGGCGAGATCGGCGGCGAACAGCGCCGACTCCTCCCCACCCTCGCCGGACTTGACCTCGAGCACGATGTCGTCCGGGTCATGCGGGTCGCGCGGGGCCAACATGTCGGTGAGTTGGTCATCGAGTTCGGCGACGCGCGCTTGAAGTTCGACCACCTCATCGGCGAACGAGGAATCGTCGGCCGCGAGTTCGCGGGCGGCCTCCAGGTCTCCGCGGGCGGCTTCGAGTTTGCGGTACGTGGCGACGATCGGCGCCAGTCGCGCGAAACGTTTCCCCACTCGCCGTGCGCCGTCCGGGTCGGCGTGCAGGTCCGGGTCGGAGAGCTGACGTTCCAGGTCGGCGTGTTCGGTGAGCACCGCGTCGACCGCGTCGGCGGGTGCGCTCTGAGTCAACGCTAGCTGTCGGCGTTCTCGCCGGTCTTGCGCTTGCCGTAGCGCTTCTCGAAGCGGGCGACACGGCCGCCGCTATCGAGGATCTTCTGCTTGCCGGTGTAAAAGGGGTGGCACTGCGAGCACACCTCGACCACGATGTGGCCGCTCTGCTTCGTGCTACGGGTGGTGAAGCTGTTACCGCAGCCGCAGACCACCGTGGTCTCGACATAGGCGGGATGAATGCCGGTCTTCATAGTTCCTCTTCGTCTGTGGTCGCCGGGTCGCCGGACCGGGTGTGTTCCCGGGAGCGTGAACCGGTACCTGAGGTGGGATCGCGCCCCAGTATGCCAGTTCGGCGGTCACCTGCCCAAACACGGCCTAAGGCCCCCGGTGGCCCGAGCCGTACCCGTCGCGTGGACAATAACGCGGATTATGTGAATCGTCCGCGGTCGTGTGGTGCCTGGATCTGGGAGGTAGCTGAAGTGCAAGGGTCACTGCGAGTTCCGTTGGCCGTGGCGGTCATGGCCGCCGGGGTCGGCCTGGTCCAGCCCCCCACTCTGGCGGCTACGCACCTCTCGGTGCCCGCGCTTCCCGACGTCGCGCTCGCGGGTCTGTCCAGTCCGCTCGGCGCGCTGATCGGCACCGTCCAGGTACTGAACAACGATCTGTTCAACGGCATCGACACCTACCCGGACTACCCGTGGGACCCGTTCCAGGGGATCGGACCCGAGTTCATCTACGTCGCCCTGCCGATCATCAGCCAGTTGGGCTTCAACGGGTTCAACTATCTGGGCGGCTCCATCGACGCTCTGAGCACGTCTGCGCAGATCCTCACCGATGCGGTGTGGAATCTGCCCGGGGCGATCGTCACCGCCGCCGGGCAGGCGATCGGTGGCCAGTTCTCCGAAGCGCTCGCAACGCTGGTGGAAGCGACACTGGCGCCGATCCAGGACGCCGGTCAGATCGCACTCGACGCGGGTCTCGCTGTTCTCGGCGGCGTGGCGGCACATCTGACGAACGTCGTCGTATCGCTACCCGGAATCGCCGGTGACCTGCTGGCCACGGTGGGCGGCGCGCTGTCGGCGATTGCCGGCGCCGCGGTCACCATCGGATCCCAGACCCTGGCTGCGCTGACCACGCTCGACCTGGAAGGCGCCTGGAACACGGTCGTCGACGGCCTGCTCGGTCCGGTGGGAGCCGATGGCGAAGTCACTTCGAGCCTGCCCGGCACACTGCTGGCGGTCACCGTCGGCCCGGGATTGGGACCGCTCGGGCCCGGCAACGGCTATGCCGTTCCCAGCCTGCGGATGTGGGCCGAGAAATCGCAGTTGACCATCGCCAACGCGGTGGGTGCCAATTTCCCGGTGACCACACCCCAGGTCACCCCGGCGGGGGCACGCTCCCTGGCATCGACAGCCTCGCCTGCGCCCGCGCCCGCGCCCGAAGCCTCGGCCAGCACCGATGCCGCATCAGGTGATCCGGCCACATCAACCCTGCCGCCCAGGTCCGATTCCGGCACCCTCAAATCTTCCGCCGCCACACCCGGCGGCGGCGACCGGTCTCCTTCGTCCGGGAAGGCGCATGCGTCCGCCAATCCCGGCGCCGGCGCCCGCAACACCGACAACTGAGCTTCCGGGAGGTTCCACCATGACGATCCCAAAGGCGTTCGTGGCCGCCGCGGCAGCCGTCGCCGTCAGCGGGTTGGCGCCGGTGTCAGGAGTGGCCGCCGCAGATCCGTCGACCGAGCCGTCGGGAACTACGACTCCGCCCGCCGCGTCGGCACCGGCCGGCGCCGGCTCCGCCGAGCGGTCCCGGGGCGCCGCCCGCCGCGCCAACGGGAACACCGCAGAGGCCGGCCGAGCCACGGACACCCGGCGACCCGGCTCCGGCAGGTCCACCACGGAGCCGTCCGTGACCTCCCCGACCGTACCGGGGCAAGCCGTCACGGCGGATCCTGAACCAGAGGGCGTCCGGGCCGGGCAGCCGAGTCCCACCTCGACCGTGTCCACTCCCTACGGCAGTCTCGGCCAGTGGATGATCAACTCCAAGAACGAGATCGCCGACTGGATCGGTCTGCCGTATCAGGGCAAGACCGTCATGGAGGGCATCAACGTCGTGATCGTCGACTCGGCGTCCCAAAACACCACCCAGGCGGTGAGCAATCTCAACGCGTGGATGACACGCGCGGGATTCGCCCCGTCCGCGGTCAGCAGCACCGGCTATCAGGGCGTCATCGAGTCGGGCATCTTCAGCCAGCAACCAACCGGGGCCAACACGGCGTTCCGCGACAACTATTTCCTGCTCGCCAATAGCCACGGCCGAATCTTCGGCCCCTCGCCCAACCCGAACGGGCCGGGCTTCATCTGGACGGCCTCGCTGAGCGAGGAGAACCTCGACCTGCAGAACCTCACTCACGGCTACGAGTCGTTCAACGCGGCCCGCGACGAACTGCGCAACAGCATGGTGAGCGTCGGCGGTCAGGACCTCGGCTCGATCTTCATGGACAACGTCTACAACACCGACGAGTACACCACCGGCGACGCGGACGGGTTCGCCGCCGTCATCGGACTACCGCAGGTGCTGAAGTCGGCGACGGCACCACGCGGCGGCAACGTCGGCACGCCGAAACGCTGATTCGGCGAGGGCGAGCCCAGTCGGTTTCGGCAGTCGATTTCGGCGCGGAAACGTGCGCGATGCGCCCGTTTCCGCGCCGAAATTGAACGCCTGATCAGTCCGAGTCGGAGCCACCGGGCGCGGTCTTGGACACCTGAACCAGGAACTCGTAGTTGGTCTTGGTCTTGCGCAGCTGGCTCATCAGCAGGTCGATGGCCTGGTGGCTGTCCAGTCCACTCAGCACCCGGCGCAGCTTGTGCACGATCGCGAACTCGTCCGGGGAGAGCAACAACTCGTCCTTGCGGGTGCCGGACGGGTTGACGTCGACGGCCGGGAACACCCGGCGCTCGGCGATCTTGCGGTCCAGCTTGAGTTCGGCGTTGCCGGTGCCCTTGAACTCCTCGAAGATCACCGTGTCGCCGGTCGATCCGGTCTCCACCATGGCGGTGGCGATAATCGTCAGCGACCCGCCGTCCTCGATATTGCGGGCGGCGCCCAGGAAGCGCTTGGGCGGGTACAGCGCGGTCGAGTCGACACCGCCGGAGAGAATGCGCCCGGAGGCCGGCGAAGCGTTGTTGTACGCGCGGCCGAGCCTGGTGATCGAGTCCAGCAGGACGACGACATCCTTGCCCTGCTCCACCAGGCGCTTGGCCCGCTCGATCGCCAGCTCGGCGGCCTGGGTGTGGTCGGACGGCGGGCGGTCGAACGTCGAGGCGATGACCTCACCTTTCACCGAGCGCTGCATATCGGTGACCTCTTCGGGCCGCTCATCGACGAGGACCACCATCAGGTGGCACTCGGGGTTGTTGCGTGTGATCGCGTTGGCGATGTCCTGCATGATCGTGGTCTTGCCGGCCTTCGGCGGCGACACGATCAGTGCGCGCTGCCCCTTGCCGATCGGCATGATCAGGTCGATCACGCGGGTCGTCAGACGATCCGGGGTGGTCTCCAGACGCAACCGCTGGTTGGGGTAGAGCGGTGTGAGCTTGCTGAACTCCGGCCGGTTACGGGCGGCCTCGACGGGGCCGCCGTTGACGCTGTCCAACCGGACCAGCGGATTGAACTTCTGCCGCTGGTTCTGGCCGGCGCCCTCACCCTCGCGCGACACCCGCACCGCGCCGGTGACGGCGTCGCCACGACGCAGCCCGTTCTTGCGGACCAGGTTCATCGACACGTAGACGTCGTTCGGTCCTGCCAAGTATCCCGAGGTGCGGACGAATGCATAGTTGTCGAGTACGTCCAGGATGCCGGCAACCGGTTGGACGACATCGTCCTCGCGGACCTCGGTGTCGTTGCCCGCCCCCTCCGTGCGCTCCCCACGCCGACGACGATCACGGAACCGGCGTCCGCGGCGGCCACCGCGGCCCTCGCCGTCGTCGTCACGGTTCTCCCGGCCGGCGGCGGCATCGCCGCCCCCGTCCCCACCGTCACGACCTTCCCGGTTCTCGCCCCGCGATTCGCGGTTCTCGGCCCGCGGCTCGCGGCGCTCTGCCCTGGGCTCGCGCGCCTCGGTCGTCTCGCGCTGCGGATTCTTGTCCGTCGCCGCGCCGGAATCAGCGGGCTTCTTCTCTGCCACCTCGCCGGAGGCGGCGGGCCCCTGGGCCTTCGCCTCACCAGAATCGGCGGCCTTCTTCTCGGTCGCCTCCCCGGAGACGGCAGATTCCTGGGCCTTCGCCTCACCAGAATCGGCGGCCTTCTTCTCGGTCGCCTCCCCGGAGACGGCGGGCTCCTTGGCCTTAGCCTCAGCCGAAGCGGCGGGCTCAGCGGACCGGGCCGAGCGCTGAGCGGGTCGCTGCTGCTGTCCGCTGCCGGTTGCACCGCCGTCCCGAGTCTCCCGGATCGCGGCGATCAATTCGCTCTTGCGCATACCAGAAGTGCCCTTGACGCCAGCTTGCACGGCCAGAGCCCGCAGTTCGGGGAGCACCATTGCGGTCAGCGAACCGGCATTGCCGGAATCAGCCGTGATGAGGTCCGTATCGGTCACGGATGTCCTTTCCTACCCTAGCGGTCTTCTGATGTATGGCAGGGGTTTGGGGTTGCGTTCAGCCGATTCACTGACCGCGAAGTCTCACCGTCTCGATGCAGCAGCCCGGGCGATCCGGCCGGGATGGCAACGGTGGATACCCGAAGCCCGCCCTTGAAACACCGAGGTTGATCTCACGAAGGTTGGCGATAGTCCTCACACCGGCGCGTCACACACGCGGTTGACGGACTGCCGAAAGAATAGCCACAGGCGCTGACCTAACGCAAGACAGCCCTAGTGAACGGTCCCTAGCGAAGGGGCGCCGCAACTCCAGCCGACCACCGAACCGGTTCACCGACCGACGTCTCGGCCACAGCAAATCCGTGCGCGGCGCCCGCCTCGATCGCGTCGGCGGGCAGGCCCGTCCCGGACGTCATCGCCAGCACTGCCGGCCCGGCGCCGGAGAGCACCGCCGCAACCCCGCGGCCACGCAGGTAGCGCAGGAACTCGGCGGATGCCGGCATTGCCGCCGCCCGCTGCGGTTGATGCAGGACGTCCTCGGTAGCCGTCATCAGGAGCTCCGGATGCTCGGTCAGAGCAACCACCAGCAACGCGGCCCGGCTGAGGTTGAACCGCGCGTCGGTGTGCGACACGTGTTCGGGAAGCAGCACTCGCGTCTCTGCAGTCGACGACCGCACCTCCGGTGTGGCGACGAAGAACCGGATCCGGGGATCCAGGCGCAGCCGGGTCGCGCCGTAGCGGGCTCCCTGCTGACCGAACTCGGTCCACGACACGATCGCGCCGCCGAGCACGGCGGCGGAGGTGTTATCCGGGTGGCCATCGAACTCCGAGGAGAGCTGGATCAATTGGGCGTCATCGAGCGGACTCAGATTCGCCTGTGCCACAAGGCCATTGGCGGCAGCCAGGCCGATGACCACCGCTGACGCCGAAGATCCCAGACCCCGCGACTGGGGAATGGTGTTGCGGCAGCGCAGAACCAGGCCTGGCGCGGCGGCTCCGGCCGCAGCCAACCCGGCTACCAGGGCCTTGGCGACAAGGTTGTCCGCACCCGTCGAGATCTGTCCGGCACCCTCGCCCTCCACCTCGACCCGGACGCCGTGTTCGACTGTCTCGACGACGATTTCGTCGTAGCGGCCCAAGGCGACGCCGAGGCTGTCGAAACCCGGGCCCAGATTCGCGCTCGACGCAGCCACCACCGCACTGGCGGTGAGCCCGACAGGGAGAAGCACAGGGGTCGTCATCCCAGGACTACCCGAGACCCAGCGCGGACACCACCGTGGCGGCGTCAACCGGAAGCGGCGTCACCGCGGGGATATCGCGCAGCGCGGTATCGGGATCCTTCAGACCGTGGCCGGTGACGGTGCACACCACCGTCGATCCGGGCTTCACCCAGCCGTCCTCAACCGCCTTGAGCAGGCCCGCGACGCTGGCCGCGGAAGCAGGCTCGACGAACACGCCTTCCTCGTGTGCGACGAGGTGGTAGGCGGCCAACAGTTCGTCATCGGTGGCGGCCAGGAATCGCCCATCGGACTCCTCCCTGGCGGCCATCGCCCCGTCCCAGGACGCCGGAGCACCGATCCGGATGGCGGTGGCCAGCGTCTCGGGCTTGCTCACCGGATGACCGAGCACCAGTGGGGCCGCGCCGGCGGCCTGGGTACCCAGCATCCGGGGCAGCGCGTCGATCACACCGTCCCGGTGGTATTCGGTGTAGCCCTTCCAGTAGGCAGTGATGTTCCCGGCGTTCCCCACCGGCAGCGCGTGCACGTCCGGCGCGTAACCCAGGGCGTCGACGATCTCGAAGGCAGCGGTCTTCTGGCCTTCGATACGGACCGGATTGACGCTGTTGACCAGAGAGATCGTCGGGTAGTCGGCGGTCAGCTTGCGGGCCAGTTCCAGACAGTCGTCGAAGTTTCCGTCGATCTGAATGATCTTGGCGCCGTGCATGACTGCTTGCGCGAGCTTTCCCATCGCGATCTTGCCCTGCGGAATCAGCACCGCACAGGTGATCCCCGCGCGGGCGGCATAGGCCGCGGCGCTTGCCGAGGTGTTGCCGGTCGACGCGCACAGCACCGCCTGCTGGCCGCGGGCGACCGCCTCGGTGACGGCCATCGTCATCCCGCGGTCCTTGAACGAGCCGGTGGGATTGAGTCCCTCGACTTTGAGGTGCACGGTGCAGCCGGTCTTCGCCGACAGTCGCGGCGCGGGCACCAGCGGGGTGGCACCCTCGAGCAGCGTCACCGGAGTCCAGTTCGCCGCCATGGGAAGCCGTTCGCGGTAGGCCTCGATCAGGCCCGGCCAGGGCCGGTGGACGGCTGCGGTGTTGGTCATCAGCTGGTTCCCTCCAGACGCAGCACGCTGTTGACCGCGTCGACGACATCGAGGTCGGTGAGTGCGGCGACAGTCTCCGACAGTGCCGCATCGGTGGCCCGGTGGGTGACCACAACGATGCGGGCGCCGGCAGGATGCCCGGCCGAATCACTCAGGCCCTCCTGGCGCACCTCGGCGATGCTGACCTCGCGCTTGCCGAATTCGGTTGCCACCGAGGCCAATACACCGGGACGATCCTTGACGGTCATGCTCACGTAGTAGCGGGTCGGAATCATGCCCATCGGGGCGATCGGCAGTTCGGCGTACTTGGACTCCCGCGGACCCCGGCCACCCTGCACCCGGTTACGGGCGGCCATCACCACATCGCCCAACACCGCGGACGCGGTCGGGTTACCGCCCGCGCCCTGCCCGTAGAACATCAGCCGGCCGGCCGCCTCGGCTTCCACCACCACCGCGTTGAAGGCACCGTTGACCGATGCCAACGGGTGCTCCAGCGGCACCAGCGCCGGATAGACTCGGGCCGAAACCCGTTGCCGCCCATCAGGATCGACAATCCGCTCACAGATGGCCAGGAGCTTGATGGTGCATCCCAGGGCGCGGGCGGCATCGAAGTCAGCGGGGCCGACCTTGGTGATGCCCTCCCGGTAGACGTCGTCGGCGGTCACCCTGGTGTGGAAGGCGATGGACGCCAGAATCGCCGCCTTGGCCGCGGCGTCGTAGCCCTCGACATCGGCGGTCGGATCGGCCTCCGCGTAGCCCAAGGCGCTGGCGTCTGCCAGTGCCGAGGCGTAATCGGCTCCGGTGCTGGCCATCTCGGAGAGGATGTAATTGGTGGTGCCGTTGACGATCCCGGCCACCCGCAGGACGGTATCGCCGGCCAGCGACTGGGTCAGTGGCCGGATCACCGGGATGGCACCGGCCACCGCGGCCTCGAAATAGAGGTCGACATGCGCCCGTTCGGCGGCTTCGGCGAGTTCCCCGGTGGACTGCGCCAGCAACGCCTTGTTGGCGGTCACCACCGACTTGCCGTGCTCGAGGGCGGTGAGGATGGCCTTGCGGGCCGGTTCCACCGGACCCATCAGTTCGACCACGATGTCGACGTCGGGGCGGGACACCAGTTGCTCGACGTCGTCGGTGAGCAGCGACTCGGGCACACCCCGGTCGCCGGACACCGACCGCACCGCGATGCCACGAACCTCCAGTGGCGCACCGATGCGGGCGGCGAGGTCATCGGAACTCTGCCCGATGATGCGGACGACCTCCCGGCCGACGTTGCCCAGACCGAGCACCGCCACCCCGATGGGCTTCTCGTCAGCTGTCACCGTTCACCTCACTTCCAGACTGAGCAGATCTTCGACGGTCTCCCGGCGCAGGATGAGCCGGGACCGCCCGTCGCGCACCGCGACGACGGCGGGCCGGCCGATCAGGTTGTACCGACTCGACATCGAGTAGCAGTAGGCGCCGGTGGCGGCCACCGCCAGCAGGTCACCAGGCTCCACATCGTCGGGGACCCAGGTATCGCGGACCACGATATCGCCGCTCTCGCAGTGTTTGCCGACTATGCGGGCCAGGACGGGCTGCGCGACGCTCCCGCGGGACACCAGCCGGACGTCGTACTGCGCGCCGTAGAGCGAGGTGCGGATGTTGTCGCTCATCCCGCCGTCGACGCTGATGTAGCGCCGGCTCGCGCCATGGCTGACAGCGACGTCCTTGACCGTGCCGACCTCGTACAGGGTCACCGTGCCCGGTCCCGCGATGGCCCGGCCCGGCTCGACGACCAGTCGGGGGGCGGGCAGCCCGACGGCGGCGGACTCGGTGGCGACGATCGCGGCAAGTTTCGCGGCCAGATCGGCCACCGGTGGCGGATCGTCGGAAGGCAGATAGCAGATTCCCAGTCCGCCGCCGAGATCGACGGTGGCGAGTTGGGCGGTCTTGTCGACACCGAATTCGGCGACCACGTCACGCAGCAGTCCGATGACCCGGCGTGCGGCCAGTTCGAATCCGTCGACATCGAAGATCTGCGAGCCGATATGACTGTGCAGGCCGACCAGGCGCAGGTGGTCCGCGGCGAACACGCGGCGGATGGCGTTCATCGCGGCACCGCCGGCCAGTGAGAGACCGAACTTCTGATCCTCGTGGGCGGTGGCGATGAATTCATGGGTGTGTGCCTCCACCCCGACGGTGACCCGCACCATGACGTCCTGCACCAGACCGGCGTCGGCGGCCACCGCGTCCAGCCGATCGATCTCGGTCAGCGAGTCGACGACCACGCACCCGACACCGGCCGTGACGGCCGAGGTGAGCTCGGACAGCGATTTGTTGTTGCCGTGCAGGGTGATTCGTTCGGCGGGAAAGCCGGCGTGCAGGGCTACGGCCAGTTCGCCGCCACTGGCGACGTCCAACGAGAGGCCCTCCTCGGCAACCCAGCGCGCCACCTCGCTGCACAGGAACGCCTTGGCGGCGTAGTGGACGTTGGCGCCGCCCCCGAAAGCCTGCGCCATCTCCCGGCACCGCCCGCGGAAATCGTCCTCGTCGAGGATGAACAGCGGGGTGCCGAACTGGGCGGCCAGGTCCGTCACGGCCAGGCCGGCGATGCGCACCACGCCGTCGTCACCACGGCTCAGGTTGCGCGGCCAGACCTGGGGCGCCAGTGCCAGCACATCGGCCGGGTCGTGCGGCCGCGGCGGTACGTCGCCGTGGTGGATCTCCTCGGCATGCCGAGGTCCGGCGGGGTGTGCGTTCACATCCGCTCCGGGGCACTCACCCCGAGGATCGCCAAGCCGTTGGCGATCACCTGGCGGGTCGCCTCGCACAGTGCGAGTCGGGCGGCGTGCAGGTCGGAGGGCTGCTCGTCGCCCTGCGGCAGCACCCGGCAGACATCGTAGAACCGGTGGTAGTCACCGGCGAGGTCCTCGAGATAGCGGCACACGCGGTGCGGCTCGCGCAGTGCAGCCGCCGCCGCCAGCACCCGAGGGAACTCCCCGAGGGTGCGCACCAGGGTGCCCTCCTTGGCGTGGCTGAGCAGATCGAGGTGGGCGGTGCTCGAGACCAGGCCCAGATCGGCCGCGTTGCGGCCGAGCGCGCACAGTCGCGCGTGCGCGTACTGGACGTAGTAGACCGGGTTCTCGGCCGACGCGGAGGACCACAGTTCCAGGTCGATGTCGATCGGGGTGTCCACCGAGGACCGGATCAGCGCATATCGGGCGGCGTCGACACCGATGGCTTCCACCAGGTCGTCGAGCGTGATGACGGTGCCGGCACGCTTGCTCATCCGGACCGGTTGACCGTCGCGGACGAGGTTGACCATCTGGCCGATGAGCACCTCGACGGTGTCGGGATCGTCACCCAGTGCGGCGGCGGCGGCTTTGAGCCGGGCGATGTAGCCGTGGTGATCGGCGCCCAGCATGTAGATGCACAGATCGAATCCGCGCTGGCGCTTGTCGAGATAGTAGGCAAGGTCGCCCGCAATATAGGCGGGGTTTCCATCGCTCTTGATGACGACGCGATCCTTGTCGTCGCCGAAATCCGTTGTGCGCAACCAGGTTGCGCCATCCTTCTCGTAGATCGCACCGTTGGTTCGCAAGGTCTCGACAGCCTGGTCCACCCGGCCGCTGGTGTGCATCGAGTCCTCGTGGGTGTACACGTCGAAGTCGGTGCCGAACTCGTGCAGCGAGGACTTGATGTGGTCGAACATCAGATCCACGCCGATGGAGCGGAAGGTCTCGCGCTGCTCGTCGAGAGGCAGGCTCAGCGCGGCGGGCGCCTTGGCCAGCACGTCGGCGGCGATGTCGGTGATGTAGGCGCCCGCGTAGCCGTCCTCCGGGGCGGGCTCCCCCTTGGCTGCGGCGATCAGCGAGTTCACGAACCGGTCGATCTGAGCGCCGTGGTCGTTGAAGTAATACTCCCGGACCACCTCGGCGCCCTGGGTGCTCAGCAGTCGGCCCAACGCGTCGCCGACGGCGGCCCACCGGGTGCCGCCGATATGGATCGGGCCGGTCGGGTTGGCCGAGACGAATTCCAGATTGATCCGGCAGTTCGCCAACTGTGCGGAGTCGCCGTAGTCCGGACCGGCGCGCAGGACGTTGCCGACGATCGCCCCCTGGGCGGCCGCGTCGAGGCGCAGGTTGACGAAACCGGGTCCGGCCACCTCGGCCGCGGAGATGCCGTCTGCGCTCTTGATCGCATCGGCGAGCCACCCGGCAAGCTTACGGGGATTGACGCCCGCCTTCTTGGCGGTCTGCAAGGCAACGTTGGTGGCGTAGTCGCCGTGCTCGGGGTTGCGCGGACGCTCGACGGTGACCGTGGCCGGCAGCGCCGTCTGGTCGAGCCCATGCTCGGCGAGGACCGCAGCGGCGGTGAGGCGCAGCAACTCAGCGAGGTCGGCGGGGGTCACAGGGCATCATCCTATGGTCCGGCCGGGGCTTCTTCCGCATCCGCATGGTCTGGCAGCGGTCGGGCGACGATCAGGCAGCGGTTGGGCGCGGGTTGGGTGGCGGATGAGCCATGCGTTACGCTTCCATCGCCCATGGCGTGGGAGCACGTTCTCCCTGCGCCCCCGTAGCTCAGGGGATAGAGCGTCTGCCTCCGGAGCAGAAGGCCGCAGGTTCGAATCCTGCCGGGGGCACAATCTGACCAGCGGTGATGGTCTTCCGCTGATTGTGGTGTCACGCCGCCCCGTGTCTTCCGAGTCAGCCGGTTGTCGGGACTGCCGGTTATGGTCCTGAACAGAGTTCGGCCCCGAACCGGGTCGAATGAACAGGGGGCCGAGATGAAATCCAGTGCGATCCGGCGCGGTCGTGGGGCATGCGGGTCTTTGGCAACTGCTGCCGCGGTAGCGGTGGGTCTGTTGATCGTCCCGATGGAAGTCCCATCGACCGCCCTCCCGCAGATCGAGTTTCATCAGGTTCAACTCCAGGCCGTCGCCGCAAGCGCGGCCGTGGGAACCGTGACCCCGGACCCCGCGTGGGCCGATTCCAGCCCCGCGGCCCCGAAGGCTGTCGCTGATGCAACGACCGACCTGTGGGCCGGTGTCGCCCCGGCACTCGAGACCATCGGCCGCGCCGCGGTCGACGTGGCGGGTCCGCTGCTGGCTCCGCTCTGGTACCTGGCGGCCCCGGTCACATTCTTCGTGGCGGCGGCGTACGTCAACTCCATCACCCCGCCCCCGACCGGCCTGGATTTCTCCGGAATCACCGGCATCCTGCACAGCCTGCACTACATGGTCGTCTGGATGGACTTCCCGCTCAACGCGTCGGATTACTTGTTCCCGACGCCCACCGCGACGGCACCGCCCTCCCCCGCCTCGGCAACGTCTGACGGCCGCCGGCCCCTGGCCCAGACTGCACATCCGGACGCCCACACCGCCGAACCGGCGGTCGACCAGGATCAGGTAGCCCAGGTTGCCCTCAGCCCGGCACCGCGAACTCAGGTCCACCGTCCGGGCCGAGACCGGGCTGCCGGTCCGCCTCGTGCGGCCGCGGCCGCATCCGACCCCGAAACACAGTCGGTCGGCAGCCATGCCAGGGCCCAGTCATCGCCGGATTCCGCCACGGATGCGATCGAATCCGCACCCGTGCGCTCGGCACGGGCCGCTGCGGCCCGTCATGGCGGCTTGGCGCAGCGCTAGACGATCCCCGCCCGTTCAGCCGCCGTCGGAGCCGAGCATCGTCCGCACCGACTGCGGCACCGGGATCGCCGGATCGCAGTCCGGCGCCGGTACGGGCGTTCCGTAGCCGGTGATGATCGGGACCACACCCGCCCAACCGCCGGCGGCCACGTCGTCCTCCGGGTCCTCCGGCCAGTCGAAACTGGCCTTGAACGACCAGGTCTCGATCGGCATCGCTAGGACGAGGGTGGCGGCCAGTTCCTTGTTGGTGCTCGGCCGGATTTCGGCGACCCGACCGGGGATGAAGACGTCCGTCAGAGCCCGCAGGTAGTCGTCCTTGCGATCCTTCGCGATAGCGGTGAAGCTGCCGAACAGCACCGCGCTGCGGTAGTGGAATGACGACTCAAATCCACTGCGAGCCAACACAACTCCCTCAAGAGTGGTCACCGAGACCGCGGCCTGCACCCCCTCGGCGAGTTCTCGGAGCCAGGGCGAACCGGAGGATCCGTGGATCACCACTTCGTCGCCGATGCGGGCGAAGCCGATCGGCAGCGCGACCGGGTGCCCGCCCCGGACGAAGGCGACGGTGGCCAGCGGGGTGGCGGACAGCAGCGCGTCGAGATCAGCGCGGTCGGTACTTTGACGTTCCCTCAGCCGGGTCACGTCCGTCGTCGGAACGGTCACCGGCACAGGCTTTCACACCCGCGGGTTCGCCGCCCGTCGATCAGCGGACCCGGCGCAACGCCTCCGGATTCAGGTCCGCGAGGCTCGGGTAGCCGTCGATCGCCATGATGAGATCGGCCTCGGCCAACACCGATCGCAGCACGTGGACGATCCCGTCAGTGCCGGCCAGTGCCGCTCCGTAGGCATACGGCCTGCCGATGCCGACCGCGGATGCGCCCAGCGCCAGCGCCTTGACCACATCTGCCCCTGACCGGATCCCGGAGTCGAACAGCACCGGAACGTCCCCGCAGGCGGCCACCACGTCGGGCAGGCAGTCGATGGCCGGCAACCCGCCGTTGGCCTGCCGTCCGCCGTGGTTGGAGCAGTAGATGCCGTCCGCCCCGGCGTCGATCGCGCGCCGGGCGTCGTCGGGGTGGCAGATCCCCTTGAGGATGAGCGGAAGCGACGTGATCGAGCGCAGCCAGTCCAAGTCGTTCCAGGTCAGGGAGTTTCCAAAAACGCTGACCCAGTGCATGACCGCATTGCGGGGATCGGACAGATCGGTGCCGGCTTTCGCCCGGAACACCGGATCGCTGATGTAGTTGGCCAGGCACAGCCCGCGCAACTGCGGGAAGTTCGCGGTGGCGAGGTCCCGCGGTCGCCAGCCGGGGACCCAGGTGTCCAGGGTGACGACGATCCCGGCGTATCCGGCCGCCTCAGCGCGGTGCACCAGGCTCTCGGCCAGTTCCCGGTCGGTGGGGGTGTAGAGCTGGAAAAGCCCCGGGGTGTCGCCGAATTCGGCCGCCACATCCTCCAGCGGGTCCATCGTCAGGGTGGATACGCACATCGGCACACCGGTCGCGGCCGCGGCGCGGGCGGCGGCGAGATCGCCGTGCCGGTCGGTGGTGCACAACCCGATCACCCCGATGGGAGCCATGAACACCGGCGCGGGCCAGCGACGGCCCCACAGTTCCACCGACAGGTCCCGCTCGGTGGCGCCGACCAGCATCCGCGGGATCAACCCCCAGTTCGCGAACGCTTCGGCGTTGCCGCGCTGGGTCAGTTCGTCACCGGCCCCGCCGGCCACGTAGGACCAGATGGACGGTGACATCGCCTGCTCGGCGCGGGCGGCCAGGTCGTCGAAGGACATCGGCAGGCTGGGCAGGATTCCGGCCAGACCCTGAAAGTAGATCTCGATCTGGTAGTTGCCGTACGGCTGGGTCATGGGGCCATCTCCCGGTTCAGGTCGGCGACGACGTCGGCGACGCGGTGCACTTGGTCGAGGTCGGAACTGGTCGGAATCAGGTGGACCTCAGTGGTGCCGATCGCGGCGAACGCCCGCAGCGTCTCGGCCAGCTGATCCTCGCTACCGGCCCAGCCGGTCGTGGGTGCCATGGCATCCACGAACTCCGAGGGAATCCAGTTCATGTAGTGCCGCAGGTGCTGGTGAATCTGGTGACGCGCGTCCTCCGGCTCCCCGAGAGCGAACCAGAACGAGGTGGCCAGGTGCGGTTCGGGCTTGCCGGCCGCGGCCCAGGCGGAACGCCCGACCTCGAACAGCTCATCCTGCTTGGCGGTGTCGAGGTCGAGGGTGATCCCGGCCAGCCCATCGGCCCATCCTGCCGCGTGACGGAGTGTCCTGGGTCCGATGGTGCCGACCAGCAGCCTGGGGCCGCCGTCCTGAGCGGGCCGCGGGCCCACCGGGAGAACCGAGTCGGTGATCCGCTCCCCCGCCCACACCTGACGCATGGTGGCCACTCGCCGAGCCATCTCGCCCATCGTCTGCCGGGCCGGATCCGCCCCTACGGCGAGGTAGTCCTCCCGACGGCCACCGATACCGATACCGACGGTCAGTCGTCCACCGCAGAGCATGTCGCCGGTGGCCAGCGATTTGGCCAACAGAACCGGGTCATGCAGTTGCGGCACCACCACGGTGGTGATCAGCGGCACCCGGTCGGTCCAAGCCGCGAGCGCACCGAGCAGTGTCAGGGCCTCGGGATTGCCGAATGCGATCCTCTCCCCAAAGCACAACGACGAGAACGGGCCTTCGTCGATGGCGCGCGCCCAGTTCTTGAGCACACCGGCGTTGAGATCGGGCTCCATCACCGGCATGGTCATGCCTATCTGCACGACCGCGATTCTGGCACGTCGGGCAACCCGGTTACCGGATGTCCTTGCGGGCCTCGACTGGCGCGCTCGCCGGCGGGGTGGTCAGCAGCGGGCCCCGCACGCTGCCGCGTGCCGTGCGGATCCCGACCAACAGCCAGGTGGCCAGCAATCCGCAGTAGGCGATGACCGCGGCGACCTGGAACGCCGGCAGGCCGGTGTGGACCGCCAACTGGGTGGTGCCCGTCACGAACGTTCCGACCGGGAAGGTGAGACTCCACCAGGTCAGGGCGAACGGCATCCCGCGCCGCACGGTCCGCACCGTCAGCGATGCCGCCAGCGCGATCCACAGCACCGCGAAACCCCATACCGGAACGCCGAACAGGATGGCGAAGGAGTTCATCACCTCGGCCAGTTCGGGATCCACCGCCAGCGCGGCGTTGAGGCCCAGAAGTCCAGCGGCGGTGATGGATTGACCCAACGGCCCCAACACGATCCACAGCGTCGGAACCCGCGCGGTGCCCGAGGTGCCGAAGTGCGCCAGTCTGCTCCAGATCATCGCGATGATGATCAGCGCGGCCATCAGCGACATTCCGAACATGGCGTAGCAGCCGTAAAGCAGGGTAGACCGCCACACTCCAGCCGGGGTGTGCGGGATCAGCAGCGCGCCGCTGGCCGCTGACACCATCGGAGGCACAACCGGCATGAGCCAGCCACCGAACGCGGCGTCGGGGCGGACGTCGAACTGGGTGAACATCAGGAAGGGAATGCTCACCGCGGTGAACAGTCCCCCGGCGGTGCCGGCAATCCAGAGCACCCAGGCCAGCACCACCGCCGGGTGTTCACCGATGAGGTCCTTGCCGGTGACCAGCGCTCCGGTTGCCACGGTCAGCAGGGCCATCGGGGCCGCCCCGTAGAAGTGCGCCATCTGGGGGTTGCGCGCATGGTCGCGGGCCACCGTCGGATGACGCAGCCAGTGTCCGCCCACCAGCACCAGCAGCACCGCCAACAGAAGCGCGGCGACCACCCAGATGACATGGGCGAAGCCCCGCATACCGGGAACGTGCAACGGCAGGGTCGCGCCGGCCGTTGCGACGATGCCGGTGCCCATCACCGAGGCGAACCAGTTCGGTCCGAGGTTGCCGAGGACTTCCCCTCGCGTACGTTCCGGGACTGTCGTACGTTCTGGACTCATAAACCGGAGACGATACGGCTCCCCGCCCCTTGTTCGGGCATCAGTCGCCGGCTTGTTCGGGCATCAGTCGCCGGGACGCCCCCGCTTTCCCTCCTGAGCCAGGTAGTCACACGCCAGAGCACGGACGTGGTCGGGCAGCGCCCCAGCGGCGACGTCGGCCAGGCTGGTCTGTTCCAGGACGGCGCGCATGCTCGCCCGCAGAGCCCGCCACACGTCGGCCAGCGCGGTGGTCGGACCGGTGTAGTCCAGATCGCCCAAGCCGATGTCGCGGACGCTGGCCAATGGGCCGTCGATACACCGCAGGACATCGGCGATGCTGATCCGCTCGGCAGGCCGCGCCAGTTCGTAGCCGCCCTCCCGGCCGCGATGGCTGCGCACCAGATGGTCGGCACGCAGGTCCGCCAGGATGTCCACCAAGAACTGCGCGGGGATGCCCTGGGCGTTGGCCAAATCCTCGGTCTTGACGACGACCCCCGGGGGTGCGGACGCCAGTTGGATCATGGCGCGGACGGCGTACTCAGCCTTTGCCGACATCCGCATGCCGCGGATTCTGCCATCGTGCCGCAGTGCGACGGTGATGCGGGCGGGCTAGCTGCCCGCGCTGTTCGCCCTCCCGGCCCGGGAGCGGTTGCCGCCCTCAGTCGCCGCACCGGTGGTATCCGATCCGGCACCGGCCGCCGTTCCGAGCGCGCTCAACGCGGCTCCCACCTGCTGCTGGACGGTGTTCACCGCTCCGCGCAGGGGTGAGGTGGGCTCGGCGGGCGTCGGGTCGGTGTCGCTGCCGACGGTGGGGCCGGGTGCCGCGTCGGTGTCGGCGCCACCCCCCAACTGGGATCGGGTTGCGGCTGCCGTGAGTGCGGCGGCCGAGTCCTGCTCGACGGCGCCTGTGAGCCGGGTCGGCTCGGCCGACGTAGATTCGGTGGCTTCAGACTTGGCCAGTGCCGAGGTGGCAGCGTTGCGCGCCGTCCTGGTGGAGGCGTCGCCCGGTGTCGCGGCGACCGCCGGCGACGGGGCTGTGGTGACGGCCGCGGCGGGCTGTTGGGGCGCGGCGGGAATCGACGCGGCGGTGTCAGGCTGTCCCGCCGTTGCGCTCAGTGCGGGCGCGACCGCCGACAGAACCGCGGCGGCGGCGCCCAAATTCTTCTCGACGACCTCGCGCAGGGCGTTGAGGATGATCACGGCCGGACCCAGTGGAGCGGCCACAGCCTTGACCGCGGTCTGCAGTGCCCCGTTGAAGTCGCCACTGATCAACGCCACCAAGGCATCACCGATCAAGCCTGGTTCGGCAGCGACCACAGCACCGGCTGCGAAGGCGGCCACGACGATCTGACCGCCGACGAATCCAGCGTCATTCACCACGCCGGCGACCAGGGTCTGAACCGCGGGAGGAACGGCTTCAGCCGCCATCGTGACCGCGCCGGACGCCTCCGCGCCTGCCTCGACCAGCGGACTGAGGGTCTCCACGTCAAGTCCGGGGAGCACTGATGCGGCGAGCTCGGGCGAGTTGACCAACGACGGATAGTACGGGGTTGAGGACGCGGTCAGTTCGGGTTGGGTGACAGCGGTGACACCGGCGACGAACGCTTCGACGATCGCGTTCTTGCCCAGGTAGCTGGCATCGGCAGCCAGGGATGAGATCAGCTGCCGAAGTACCGAGAACGGGTTCGTCGATTCCGGCGGAGAGGGCGCGATCGCGTCGAGAAAGGCCTGATCAAGCATGGCGGCCGCGTCGCCGCTACCCGCGGAGAGTTGGACGGCGGGAATCTGAATGTCGGCGCGGGGGGCGACGATCGGGTTGGCCACGACGACGCCGGCGGCCGCAAGAGCGACTCCAGTCGTCAGTATCGGACCAATTGCCCCGCGCACAATTCGCCGCCTTTCGTTCCTGAGACTTCGACCCTACCACACCTGAGAGAAAACTGAGAGCAATTCAGCTACGAAGGCACGATGCCCCCTCCCTCGCGAGGAGGGAGGGGGCATCCGAGCTTCCTGCCGGTGGGTTAGCCGCGGCCGCCCTTCTTCGCGGCGCCCTTGCCCTTGGCCGGGGCGGAATCGTCCGCGGCCGGGGTGCTGTCAGCGGCGGTGCTCTCGGCGGCAGCGGTCTCGGTCGCCGCGGGCGCGGTGACCTCCACGGTGGCCGCCCGAGCACCGGCCGCGCTCGGCGCGCTCTCGGCCTCACCAGCGGTGACCTCGGCAGCCGGGGCCGCCTCGACCGCCGCGGCGGCCGGAGCGGCGACCGCGGTGCGGGCTTCCGCCGCCGACACCGCGGCCGTGCTGGCCGGAACCGGGGTGGCCAGCGCACCCGCCACGGTCTTCACGACCGACTGCACCGCGGTGCGGATGCTCGGCGCGAAGTTGGCCGCGATGTCCTCGGGAGTGAGACCCGGGATCGGACCGGTCTGGACGCCGGCTCCGATGGTCAGGTTGAGGATCGTGCCCGGCAGACCCTCGGGGCCGAGGAGACCGTTGACGACCCCGTTCCACGCGCCCTCGATGTCGAAGGCCAGAATGCTGCCCACGACGTCGCCGACGATTTCGACGGTCTTACCGATCAGGGCGGAGGGGATACCCACCGTGGTGGTCACCAGACCGACCAGAATCTCCGGAATGGTGGCCAGCAGCGCCCCGGCCCGCGCGATCACGCCGGAGGTGATGTAGCTGCCGCCGGCCAGCAGGAAGCTGCCCGCCGCGAAGATCGGCTCAACAACCGCGCCGATCAAGGTCTGCACTGCCGCCGCGGGATCGCCGCCCAGCAGTTCGCCCACCGCGGTGATGACCTCGGCGGGGAAGTTCCAGACTCCCTCGCTGATCGAGAAGGCGGCACCGTAGAGGCTCGAAGAGGCGACCTGCAGGTAGTCGGTGCCGTTGTAACCCAGCTGGCTGATGATCGGCAGTGCGTCATCGATGACCTGCGGGATCAGGCCGACCGAGGAGTAGCCACCGAGCGCCGCATTGCCCAGCGCGGCGGGCAGCACCGGGTAGTTGGTGGGCGGGACGCCCCAGAAGGTGCCGAACTGGGCGAAGGGCCACTGCGCGGCATCGGCCGGGTTGGCGTTGCTGAACAGGTAGTTGGTCGCCATCACGGAGGTGTTCAGCAGCGCGGTGATCGGGCTGTCGAACGCGGCCAGCGATACGTTGGCGAGCGACGGCGCCTTCAGTGCGGGCAGGTTGACGGCCGGAGCGACCGGCGTGAGAGCGATGGCACCTGCGCCGACGAGGGCGGTCGTGCCCGCAATCATCTGCGAACGAAGTGAGAGTTGCATTTCGGAGTCCTCCGGTATGTGGTCGATCCTGACCGTTTGAGGTTACCTGAGAAAATACTGAGCGCAAAGCTATTCGAAGAGGAACTTTCGGAATCGCACCCGACCCGCGCCAATCCGCCGGTCACGGCGTTCTGCGGGAAAGAAAGCCGCGTCAACGCAGGATTTTCGGCTCTACTGCCATGAATGTGGATGGCTTCATGTGTGGTACGGGAGTTCGAGGGTGACG
>JAKOYE010000216.1 GCA_029780675.1 Actinomycetes bacterium
CGGGGAGCGCCGGGGTGGGTGCGGGCATCGCTGGGGAGCTGATGAACCTCTTCCAGCCGACCCGCCAGGTCACCGTTGACGAGCAGAAGTGGCAGCGGACGCGCGTCGACCAGGCTGAGTCGTCCGGGTCGGCGCCCGAGCAGCGCGTGGAGATCGACCTGGACGCGGGGCACGCTTGGGTGCCGACCGATCCGGACGCCAAGTAGATCCTGGTCCCGATCGATCCGGACTCCAGGTCGATCCTGGTGCCGACCGATCCGGACGCCAAAGGCCCGGGTGCTGTTCCCTTCCCCTGCGCCGTAGTGGAGTCCAACGGGCCAACCCGGTTTTCGTCACTCTCAACCCACGAAACCGATGAGGTGCGTCGTACGCACCGCGGTGAGAGGGAACTCGTTCGGGTTGCTGACCGGCAACAGCCGCGATTGCGTCGGCCATCGTGGGCCGCAGAGACGGGAACCCGGTTTCGGTCGCTCTCAGCACTCGAAACCGGAGGATCGGGCCCACGCAGCGCGGTGAGAGGGACCTCGTTCGGGTGCCGAAAGAGAAGGGCAACCGAGGACCCTCATCTGCATCCGCTCGCCGGGTGCGGGCTCCCACGGGGCTCAAGCCGGTTTTGGTCACTGTCACCCCGCGACTCCGGCCGTTTGCGTCCGAGCAGCGCGGTGAGCGGGGCCTCGTCCGGGTTCGGACCTCTCGATCTGCACCAGCGAACCGCCGTAGGGTGGGCGGACCAACATCACTAGGAGGGCGCGATGAGTCAGGTCCGTGACGAGGGCATCGAGGCGAAGGTCGAGGAACTCCTCGCCGCCATGACGTTGGAGGAGAAGGCGGGTCAGCTGACGCAGTTCTTCTACTTCTCCGAGATCGACCCGGACGCCGACGAGCAGGCGATCGGCCCGCTCGCCGACCAGCCCGCCATGGTCGAGCGCGAGCTAGCGGCCGGACGCGTCGGCTCGCTGCTGTTCTGCACCCAGCCCGGCGAGATCAACCGTCTGCAGCGCCTCACGATCGAGGGCAACCGGCACGGCATCCCGGCGCTGTTCGGCTTCGACGTCATCCACGGCTTCCGGACGATCTTCCCCGTCCCGATCGCGGTGGCGGCCTCCTGGGATCCCGCCCTCGCCGAGGCCGGCCAGACCGTCGCGGCCCGCGAGGCGCGCGCGGTCGGCATCCATTGGGCGTTCGCCCCCATGGTCGACATCACCCGCGACCCGCGCTGGGGACGCATCATCGAGGGCGCCGGCGAGGATCCCGTCCTCGGCGCCGCGATGGCCGCCGCGCAGGTTCGCGGCTTCCAGGGCGGCGTTGCGCCGGGCTCGGAATTCGGAGCCGAGAGCATCATCGCCGGACCCAAGCACTTCGCTGGCTACGGCTTCGCCCTCGGCGGACGCGACTACGACGAGTCGGACGTCTCGGACGCCCAGCTCTGGAACCTCGTCTTTCCGCCCTTCAAGGCCGCCGTGGACGCCGGCGCCGGCAACATCATGACCGCCTACATGGACCTCAACGGCA
>JAKOYE010000231.1 GCA_029780675.1 Actinomycetes bacterium
GACACCCCCCGACCCGGCGATCGCCGCGGCGGGGGACGGGATGGTGGAGGTCGCGGTTCGGGTGGATGACTCGGTGCTCGGGCGGCGCCGCCCGGCGCGGGTGCTGGCCGGGGCGACGGCGGCGGACGTCGAGTTCGCCTTCGAATTCGAGGATGCCGAACCAGGCTGGACCATGCACATGATCAGCCACTTCCACTACGACCCGGTGTGGTGGAACACCCAGGGCGCCTACACCAGCGTGTGGACCGAGGACCCGCCCGGCCGCTGCAAACAGAACAACGCCTTCGCCCTGGTGGCCGCGCACCTGGAGATGGCCCGCCGCGACCCGGTGTACAAGTTCGTCCTCGCCGAGGTCGACTACCTCAAGCCGTATTTCGACGCGCACCCCGAGGATCGCGGCGACCTGCTGCGGTTCATCGCCGAGGGCCGGGTGGAGGTGATGGGCGGCACCTACAACGAGCCCAACACAAACCTGACCGGGCCGGAGACCGCGATCCGGAACTTCGTGCACGGCATCGGGTTCCAGCGCGACGTTCTCGGGGCCGCGCCGGCGACCGCCTGGCAGCTCGACGTGTTCGGCCACGACCCGCAGTTTCCGGGGATGGCCGCCGACGCCGGACTGACCTCGTCGTCGTGGGCGCGTGGGCCGCACCACCAGTGGGGGCCGATGGCTGGCTCCGGTGATCCGCGGCGGATGCAGTTCCGCAGCGAATTCGAGTGGATCGCCCCGTCGGGGCTGGGGTTGCTGACCCACTACATGCCCGCGCACTACGCCGCCGGGTGGTGGATGGACTCGTCGACCTCGCTGGCCGAGGCCGAGGAGGCTACCTATGCGCTGTTCCGCGAGCTTAAGTCGGTGGCCCTGACCCGTAACATCCTGCTGCCGGTCGGCACCGACTACACCCCGCCCAACGCCTGGGTCACCGACATCCACCGGGACTGGAACGCCCGGTATTGCTGGCCGCGGTTCGTCTGCGCGATCCCCGCCGAGTTCTTTGCCGCGGTGCGCGCGGAGTTGGACGGCCGCGGTCGGGCGCCGTCGCCGCAGACCCGGGACATGAACCCGATCTACACCGGCAAGGACGTGTCCTACATCGACACCAAACAGGCCAACCGCGCCGCCGAGGATGCGGTGCTCGGCGCGGAGCGGTTCGCGGTGTTCGCCGCGCTGCTCGGCGGGACGAGCTACCCGGAAGCCGCACTGGCCAAGGCGTGGGTGCAACTGGCGTGGGGCGCCCATCATGACGCCATCACCGGCTCGGAGTCCGATCAGGTCTACCTGGACCTGCTGACCGGCTGGCGGGACGCCTGGGAGCTGGGCCGGACGGCGCGATCGGCTGCGCTGGAGGTGTTGTCCGTCGCGGTGGGTGGCTCGGATCGTTCGGTGGTGGTGTGGAATCCATTGGCGCACAGGCGATCCGATGTGGTGTCGATTCCGGTGGATGCGGACGTGACGGTGCTGGACTCCGCCGACCGGCCGGTGCCGTCGGTGGTGTCGGATGGCGTGCTCAGTTTCTGGGCCTCCGACGTCGACTCCCTGGGGTGGCGCAGCTACCGGCTGGCCGACGGCGCCGCATCCTCGTGGGAGGCCTGCGACGGGGTGGAGATCGCCAACGCGACGATGCGGGTGCGGGTTGACCCGGCCCGGGGCGGGGCGGTGGTATCACTGCTGCACGGCGGGCGTGAGGCGCTGGCCGCCGGCCGGGTGGGCAACGAGTTGGCGGTGTACGACGAGTACCCCGCGCACCCCGAGGCGGGGGAGGGGCCGTGGCACCTGCTGCCGTCCGGGCCGGTGATGTGTTCCTCGGCGTACCCCGCCTCTGTGCAGGCCTACCGCAGCGCGCTGGGGCAGCGACTGGTGGTGTCCGGGGCGATCGGGGGCCTGCTGCGCTACACCCAGACGCTGACCCTGTGGGACGGGGTCGACAGGCTGGACTGCCGAATCACCGTCGACGACTTCACCGGTGCCGACACACTGCTGCGGCTGCGCTGGCCGTGCCCGGTGCCCGGGGCGCTGCCGGTCAGCGAGGTCGGCGACGCCGTCATCGGGCGCGGGTTCGGGCTGCTGCACGACCATGATCACGACCGGGCCCCCCACGACAGGGCCGTCGACACCGCGCACCACCCGTGGACCCTGGACAACCCCGCACACGGCTGGTTCGGGCTGTCCTCCTGCGTGCGGATCCAGGTGGGGGAGTGCACCCGCGCGATGTCGGTGGCCGAGGTCATCAGCCCCTCGGGGACGGGTCCGGACGCACGGGAGGTGATGGTCGCCCTGGTGCGGGCGGGGGTGACCGCCACCTGCAGTGCCGCGGAACGGCCTCGCTACGGCCACCTGGAGGTCGACTCCAACCTGCCCGACGCCCGCATCGCTCTCGGCGGCCCGGACGAAAACCCCTTCACCGCGGCGGTACTGGCGGCCTGTGACCCGGCCTACCGGGCCGAACTCGACCGCATGCTGGCCCGGCATGGACGCGCCCGGCTCTTCGTCCCCGCCGTCTCCGCGCTGGACACGGTGTGGGTGCCCGACGCCGACCTGCGCGGGGTGCGGGACCTGCCGGTGCTGATCGTCTGCGGTGACGTTGACTCCCTGGTCGATGATCTCGGTGACGCGGTGATCGACGTCGTTCAGGATTGCCCGGCCGGGCTCGGTGACTTCGATTCCCGCACCGTCGCATTGATCAACCGCGGGGTGCCCGGGTTCGCCGTCGAACGCGACGGCACCCTGCACGCCTCCCTGATGCGGTCCTGCACCGGGTGGCCGTCGGGAACCTGGATCGACCCGCCACGGCGCACCGCGCCGGACGGCTCCAACTTCCAGTTGCAGCATTGGAGCCACACCTTCGACTTCGCGCTGGTGTGCGGAGCGGGCGACTGGCGTGACATCGGAATGCCCAGCCGCAGTGCGGAGTTCAACCATCCGATGGTGTGCGTGCCCACCGGCCCGGGCAGCGGCGCACTGCCCGCCGACGGGTCGCTGCTCACCGTCGAGCCCGCCGGGGCGGTCGCCCTCGGTGCCCTCAAGGTGGCAGGGAACCCCACTGCCACCGGCAGCGCCTCCGTCGTCGACCCCGGAACGGTCACGCTGCGGCTGGTCGAAACCACCGGCGCCCCTGCCGACGTGACGCTGTCCAGCTCGGTCGCGGAGATCGCCGAACTGTGTGCGGCCGACTTGCTGGAGGACCCGCGTTCCGGGGACGTCGATCCGCTGGCGCTGCACGGGTTTCAGATCGCCACCGTGCGTGCCCGCCTCGACGCGGCCTCGGTGATCGACGCCGGCCGTCCGTTGGCTCCAGAGGCCGAACCCGCCCAGCCGCTGTACGCCCGGTACTGGCTGCACAACCGTGGGCCCGCCCCGCTGGGTGGTTTGCCCGCGGTGGCCCACCTGCACCCGTCCGCGCTGCGGGCCACACCGGGGGAGAACGTGCGGTTGCGGCTGAGCGTGGCCTCGGACTGCAGCGACGCCACGGTGCGCGCGGATGTCGGTGTGACGGCGCCGCACGGCTGGGCGTGCGTCCCGGTGGTGCACAGCTACGAACTGCCCGTCCGCGGTCATCAGCAGAGTTGGGTCGAGTTGACCGTGCCCGCCGATGCCGAACCCGGCCACTACCCGGTGCGCGCCGCCCTGCACCTGACCGGCGATGTGCCGCCGGCGTGGCGGCAGACCGTCGAGGACGTCTGCGTCATCACCGTCGGGGAGCCGGACCCAGACCTGGTGAGGCTGGCCGCTGAGCCCGCCGACGTCGTCGTCGCCCGGGGCGGAACCGCCCGGCTCACCGCCGCCGTCGCCTCCGGGGCGCACGGCGACCTGGCGCTGGAGGCCCACCTGATCAGCCCGTGGGGTACCTGGGAGTGGATCGGCCCGGCCTCGCTGGGTGCGATGCTGCCCGCACTGTCCACCGTCGAGGTGGGATTCGAGGTGAGCCCGCCGCCCTGGCTGGCCCCGGGACGGTGGTGGGCGCTGATCCGGATCGGCTGCGCGGGTCGGCTGCTGTACACCCCCGCGGTCGCGGTGACCGTCACATGAACGCGGCAACCGTTGCCGGACAACCGGTTTCGACCGCCGAGGTGGACGCCCGAGAGGCCGCGCTGCGGGCATCCCCGGTGGCCTCCGTGCTGCCCCGGCCGGGTACCAGCGAGGGCCGGCAGCTGCGGCGCTGGCTCACCCAGGTGCTGGTCACCGAGAGGGTGGTGGCGCTTGCGGCCGCGGATCTCGGGGTGAGCGCCGAGGGCGCGCCCGCCGAGTCCGAGGTGCTGCCCGACCTGACCGCCCGACTGGAGATCGGCAGCGTCGCCGCCGGGGTGCTGGCCGACCCGATGGCCCGCGCGGTCTTCGCCCACGTCACCGCAGGCGTCGACGTCGACCCCGCCGCCGTCGCCGACTACCACCGTCGTAACCCGGACCGATTCGCCTCGGACGCCGCCCTGGCGGATCACCTGCGCGGGGCCGCGCGGCGGCGGGCCTTCCGGCTGTGGCTGGACCAGCGCCGGGCCGCGCTGGTGCAGTTGGCGCCCGGCTACGAACATCCCGGCGACCCCCGCCAACCCGACAACATCCATCGGCACTGACTCACTGACCGGCACTGACGAGGGAGATCCTGTGCGCCTGGCCATCGACATCGGCGGTACGAAGATCGCCACCGGGATCGTCGACGACGACGGCACGCTGCTGCGCAGCGCCCGGCAGCCCACCCCGCGCGACGCCGACCCCGACCAGGTGTGGGCCGCCGCGGAGCGGGCCATCGCCGAGGTACTCGACGGACCGGTGTCCGGGGTCGGCATCTCCTCGGCCGGGCCGATCGACCTCGCCGGCGGCACCATCAGCCCGGTCAACATCCCCGCCTGGCGTGGCTTCCCGGTGGTGGACCGGGTCGCCGCGGCCGTACCCGGGGTGCCGGTGCGCCTGGCCGGCGACGGATTGTGCATGGCACTCGGCGAGCACTGGCGCGGAGCGGGCCAGGGAGCGGAGGCCCTGCTCGGCATGGTCGTCTCGACCGGGATCGGCGGCGGCCTGGTGCTCGACGGCAGGCCCTACTCCGGGCGCACCGGCAATGCCGGCCACGTCGGGCATGTGGTCGTCGACGTCGACGGACCGGCATGCGCGTGTGGTGGGCGCGGCTGTGTGGAGGCCATCGCCAGCGGGCCGCACCTGGTGTCCTTGGCCCGCGCGCAGGGCTGGACCGGCGCCGACGCGAAGGAGCTGTCCGACGCGGCGTCGGCCGGGGATGCCGTTGCGCTGCAGGCCTTCCGCCGCGGGGCGCGGGCCGTCGCGGCGATGATCGCCTCGGTGGCCGCGGTCTGCGATCTGGACCTCGTCGTCATCGGCGGGGGAGTGGCGCAGGCCGGGCCGGTGCTGTTCGACCCGCTACACGAGGCGCTGGGCGACTATTGCGGGCTGAGCTTCGTCGAGGGGCTGCGGGTGGTGCCCGCCGCCCTCGGGGGTGCTGCGGGGCTGGTGGGGGCCGCGGCCCTGCTGCGCTGATACGCAGGGCCGGGTGAAGTGCAGGCTGAGATAGCCATGGCTACCGTTCGCCGCGTGCCATCCCAAGCACTGTCCCGGTGGAGAAAGGAACGCCGCGGAGTGCTTGACAGTCTTGAGGCAATTCACGCGCAGGTTACGGGTGGGCGTCGCGGGCGTCAGGCTGCGACTGAGCACCTGAACTTGGCCCTGTTCGTGCGCCTCGCAGCCGAGTTCCAAGGCTTCTGCCGTGATCTGCACGATGACGCGGCGATCCGGATCACGGGCGGTCTACCGGACGAGTTCGCCGGGCGAGTACCGGTATTCCTCGGAGTGCTTGCCAAGAACCGCAAACTGGACAGGGGTAATGCCGCGCCCGGCAGCATCGGCGCAGACTTCGGCAATCTCGGCATGTCCCTATGGCCCACGATCTACGCGAAGTACCCGACTCAGGGGCAGAGGTGGAATCGCGTGCTTGAACGGTTAAACCAGGTGCGTAATGCGGTGGCACACAGCGACACCGTCAAACTGGCGCTGGCGAAACAAGCACAGCCGCTGACGTTGACGACTTTCCGCAGGTGGCGCGGTTCGCTGAACGCTGCGGCCGGTGGTTTGGACGCAGTCGTGGGCGCATACTTGAAGGACCTGACCGGCGCATCAGCGTGGGACATCGGCGTGGGGAACTAGGAGGGCATCGGTGGCTAAGCGCGCAATGCAGCCCGGTGATCGCATTCGGGTCCACTGGGGTGACCGCGAGGTATTCGGTGTGGTGACGAGCGTGAGCGGTGACCGCATCCACGTAGATCTGACCATTGATGGCGCCGATGAACCGATTTCGGCGCTTTTTCGGAGCGGCCAACTCCTGCCCGCGTGAGTCGCTGGAACCGCTGGAGTCCGTGAAATCGCCGGAGGCCGCCGGAAACCAAGAGAGGTGGGTTTTCCCACCTCGGAGCGACTCTCAGCGACTTACTCCCGTCGAGTAGCCAGTGACCTTCGAGCGACTTCGGCGTGGAGTCGCTCGAAGGTGGAGAAAGTGCATTCTGTCCCGGTGCCGCACCCGCGGCGGTGTCCCGGTGCCGCACCCGCAGCAAGGTTGCGGCGGCGTTTTGGCTCATCCACGGCTCGCGGGGTACCGTTGTCCAGTTCCACCGAAGACCGTCGGTCACCGATGCGCACCCGCGAATCGGTTGAAAGTCCCGGGAATCCGGGCGGCCCACGCAGGAGGACGAGGCATCCGCCGCTGCGCGTCAGCGGTTCTTCACGCCCCGGCCGTCTGCGCCGGGGCGTTCGTGTTTCCGGGCTTCATACAGCCCGACACCCCCACCACGAGGAGGCACTGCATGGCAAAGGCCGACAAAGCCACCGCCGTCGCCGAGATCACCGAGCAGTTCAAGGCGTCGACGGCCACCGTGGTCACCGAATACCGCGGCCTGACCGTGGCCAACCTCGCCGAACTGCGCCGCTCCCTGAGCGGCCATGCCACCTACACCGTCGCCAAGAACACGCTGGTGAAGCGGGCGGCGGCGGAGGCCGGCATCGAGGGCATGGACGACCTGTTCGCCGGTCCCACGGCGATCGCGTTCGTCAGCGGCGAGGCCGTTGACGCGGCGAAGGTGATCAAGAAGTTCGCCAAGGACCACAAGGCGCTGGTCATCAAGGGCGGCTACATGGACGGACACCCGCTGTCCGTCTCCGAGGTCGAGCGGATCGCCGACCTCGAATCCCGCGAGGTGCTGCTGGCCAAGCTGGCCGGCGCGATGAAGGGCAACCTGGCCAAGGCGGCCGGGCTGTTCAACGCACCCGCGTCGCAGATGGCACGGCTTGCCGCTGCCCTGCAGGAAAAGAAGTCCGGCGAGACCGCCGCCTAACCACCCCCGAGAAACACACCGAAGAAAGGCACCACCATGGCAAAGCTCACCACCGAAGAACTGCTCGACGCGTTCAAGGAAATGACCCTGCTCGAGCTCTCCGAGTTCGTGAAGCAGTTCGAAGAGGTCTTCGAGGTCACCGCGGCCGCCCCGGTCGCCGTTGCCGCCGTCGGGGGCGCTGCCGCCCCGGCCGAGGCCGCTGAAGAGCAGTCCGAGTTCGACGTCATCCTCGAGGGCGCCGGCGACAAGAAGATCGGCGTCATCAAGGTCGTCCGCGAGATCGTCTCCGGCCTGGGCCTCAAGGAGGCCAAGGACCTCGTCGACGGCGCTCCCAAGCCCGTCCTGGAGAAGGTCAACAAGGAGGCCGCCGACGACGCCAAGGCCAAGCTCGAGGCTGCCGGCGCCACGGTCTCGGTCAAGTAGTCCCAACCTCGTGAAATCCCCCGTGGGCCCTCGTGGCCCGCGGGGGATTTTTCATGGGGAGCCGGGTGGACAACCGCACGGGTCACGAGACGGTGAACCAAACGTCAAACCCACCCGCATCCGTGCGCTACAGTGACTCAAACCACAGGGCTGTTCCTGTGCAGAAATCGTGTGGCCGGAAGGATTTCAGTGGGTACCGCTATTGAGGTCGAGAACCTGACCAAGTCGTTCGGTTCCCAGAAGATCTGGGAAGACGTGACGATGACCATCCCCGCGGGTGAGGTCAGCGTCATCCTGGGCCCCTCCGGTACCGGCAAGTCGGTGTTCCTGAAGTCCCTCATCGGTCTGCTGCGCCCCGAGCGCGGCAAGATCATCATCGACGGCACCGACATCATCCAGTGTTCGGCCAAGGAGCTCTACGAGATCCGCACGCTGTTCGGCGTGATGTTCCAGGACGGCGCCCTGTTCGGCTCAATGAACATCTACGACAACACCGCTTTCCCGTTGCGCGAGCACACGAAGAAGAAGGAAAGCGAGATCCGCCAGATCGTCATGGAGAAGCTCGAGATGGTGGGCTTGACGGGCGCGGAGAACAAGTTCCCCGGTGAGATCTCCGGCGGTATGAAGAAGCGCGCCGGGCTGGCCCGCTCGCTGGTGCTCGACCCGAAGATCATCCTCGTCGACGAGCCGGACTCCGGCCTGGACCCCGTGCGTACCGCCTACCTCAGCCAGCTGCTGATCGACATCAACGCGCAGATCGACGCCACCATCCTCATCGTGACGCACAACATCAACATCGTGCGCACCGTGCCGGACAACATCGGCATGCTCTACCGCAAGCACCTGGTCATGTTCGGCCCCCGCGAGGTGCTGCTGACCAGCGAGGAGCCGGCGGTCAAGCAGTTCCTCAACGGTCGCCGTATCGGCCCGATCGGTATGTCCGAGGAGAAGGACGAGGCGACCGCGGCCGCGGAGGCGGCGGCGATGGAAGCCGGCCAGGGTGACGGTGGCCTGGAGGAGATCGAGGGTGTGCCGCCGCAGCTCGTCGCCACGCCGGGCATGCCGGAGCGCAAGGCCGTCGGCCGCCGCCAGGCCCGCGTCCGCGAGATTCTGCACACGCTGCCGCCGAAGGCTCAGGAAGTGATCCTCGACGACCTCGAGGGCACCCACCGGCTGCCGTCGAGCACCTTCGCTCACGAGTAACCGCTCACGCCATCGCGGGTACATACCGTGATGACGAATTCATGACGCGGACACCCGGAATCGACTGATTCCGCTCCCGACGACGCAGGGCAGGCTAGCGTTTGGCCGGTCGTCGACGAGGAGTGGTGATGGGCGAGAATCGAATTCTGCGCGGTACGGGCGCGGTGCTGGTGGGTCTTGGTGTCGGAGTGGGTTCGGGCCTGCTTCTGGGGACTGCCACCGCGAGTGCGGATCGCGCGGACACCGACGCCGCTGGGCCACCGGCTGAGGCTGCCGAGTCCGCACAGACAGCCGAGTCGACGCGCACGCGGTCCACCGCCCCGGCCCGGGTGACCCGTTCCGCACCCGACGCCGGGACGAGCGAGTCGCGCACTACGCGGCGCGCCGGCCTCCAACCCGCGCAAGTCCAACCCGCCCAGTCGGCCCAACCGGAGACCGCCGCGGCGGACACCGCCGCCGCCAGGGCTAGCACCGAGATGCCGGCCGCGCGGACGCGAGCCGATCGGGTGGTTCCCGCCATCGTTGCGACCCCGGAAACCGTCATCGTCGCCGAGACACCGATCGCCGTTCCGACCGCCGGCACCCCGGCGGACACCCCGGACACCCCGGACCCCGCCCCGGCCGCCGCACTGCTGGTGGGCGCACTCACCGCGCTGGGCTTCGGCGGGGGACCGGGCACACCCGCCGCGGCCGGCACCTCAGCACCGGCGGCGACGGTCGCCCAACGAGCCAGTGCGGAGTCCGTCGCCGTCACCGGCACCGCGGCCACCGTCGCGACCGATCCGCTGCTGCCCGGCTACACCACCGGTGTCAGCGGCGTCCAGGTCGGCCACTCCCGGCTGGACATCCCGGGGGCGTTCCTCGGCGACACGGTCGCCGCCGACTGGTACTTCCCGACCCAACCCGACGGCAGCGTCGACGCCCAGGGCGTGATCTGGCTGCAGCACGGCTTCGGCGCCATCAACAGCTTCTATGCCGACCTGGCGACCGACCTGGCGATCAAGACCAACAGCATCGTGGTCGCGCCCACCCTGTCGTCCATCCCGTTCACCTTCTCCGGCGGCTGCCTGGTGTGCGTGAGCAGCGAGGAAGCCGCCGCCGCGGCCTTCCTCGACCCCAACCGCACCGTCCTGATCGACAGCGCGCTGGCCGCCGGCTACACCGGCGACGTCGACAAGCTCAAGGGCGAGTTCGCCCTGGCCGGGCACTCCGCCGGCGGCGGGTTCGCTGCCGCGGTGGGCGCGGACTACGTCGAGCAGGGCACCGAGATCCAGGACGCCGAATTCGTCGGTGTCGTGATGTTCGACGGCGTCTCCAACGGCGCGGGGGACGGCACCTTCGCCGCGGAGGTCGACGCGCTGGCCTCGGCGGGCAAGCCGATCTACACCATCGCCGCGCCCGCCCAGTCCTGGAACGCCTTCGCCGCCACCTCCAACGTCCTCGCCGAGACCCTCGACGGACAGTTCGCCGGGGTGGTGCTGACCGGCGGATCGCATGTCGACTCGATGATGGGGTCGAGCCCGATCATCAACGCGGTGCTGCAACTGGTCGCCGGCCGGGTCCCCGCCGGCAACACCGACGCCGTCTACACGCTGAGCACCGGCTGGCTCAACGATATGTTCGCCGGGAACACCCCCAGCGGCCCGTTCGGCACCCAGTACGGCTTCTACGCCGGGGCTGACCAGGCGATCATCATGGGCCCGACGGCCGCGCTCGCGCTGCCCTCGCCGGTGCTCAACCAGCTGTCCTTCGGCGACCGGATCCTCACCTCGGTGATCGACGCCGTCGGCAGCATCTTCGGGTTCAGCATCCTGCCCACTCCGTACAACGACGGCAGCAACGGCCTGGACAGCGTGGTGGTGCCGCGGTTGTCCAACGGGGTGACCGGGGTGCGCACCGGCAGCGCCGTGTTGAACATCCCGGCCGGGGAGAACGGTTACGCCGCCCCCGCCGACTGGTACTTCCCGACCCAGGCCGACGGCACCGTCACCGCCAACGGGGTGATCTGGCTGCAGCACGGCTTCCTGGGCTTCAAGTCCTGGTACGCCGAGATGGCCCAGCAGTTGGCGCAGCAGACCAACAGCATCGTCGTCGTCCCGGACATCTTCTGGTTCGACACCCCGCTGTGCCCCGGCTGCTTCCTGGGCGGGGCGGTGATGCGCGAGGCCGTCGCGACGATGTTCCAGGACACCCGTTCCGCGCTGAACGTCAGCGCCAACGCCGCCGGACTGCAGGGCGTGCTGCCGGAGAAGTTCCTGCTGACCGGCCATTCCGCCGGCGGCAACTTCGCCACCGCGGTGGGCGCGCTGATCACCGAGACCGACCAGGTGGACAACCTGCTCGGCGTGGTGATGTTCGACGGCGTCTCGCGGGCCCCGTTGTTCACCGACTCGCTGGCCGCCCTGGACGCCGCCGGTATCCCGGACTACCAGATCGCCGCGATCGCCCAGCGCTGGAACGCCTGGGGCGTGGCCACCGAACTGATGGAGCAGTACTACCCGGACCGCTTCAACGGCGTGCAGATCGACAACGGCAGCCACACCGACGTGATCGCCGGTGACAGCCTCTTCGCCCGGATCGCCGAGATCGCCAGCGCGATCATCGTCCGGCCCTCGCCCCCCGGGGCCAAGGAGGCGGTGCGCACCTTCGCCACCGGCTGGGTCAACGACATCTACGGCGGCTACGGCCCCAGCAACCCGTTCTACGGGATCTACGGCAACCCCAACGACGGCACCTACGTGGGCAACCAGATCATCGACATGGGCCAGATCACCGCGACCACGCTGCCGTCACCGCCGGCGGTGGACGTCGCCCAGTACTCCGGCACCTGGTACGAGCAGGGCAGCGTCAAGCAGTTCTTCTCGATCGGCCTGGTCAACACCAAGGCGGTGTACACCCCGCAGGCCGGCGGCACGATCCGGGTGGAGAACTCCGGCAACTACTTCGGGCCCAACGGACCGCAGTCGAGCATCGTCGGCTCCGCGGTGCCGGTGAACACCGCCAACACCCGGCTCAACGTGGGCTTCTTCCTGGGAGAGCCCAGCGCCACCGAGCCGGGCAACTACTGGATCCTCGACTACGCCCCCGACTACAGCTGGGCGATCGTCGGCGACCCGTCCGGATTCAGCGGCTACATCCTGACCCGCGAGCAGACCTTCCGGGCCGACAACCCCGACGCCTACGACGCCCTGGTCACCCGCGCCCGCCAGTTGGGGGTGTGGGGACCGATCACCCCGACCGAGCAGTTCCCGACCACCGGGTCCGGGGCGTCGCTGCCCGGGCCGGCCGAACTGCCTGCCGGGATCGTCGTCTAGCGGGTTTATCCGCAACATTTATCGGGAAACGCTTGACGGAACGCAACGGACGGGCCAATCTGTCGGTGTGCGTCTGGGCGCCTCCGGGCACCGCTGTTTGAGCATGCCGTGTTTCTCCGGTATCGTTAGCGGTTGCGCTGGACTCCCCCTGCCTGCCCCCCACCCCGCACCCTGACACCGTGGTCTAGGTCTGAGATCTGTTTCACCGGATCTTCTGCCTGTGGTGCGTGGCGATCGGCCCCGGGGTCACACGGGGGTCATGCCAGCGCGAACCGACGCAGATTAGCGGCCGCGGGACCGGCATCCACCGACTCCCGTCAGTCCGCGTGAGGTGCTGGAAGGATGCATCTTGGCAGTCTCTAGCCAGAGCAACTCGACCACGACGTCAAATTCGGTCCCCGGTGCGCCCGGCCGGATCTCCTTCGCCAAGCTGCGTGAGCCGCTGGAGGTCCCGGGTCTGCTCGATGTGCAGACCGATTCGTTCAAGTGGTTGATCGGTGACGACGAGTGGCGGCGTAAGGCCGCCGACCTCGGCGATGACGACCCCAAGGGCGGTCTCGAGGAGGTGCTCGATGAGCTGTCCCCGATCGAGGACTTCTCGGGCAACCTGTCGCTGACCTTCTCCGACCCACGCTTCGACGAGGTCAAGGCCTCCGTCGACGAGTGCAAAGACAAGGACATGACGTACGCGGCGCCGCTGTTCGTCACCGCCGAGTTCATGAACGCCGAGAGCGGCGAGATCAAGTCCCAGACGGTCTTCATGGGTGACTTCCCGATGATGACCGAGAAGGGCACCTTCATCATCAACGGCACCGAGCGCGTGGTGGTCAGCCAGCTGGTCCGCTCGCCCGGCGTGTACTTCGAGAAGTCGAAGGACAAGGCCACCGAGAACGACATCACCAGCGCCAAGGTGATCCCGGCCCGCGGCGCGTGGCTGGAGTTCGACGTGGACAAGCGCGCCAGCGTGGGCGTGCGCATCGACCGCAAGCGCCGGCAGCCGGTCACCGTGCTGCTCAAGGCGCTCGGCTGGACCAACGAGCAGATCCGCGAGCGCTTCGGCTTCTCCGAGATCATGATGGCGACCCTGGAGAAGGATCCCACCGCGGGTCCCGACGAGGCGCTGCTGGACATCTACCGCAAGCTGCGCCCGGGCGAGCCGCCCACCAAGGAGTCCGCGCAGACCCTGCTGGAGAACCTGTTCTTCAAGGAGAAGCGCTACGACCTGGCCCGAGTGGGCCGCTACAAGGTCAACAAGAAGCTCGGACTCAACGGCGGCAAGGCGCCCGGCGCCAAGACGCTGACGCCAGAGGACATCATCGCCACCATCGAGTACCTGGTGCGGTTGCACGAGGCGCCCGAGGGCCAGACCGCCGCGATGACCGCCCCGGGCGGCGTCGAGGTTCCCGTCGAGGTCGACGACATCGACCACTTCGGCAACCGCCGGCTGCGCACCGTCGGTGAGCTGATCCAGAACCAGATCCGGGTCGGCCTGTCCCGCATGGAGCGCGTCGTCCGCGAGCGGATGACCACCCAGGACGTCGAGGCGATCACCCCGCAGACCCTGATCAACATCCGCCCCGTCGTGGCGGCGATCAAGGAGTTCTTCGGGACCTCGCAGCTGAGCCAGTTCATGGACCAGAACAACCCGCTGTCCGGCCTGACCCACAAGCGCCGCCTGTCGGCGCTGGGCCCCGGCGGTCTGTCCCGTGAGCGCGCCGGCCTGGAGGTCCGCGACGTGCACCCCAGCCACTACGGCCGGATGTGCCCGATCGAGACCCCGGAAGGCCCGAACATCGGCCTGATCGGCTCGCTGTCGGTGTACGCGCGGGTCAACCCGTTCGGCTTCATCGAGACGCCGTACCGCAAGGTCGTCGACGGTGTCGTCACCGACGACGTGCACTACCTGACCGCCGACGAGGAGGACCGCCACGTCGTGGCGCAGGCCAACTCGCCGACCGACGCGTCCGGCAAGTTCCTCGAGGAGCGAGTCCTGGTGCGCCGCAAGGGCGGCGAGGTCGAGTACGTCAACGCCTCCGAGGTCGACTTCATGGACGTCTCGCCGCGCCAGATGGTGTCGGTGGCCACGGCCATGATCCCGTTCCTCGAGCACGACGACGCCAACCGCGCGCTGATGGGCGCCAACATGCAGCGCCAGGCGGTTCCGCTGGTGCGCTCGGAGGCCCCGATCGTCGGCACCGGGATGGAACTGCGCGCCGCGATCGACGCCGGTGACGTCGTCGTCGCCGACAAGGCCGGTGTGGTGGAGGAGGTGTCGGCCGACTACGTCACCGTGATGGCCGACGACGGCACCCGCTTCACCTACCGGATGCGTAAGTTCAACCGCTCCAACCACGGCACCTGCGCCAACCAGAAGCCGATCGTCGATGCCGGCCAGCGCGTCGAGGCCGGCCAGGTCATCGCCGACGGGCCGTGCACCGAGAACGGTGAGATGGCGCTGGGCAAGAACCTGCTGGTGGCGGTCATGCCGTGGGAGGGCCACAACTACGAGGACGCGATCATCCTCTCCAGCCGTCTGGTTGAGGAGGACGTGCTCACCTCGATCCACATCGAGGAGCACGAGATCGACGCCCGCGACACCAAGCTGGGCGCCGAGGAGATCACCCGGGACATCCCGAACGTCTCCGAGGAGGTGCTCGCCGACCTCGACGAGCGCGGCATCGTCCGGATCGGTGCGGAGGTGCGCGACGGCGACATCCTGGTCGGCAAGGTCACCCCGAAGGGTGAGACCGAGCTGACCCCGGAGGAGCGGCTGCTGCGCGCCATCTTCGGCGAGAAGGCCCGCGAGGTGCGCGACACCTCGCTGAAGGTGCCGCACGGCGAGTCCGGCAAGGTCATCGGCATCCGGGTGTTCTCCCGCGAGGACGACGACGAGCTGCCGGCCGGGGTCAACGAGCTGGTGCGCGTCTACGTCGCGCAGAAGCGCAAGATCTCCGACGGCGACAAGCTGGCCGGCCGGCACGGCAACAAGGGCGTCATCGGCAAGATCCTCCCGCAGGAGGACATGCCGTTCCTGCCCGACGGCACCCCGGTCGACATCATCCTCAACACCCACGGTGTGCCCCGACGGATGAACATCGGCCAGATCCTGGAGACCCACCTCGGGTGGATCGCCAAGACCGGCTGGAAGGCCGACCCCAACGCCGAGTGGGCCAAGAACCTGCCCGCCGATCTGCTGGAGGCCCCGGCGGACACCGTCGTGGCCACCCCGGTGTTCGACGGTGCCCGCGAGGACGAGCTGACGGGTCTGCTCGGGTCGACCCTGGCCAACCGCGACGGTGAGGTCATGGTCAACCCGGACGGCAAGGCGATGCTCTACGACGGCCGCAGCGGGGAACCCTTCCCGTACCCGGTCACCGTGGGCTACATGTACATCCTCAAGCTGCACCACCTGGTGGACGACAAGATCCACGCCCGCTCCACCGGGCCGTACTCGATGATCACCCAGCAGCCGCTGGGCGGTAAGGCGCAGTTCGGCGGCCAGCGGTTCGGCGAGATGGAGTGCTGGGCCATGCAGGCCTACGGCGCGGCGTACACGCTGCAGGAGCTGTTGACGATCAAGTCCGACGACACCGTCGGTCGGGTCAAGGTCTACGAGGCCATCGTCAAGGGGGAGAACATCCCCGAGCCGGGTATCCCGGAGTCGTTCAAGGTGCTCCTCAAGGAGCTGCAGTCGCTGTGCCTCAACGTCGAGGTGCTGTCCAGCGACGGTGCGGCCATCGAGATGCGCGACGGCGACGACGACGATCTGGAACGTGCCGCGGCGAACCTGGGTATCAACCTGTCCCGCAACGAATCGGCGTCCGTCGAGGATCTCGCGTAAGCGAGAGACCCTCAGCTACTTAGTTTTCGAGGTTTCTATCCCGCAAGGGGAAAGGGAGTTACGTGCTAGACGTCAACTTCTTCGATGAGCTCCGCATCGGTTTGGCCACCGCCGAGGACATCCGTACCTGGTCGTACGGCGAGGTCAAGAAGCCGGAGACCATCAACTACCGCACGCTCAAGCCTGAGAAGGACGGCCTGTTCTGCGAGAAGATCTTCGGACCGACTCGCGACTGGGAGTGCTATTGCGGTAAGTACAAGCGGGTCCGGTTCAAGGGCATCATCTGCGAGCGCTGCGGCGTCGAGGTGACCCGCGCCAAGGTGCGGCGTGAGCGGATGGGCCACATCGAGCTGGCCGCGCCCGTCACGCACATCTGGTACTTCAAGGGTGTGCCCTCGCGCCTGGGGTACCTGCTGGACCTGGCGCCGAAGGATCTCGAGAAGATCATCTACTTCGCCGCCTACGTGATCACCGCGGTGGACACCGAGATGCGCCACAACGAGCTGTCCACGCTCGAGGCCGAGATGGTCTCGGAGAAGAAGGCCGTCGAGAACCAGCGCGACATCGATCTGGAGGCTCGCGCCCAGAAGCTCGAGGCCGACCTCAAGGAGCTTGAGGAAGAGGGCGCCAAGAGCGACGTCAAGCGCAAGGTCAAGGACGGCGGTGAGCGCGAGATGCGCCAGATCCGCGACCGTGCTCAGCGTGAGCTGGACCGGCTCGACGAGATCTGGAGCACCTTCACCAAGCTGGCGCCCAAGCAGCTGATCATCGACGAGAACATCTACCGCGAACTGGTGGACCGCTACGGCGAGTACTTCACCGGGTCGATGGGCGCCGAGGCGATCCAGAAGCTGATCGAGACCTTCGACATCGACGCTGAGGCCGAGAACCTGCGCGAGATCATCCGCAGTGGCAAGGGCCAGAAGAAGCTGCGCGCGCTCAAGCGGCTGAAAGTCGTTGCGGCGTTCCAGCAGTCGGGCAACTCGCCGATGGGCATGGTCCTGGACGCGGTGCCGGTGATCCCGCCGGAGCTGCGGCCGATGGTCCAGCTCGACGGTGGCCGGTTCGCCACCTCGGACCTCAACGACCTGTACCGCCGGGTGATCAACCGCAACAACCGGCTCAAGCGCCTGATCGACCTGGGTGCGCCGGAGATCATCGTCAACAACGAGAAGCGCATGCTTCAGGAGTCGGTGGACGCGCTGTTCGACAACGGCCGTCGTGGCCGGCCGGTCACCGGCCCGGGCAACCGCCCGCTGAAGTCGCTGTCGGATCTGTTGAAGGGCAAGCAGGGCCGGTTCCGCCAGAACCTGCTCGGCAAGCGCGTCGACTACTCCGGCCGTTCGGTCATTGTGGTCGGCCCGCAGCTGAAGCTGCACCAGTGCGGCCTGCCCAAGCTGATGGCCCTGGAGCTGTTCAAGCCGTTCGTGATGAAGCGTCTGGTCGACCTCAACCACGCGCAGAACATCAAGAGCGCCAAGCGGATGGTGGAGCGTCAGCGGCCGCAGGTGTGGGACGTCCTCGAAGAGGTCATCTCCGAGCACCCGGTGCTGCTGAACCGCGCCCCCACCCTGCACCGACTGGGTATCCAGGCCTTCGAGCCGCAGCTGGTCGAGGGCAAGGCGATTCAGCTGCACCCGCTGGTGTGCGAGGCGTTCAACGCCGACTTCGACGGCGACCAGATGGCCGTGCACCTGCCGCTGTCGGCGGAGGCGCAGGCCGAGGCCCGGGTGCTGATGCTGTCCAGCAACAACATCCTGTCGCCGGCGTCGGGCAAGCCGCTGGCCATGCCGCGTCTGGACATGGTCACCGGTCTGTACTACCTGACCACCCATGTCGAGGGTGCCAAGGGCGAGTACACCCCGGCGGCCAAGGACACCCCGGAGTCCGGTGTGTACTCGAGCCCGGCCGAGGCGATCATGGCCATGGACCGCGGCGCGCTGAGCGTCCGCGCCCAGATCAAGATCCGCCTGGACCAGCTGCGCCCGCCGCACGAGGTGGAGACCGAACTGTTCGGCGAGAACGGCTGGCGTCCGGGCAATGCCTGGATCTGCCAGACCACGCTGGGCCGGGTGCTCTTCAACGAGCTTCTGCCGCAGGGGTATCCGTTCGTCAACGAGCAGATGCACAAGAAAGTCCAGGCCCGGATCATCAACGACCTGGCCGAGCGCTACCCGATGATCGTGGTGGCGCAGACCGTCGACAAGCTCAAGGACACCGGGTTCTACTGGGCCACCCGTTCGGGTGTCACCGTCTCGATGGCCGACGTGCTGGTGCTGCCGGAGAAGCAGCAGATCCTCGAGCGGTACGAGGAAGAGGCCCGCGTCATCGAGAAGAAGTACCAGCGCGGTGCCCTGAACCATCAGGAGCGCAACGACGCCCTGGTCGAGCTGTGGAAGAAGGCCACCGAGGAGGTGGGTGACGCGCTGCGCGATCACTACCCGGCGGACAACCCGATCAAGACGATCGTGGAGTCCGGCGCCACGGGTAACTTCACCCAGACCCGCACCCTGGCCGGCATGAAGGGCCTGGTGACCAACCCGAAGGGTGAGTTCATCCCGCGTCCGATCAAGTCCTCCTTCCGTGAGGGCCTGACCGTGCTGGAGTACTTCATCAACACCCACGGCGCCCGAAAGGGTCTGGCGGACACCGCACTTCGCACCGCCGACTCGGGTTACCTGACCCGCCGTCTGGTGGACGTCAGCCAGGACGTGATCGTGCGCGAGCACGACTGCCTGACCGAGCGCGGCATCGTCGTCGACCTGGCGGAGCGGGGAGCCGACGGCTCGCTGATCCGGGATCCGTTCGTGGAGACCTCCGCCTACGCCCGCACGCTGGCCGCTGACGCCGTCGACGCCAACGGCACCGTGATCGTCGAGCGCGGCCATGACCTGGGCGACCCGGCGATCGACGCACTGCTGGAAGCCGGGATCTCCTCGGTCAAGGTGCGCTCGGTGCTCACCTGCGGCAGCGCCTCGGGTGTGTGCGCGATGTGCTACGGCCGGTCGATGGCGACCGGCAAGCTCGTCGACATCGGCGAGGCGGTCGGAATCGTCGCCGCGCAGTCCATCGGCGAGCCCGGCACCCAGCTGACCATGCGCACCTTCCACCAGGGTGGCGTCGGTGAGGACATCACCGGTGGTCTGCCCCGCGTGCAGGAGCTGTTCGAGGCGCGCATCCCGCGCGGCAAGGCCCCGATCGCCGAGGTCACCGGGCGGATCCGCTTGGAGGACAACGACAAGTTCTACAAGATCACCATCGTTCCTGACGACGGGAGCGAGGAGGTCGTGTACGACAAGCTGTCCAAGCGTCAGCGGCTGCGGGTGTTCAAGCACGAGGACGGCACCGAGCGGCTGCTCGCCGACGGCGACCACGTCGAGGTGGGCCAGCAGCTCATGGAGGGCTCGGCCGACCCGCACGAGGTGCTGCGCGTGCTCGGCCCGCGCGAGGTGCAGATCCACCTGGTCAAGGAGGTCCAGGAGGTCTACCGGGCGCAGGGTGTGTCGATCCACGACAAGCACATCGAGGTCATCGTCCGGCAGATGCTGCGTCGCGTCACGATCATCGACTCGGGCGCAACGGAGTTCCTGCCCGGCTCGCTGACCGAGCGCGGGGAGTTCGAGTCGGAGAACCGTCGCGTCGTCGCCGAGGGTGGCGAGCCGGCGGCCGGCCGTCCGGTGCTGATGGGTATCACCAAGGCATCGCTGGCCACCGACTCGTGGCTGTCGGCGGCCTCGTTCCAGGAGACCACCCGGGTGCTGACCGATGCGGCGATCAACTGCCGCAGCGACAAGCTCCAGGGCCTCAAGGAGAACGTCATCATCGGCAAGCTGATCCCGGCGGGTACCGGTATCAACCGGTACCGCAACATCCAGGTGCAGCCCACCGAGGAGGCCCGGGCCGCCGCGTACACGATCCCGTCCTACGAGGATCAGTACTACAGCCCGGACTTCGGTCAGGCCACCGGCGCCGCGGTGCCGTTGGACGACTACGGGTACAGCGACTACCGCTAGAAGGACCCACGAGGAAAGGCCCCGCTTCGGCGGGGCCTTTCTTGTGTGGTTCGCTTGCGCGAGCAGACGCAAACTCGCACGTTCAGGCGCAGAATTGTGCGAGTTTGTGTCTGCTCGGCGAAAGGGGTTGACGGATGAGCGTGGCGGTGATCGGACAGGGTTATGTGGGGGGCACCCTGACCACGGTGTTCGCTGAGCGGGGCGAGAAGGTCCTGGTCTACGACCGGATCGGCAAGCGGGCCGAGGGCGGGATCGACGAGTTCGGCGATCGCGGCCGGCCCGGCACGATCTCCGACTTCGTCGAAGCCTGCGAGGCCGACGACGGATTCACCGGCATCTTCTTCGTCTGCGTGCCGACGCCGATGTACCCCGACGGGACTGCGGATGTCTCCATCGTCGAGGAGATATTGGCCGGGATCTGCGACAGCCCGCGCCGCCCCGGTGTCCCGCACCGGATCGCTGTGTTGAAGTCGACGGTCCCGCCCGGTTCGGTGCAGCGCTGGAACGCCCGGTTCGGCGAGCCTGACGGCGGCGGTCTGCATACCGTGTTCAACCCCGAGTTCCTCACCGAGGCAAACGCTTTGGCAGATATGCGCGGCGCGGAACGGGTGGTCCTCGGCGGTCCGCGGCCCTACATCAACGAGGTGCGCAACCTCTACCGGCGGCTGTTCCCGAAGATGGCGATCATCAAGACCAGTTCCAGCACCGCGGAGATGGTCAAGTACGTGACCAACTGCATGCTCGCGGTGAAGGTGTCGTTCGCCAACGAGATGGCGCAGATCTGCGAAGCGCTGGACTCCCACGGCCTCGACATCGACTACGACAAGGTGATCGAGTACGCCACCTTCGACCGCCGGCTCGGTGACACCCACTGGGCGGTGCCCGGTCCGGTGCCCACCCACGACGGGCGGTTCGTCGGCGGATTCGGCGGCCACTGTCTGCCCAAGGACATCAACGCGTTGATCAGCGTGGCCCGTGACTGCGGGGTCGACCCGACGGTGTTGCAGGCGGCGTGGGAGAAGAACCTCGAGGTGCGTGCGCCCCGGGATCGTGACTGGGAGTGGCAGGTGGGCCGGGCCGTCAGCGAGAAACCGGCCGCGCAGGGGTGAGCGTGATGGGAGCTTCCAGGGTTTTCATCGTCTGCCCACGGCACCGGACCGGCGGCACCGAACTCCTGCACCAGCTGTGCAGCGCCCTGAACGCCATCGGTGCCGACGCCGCGATGTACTACCTGCCGAACCCGGACGGCGACCACAGCGTGCTGTACCCCGAGTTCGCCGCCATCAAGGTCAGCGATCACGTCGAGGACACCCGGGGAACCGTGGTGGTCATCCCGGAGATCGCCCGCATCACCGAGTTCCGGCAGGCCTATCCGCAGTCGAACATCGCTGTGTACTGGCTCTCCCACACCAATGCCGCCCTGATGGGGATGTTGCGGGACAACCTGGAGGTGGAGTCGCAGGCCATCCACCTGTTCCAGTCCTACTACGAGTACGCCATGGTCCGGCCGTTCCTGTCCTGGCAGACCTGGTGGTACTTCCTGACCGACCACATCAACGACGACTACCTGGCGCTGGACCCCGAGTCCTTCATCGGCGGTAAGCAGGACGTGATCTGTTACAACGCCAACAAGGACATGATCACCCGGAGCATCTGCGAGAGCCGCGGCATTCCCTACATCAGGATGAAGGGCATGTCGCGGGAACAGGTCGACGAGACACTGCGCACCTGCAAGATCTACGTGGACAACGGATATCACCCCGGCAAGGACCGGATGCCGCGGGAGGCGGCCATGCACGGTTGTGTGGTGGTCACCAACAAGTCCGGGTCGGCCGCCTATTGGGAGGACGTCCCCATCGAGGAAAAGGTGACCCTCGAGCGGGACCTCCACGACCTGATCCCCGACATCTTCGTCAACTACCGGCACTATTTCGACAAACAGGCCCACTACCGAGAGGTCATCCGCTCGGAGGAGAAGGTCTTCGCGATCAACGTCAAGAACTTCTGGGGGGCGATCTCGGCGGAGCTCCCACCACCGGGCGGGTTCCAGAAGCCCTAGCGGGCGTGCGCGCCAGAGCGGCCAACGGAAGGCGACCAGTGGGCGAGCAACAGGCATGGGCTCGCCGATGGTCTCGGCGCGGCCCACCGGCGTCGCTCCACGCCCCTCAGACGGCCCCAACATGTTTGCCAGACTCCTGTCCCGACCCCGCCGGGTACCCCGGCCAGAAATGATCCTGGTTGGGTCCTGAACCAATTTGAGGCGCGATGAGCGCGCTGAGAGAAAGATTAGGGCAACCTGAGAAGGGCATCCTGGCGATCCCGGACGAGATGGTCCAGCGGTACCTGAGAGTGAACTTAGAGCGCTCTGGAGCAGCGCATTTGCTGATAATCGGACCCACAGCCGGCGTCCATGGGGTACTGCTGGCAAATGCCAGGAGCTAACTCAAACCACTTCCCTGTGCAACGGCAATGTGCTTGCGTATGCAAGTTTCAGGAATTTGTACAGCGGCTGAGGTAGCTGAGCATCTGTTCTGCCGTGTTAAGTTCACTGGGCCTGTAAACCGCAGGTCTGTCAATTTGGTTGTGGGGAGCCCGCACGTGTCAAAAGAACGCAACACCAAGTCGAGTGGAAAGAAAGTCTCTCTCCGCTCCCTATTGATTGCCGGTGCCGGCGGTGTGTCGGCCATCGGTGCAGGCCTCGGCCTGTTCGCACCGACCGCCCTCTCTGCGGTCCAGGCGTCTGCTCCGCTCGAGGTGGAGCTGCGCAACTTCGAATTTCCGCTCGATACCACCGACGCGGATCCCTTCTGGCTCGACGGCAACAGCCTCGTCGGTGACTCCGGCGGTGCGACTCAGTCGGTCACCGCTGCGGCTGCCGTCGGCGGCGCCTGCGGCCTGATCTGCAACGGCCAGAGCGGCACCGACGGCTCTGGCGCCAACGGCCAGAGCGGCGGCCTGCTGTGGGGCAACGGCGGTAACGGCGGCTCCGCGGTCATCGGTGACGGTGGCGACGGCGGCAACGGCGGTCTGCTGGCCGGTTCCGGCGGTAACGGCGGTAACGGCGGTATCGGAGGCGACGGTGGCGACGGCGGTAACGGCGGCCTCTTCGCATGGTTCTCCAACGGCGGTAACGGCGGTAACGGCGGCACGGGCGTCCGTGGTGACGACGGTGCGTATGGCGCCTCCGGTACCCCCGGTATCAACGGCCAACAAGGCGATCCTGGTGCTACCGGTGCTTCCGGTGCCCGTGGCGCGTCCGGCGCCTCCGCGGGTCCCGGGTCCTCCGGCGCCTGGGGCGCCTCCGGCACCATCGGAGCCTCCGGTGGCTACGGCGCCTCCGGTGTGACCGGTGCCTCCGGTGCCTCCGGTGCGCCTAACGGCTCATCCGGCGGCGCGGACATCGGCGCTTCCGGCGCATCGGGCGGAGCGGGAGCAGCGGGTAGCACCGTGGGCGCTTCCGGCGCTTCCGGCGCTCCGGGTGCCGCGGCGGGTGCGACCGGCGTCAACGGCGATCCCGGCGCCTCCGGCAGTGCCGGCGCCTCCGGCGAACCCGGTGCGTCCGGTGCTCCCGGCGCGTCCGGCGGGTCCGGCGCCCCCGGTACTAACGGCTTCACCGGCGCTTCCGGTGGCGCGGGTGGCTGGGGCGGTTGGGGTGCCACCGGCAGCATGGCCCCCTCCGGCGCCTCGGGTGCTTCGGGCGGCGTGGGTGCGTCCGGCGGGCGCGGCGGTACCGGCGGTGACGGCGGCAGCGCGATCCTGACCGCCGTCGGCGGCGGACGCGGCGGTGCCGGCGAAACCGGCGGCACCGGCGGTAACGGCGGCAACGGCGGCAACGCCGGCCTGTTCAGCCTCTTCGGTCAGGGCGGCAACGCCGGCAACGGCGGCGACGGTGGCACCGGCGGTAACGGTGGCACCGGTGGTACCGGCGGCCGCGGTGGCTCCGGCGGTATCGGTGGCGTCGGTGGCCAGGGTGGTATCGGTGGTACCGGTGGTACCGGTGGTGCCGGTGGCGGCACGGGTGGCACGGGTGGCACGGGTGGTACCGGTGGCACGGGTGGCACGGGTGGCACGGGTGGCACGGGTGGTACCGGTGGTACCGGCTCCAACGGCGGCAAGGGTGGCACGGGTGGTACCGGTGGCGTTGGCGCCGCCGGTGGTGTTGGTGGTATCGGTGGTCTCGGTAACGGTGCCTCGGGTGGCGCAGGCGGCCAGGGTGGCGTCGGTGGCACCGGTGGTACCGGTGGTACCGGTGGTACCGGTGGCGCCGGCGGCGTCGGTGGTACCGGTGGTACCGGTGGCCAGGGTGGCCAGGGTGGCCTCTCCGGTGCCGGCGGCACGGGTGGTACCGGTGGTACCGGTGGCTACGGCGCCGGTGGTACCGGTGGTGCCGGCGGCGTCGGTGGTACCGGTGGTACCGGCGGCTTCGGCGGCGAAGGTGGTACCGGCGGTCTCGGTGGCTCGCTCGGCGGCGCCGGTGGTGCCGGCGGCAAGGCGGGCACCCCGGGCTCGGGCGGCCTGTTCGGCGGCGGCGGCGCTGTCGGCTCCAACGGCAAGGCGGGCGCCAGTGGCGCCACCGGTGCCGCGGGTGCCGACGGTCCCAAGGGCGCCCAGGGCGCTCAGGGCCTGGACGGCGCGACCGGCTTCACCGGTGCCTCTGGCGCAACGGGTGCCAACCCGGGTGCCTCGGGTACCCAGGGTGCCTCGGGTGCCAACGGCATCGGTGGCGCCGTGGGCGCCTCCGGTGCGACCGGTTCGGCTGGCGCCTCCGGCGCGACCGGCAATGCCGGCAGCACCGGTAGTGCCGGGTCGGGCGGTGTGGCCGGTAGCAACGGTTCCGCTTCCTCCGGTTCGTCCGGCGGCGCGGGCGGTAGCGGTGGTCCTGGCGGTACCGGTGGCACCGGTGGTGCTGGTGGCGCCATCAAGGGTGGAGCAGCCGGTGGTGCCGGCGGTGCCGGCGGTGCCGGTGGCCGCGGCGGCGGCAGCCCTGCCTAGCAGTCAGTTCCAACACGGGAACGGCCCCCTCCTTCGGGAGGGGGCCGTTTCCCGTTTCCGGGGTTGTGGGGGTGACGTGCGGTGCGGTTAGCCCAGGGCATGGGCTCAGAGGTTCAGGGGCTCAGGCCGGTGCGCCGTGCCGCCCGGCCCCACCGGCGAACCGGCGCGCCCCGGCCAGTGATTCGGCGGCCACCGTCGCGAAACTGTCGAACTCGAAAGCCAGGGCCTCGGTCTCCGAGTGCCCCCACTGCCGTAGCGCCGAGGCGCGATCGGCCCGTAGGCAGCCCTGCGGTAACCGGGCCAGTTCGGCGGCCAGGGTCTCGGCGGCCGTCCGGGCCTGCCCGTCGGGCACCACCCGGTTGGCCAGGCCGATCGCCATCGCTTCGGCGGAATCCACCGGACGGCCGGTCAGGATCATGTCCATCGCCCGGCTGTGCCCGATCAACCGCGGCAACCGGACCGTGCCGCCGTCGATGAGTGGCACGCCCCAGCGCCGGCAGAACACCCCGAACACCGCGCTGCTCTCCACCACCCTCAGGTCGCACCACAGCGCCAGTTCCAGCCCGCCGGCCACCGCGTAACCGCTGACCGCGGCGATCACCGGTTTGGACAGCGACATCCGGGTCGGGCCCATCGGGCCGATCGGGCTGGACACCACCGGGTAGGTGGGGTTGACGTCCGCGGTGCCGAGCGCTTTGAGGTCGGCGCCCGCGCAGAACGTCCCGCCGTCGCCGCAGAGCACCGCCACCGCGGCGGTGTCATCGGCTTCGAACTCCTCAAACGCGGCGTACAGGGCCAGCGCGGTCGGGCCGTCGACGGCGTTGCGCGCCTGTGGACGGTTCAGGATCACCGTGGTGACCGGGCCGTCGCGCTCAACCCGGACGGCGTCCGTCGATTCGCTCATCTCGCCTCTTCCTGGTCGGGCCGCGCGCCGACGTGTGCGGCGAGGGGTTCTCGCCGCCGGGCCAACTGCGCTGCGAATTCGGTGTAGCAGTCCCGCAGTTTCGAGCCCGGCCAGCCCGGCGGTAGTAGCGCGTCAGGCAGCACCGGGTCGGTGAGCAGATGGCGCACGATCCCCGCGGCGATCTCGAAACGGGCCGGGACATCGTCGGCCTCGGCCATCCGGGCCAGCAGTCGGCGACCGGTCTGCACCCAGCCGGGCAGGTCCCACAGCAGCGCGGCCAGCCCCGCCGGGTCGTCATCGGTGGCTCGCAGCACCCGCACCCGGCCGTGCACGACGGGGGGCAGGGCGGTGTCCAGGTTGTCCGGGCGCAGCCACACCCCCTCGCGAAGTTCGCCGAACCGGACCTCCCGCAGTGCGGCCCGCAGTGCGGTGCGGGTGCGAGCGTCGGCGCCGGTCGCGGTGACCAGGACCGTCAGCCACTGGCCGTCCCAACCGTGGGTCGGCGGGTTCAGCGCGGCGTCCTGGCGGCGCTGGCGGGCGAGTAACCGGTCGGAGAGCCGGTAGCCGTCGGCGGAGCGAACCAGGTCACCCGCGGCGGCCATCCTGGTCAGCGCGACTCGCAATGCCGCCTCGCGGATACCGAACCCGGCGGTCAGCGCGACCAGTTCGGCCGGGGTGGCACACGCCGGGTGGGCGCCGAGCAGGACCGAGAGCACCACCGAGCGTGCGGTCAGCCTGGGGGCCACCTCAGACTCCTGATGTGCTGCGGCCACCGCCGACATCGGAGGCAGTGCGGCCACCGCCGACATCGGAGGCAATTCGGCCACCGCCGACATCGGAGGCAATTCTGCCGAAGTCGCCGAACGGGGCGTCGCGGCGCCGGACCGCATCCCGGAAGCCGTCCCGGCCGGCCCCCGCGACGAAATCGTGCCCCTCCGGGGTGTGCCGGGCGATCCCGTCGAACACCGTCGAGACCATCGCGCTGGTCAGCACCCCCTGCTGGTAGAGCGCGGTGTTGGCGGCCAGTTTCGCCATGATCAGCTGGTTGATAGGCAGCGCGGCGATCCGTTCCACCAGTCGCTCGGTGCGGTCGTCGAGATCGGCGGGTTCGGGGGCCTCGATGGCCAGCCCCCACTCGGCGGCCTGCGCGCCGGTGATGCAGTCCCCGGTGAACAGCAGTCGCTTGGCGCGCTGATCGCCGAGACGGTGCGCCCACAACCCGGCCGCCGGGATTCCCCACACCCGGGTGGGTGGGTAGCCGATCTTGGCATCGGCGGCGGCCACCATCAGGTCGGCGTGCAGCGCGATATCGGTGCCACCGGCGACGCAGTAGCCGTGGATCTTGACCACGGTCGGCTTGTCGGCCCGCATCAGGGCGGCGAAGCCGCGAACGAAGCGGCTCATCATCTGGTAGTCGACCATCGGGTCCCACGGCTTGTCCGGCCGGTGGTTCTCGGCCTGGACCCGCCCGTCGAGCACGGTCCCGGCCCGCTCACCCGCCGCCGGCCCCGGATTGCCCGCCGCCAGACCCTCGGCATAGGCGGACAGGTCGAACCCGGCGCAGAAGCCGGGACCCCGGCCGGACACCAGGATCACGTGCACGTTCGGGTCCAGGTCGGCGCGCTCCACGCACGCGGCCAGTTCCACCGGGGTGTCGGCGACGATGGCGTTGCCCTTGTCCGGCCGGTCGAAGGTGATCCGCGCGATCCGCCCGGTCACCTCGTAGGTCATGGTGGTGAGGGGCGCGGCGCTCACCCCTTCACCAGCGAGCGCTCGATGATCGGCGCCAGGTCCAGCCCGGCGGGCAGCGTCCCGAAGGCGCCGCCCCAGTCGCGGGCCAGTCGGGTGGCCAGGAACGCCTCGGCGACCGCCGGGTGCCCGTGGCGCACCAGCAGCGCGCCCTGCAGGGCCAGCGTGATGTGCTCGGCGACGGTGCGGGCCCGGTACTCCAGCGTCGCGGCGTCGGTGAGGCTGTCGGCGAGCCGTCCGACGTGGGCGCCCAGCCTGGCGTCCTGGCTCGCGGGGCCGGACAGCTCGTCGAAGAGCACCTCGACACAGTCCGGCCGGGTGGCCATCGCGCGCAGGGTGTCCAACGCGCTGACGTTGCCCGAGCCCTCCCAGATGCCCATCAGCGGGGCCTCCCGGTACAGCCGCGGCATCCCGGATTCCTCGGCGTAGCCGTTACCGCCCAGGCACTCCATCGCCTCGGCTGCGTGCGGGGTGGCCCGTTTGCACACCCAGTACTTCGCGGCGGCCAGACCGATCCGGCGCAGCATGGTCTCGCGGACGTCGCCGCGGTTGGCGGCGTCGGTGGCGCCCGCCATCCGCATCGCCACCATGGTCGCCGCCTCGGCCTCCACTGCCAGGTCGGCCAGCACATTGCGCATCAGCGGCTGGTCGATCAGATACGCGCCGAATGCCTTGCGATGCTGGGTGTGGTGGATGGCCCGGGTCAGGCCCTGGCGCATGCTGGTGGCGCTGCCCAGGGTGCAGTCCAGCCGGGTCAGGTTGACCATCTCGATGATGACCGGCACCCCACGGCCCTCCTCGCCGACCAGCCACGCGATAGCACCGTCGTACTCGATCTCGCTGGAGGCGTTGGCGTGGTTGCCCAGCTTGTCCTTCAGGCGCTGGATGTGCATCCGGTTGCGGCTGCCATCGGGCAGCACCCGCGGCAGGAAGAAGCAGCTCAGCCCGCCGGGGGCCTGGGCCAGCACCAGGTAGACATCGCTCATCGCCGCCGAGGTGAACCACTTGTGCCCGGTCAGGGTGTAGCTGCCGTCGCCGTTGGGGACCGCGGCGGTGGTGCCGGCCCGCACGTCGGAGCCGCCCTGCTTCTCGGTCATCGACATACCGGCGGTGATCCCGGCCTTGGTGGCCGGTACGGCGAGTTCGGGGTCGTACACCCGGCTTGTCAGCAACGGCTCGTAGAGCGCGGCCAGATCGGGATTGTGCCGCAGCGCCGGGACCACGGCGTAGGTCATCGAAATGGGGCAGACATGGCCCGGTTCGGGGGTCCAGACGCCCATCTTCGCCGCGCGCACCACATGAGCGCCGGGCCGGTCGTCGGCCCACGGTGCCGCGTGCAGGCCGTGTGCGATGGCCGTGCGCATCAGCTCGTGATAGGCCGGGTCGTACTCGATCTCGTCGATGCGGTGGCCGTACCGGTCGTGGGTGTGCAGGATCGGCACATTGCGGTCGGCCAGATCGCCCCAGCGCTGGGCAGTCGTGCCACCGGCGATGGCGCCGAGGGTGAAGACCTCCTCGGCGCCCCAGCCGCCGCCCTCCCGTTCCAGCGCCTCGGCCAGGACCGGGGCGGTGGCCGGGTTGTAGTCGAGTAGCGGTGGCACCTGATTGGTGACGACGTGTGTTGCAGGCATACCCCACTGTTACAAATTGCCGACAGTTGCACAAGAGATGTAATGTGACCGGGGGTTGAGGGTGAACCGCAGCGTAATCTGACCTGGTCCTTCAGTGAAGAGAGGCGTTACGTTTCGGCCGAACGTGATGAAACACATCAGAGGGACCCGGCAAATAGTGTCTACAGTTCTGGCATTACACGCGCTACAGTCCTAGTGCAGGGAGGTTTCCTCAATTGACTGCCGTCATCAGCTATGAGAGCGAATCCGAGATCGTCGATACCGGCGATCGGGCCGAGGTTCGCCTCGCTGCTCCCGCGCATACCAAGTTCGTCAAAATCGTCGACTCCGACGGGACTATCCGACTAGTACCGTTCGCGCTACTCGATGACGCCGAACGCGCGATCCTCGAAAATAGGGGCCTCTATGATGAGATCCGAACTGGCTTGAAGCAGTTCGCTGCAGGCGAGCGGGTGTCTAGTGACTGGCTTCTTGACGACGAGTGAGTGCCGAGAAGGTCTGGTTCAGCCCTGCAGTCGATGAGTGGCTGCGCGAGGCCAAGGACTCGCGCCGATTGAACGAGAAGTTCAAGAAGGCGCGGAAGGCCATACGCCTGATGATCGAGTCTGGTCCATCGCATCCGTCCTTTTGCACACATCAGATGGACACGCTGAAGGGTCCAGGCGATGCCCAAATCTGGAACTCTTACGTCGAAAACAAGACTCCGCAGGCGTGGCGAATGTATTGGGTTCGGTGCCCTGACGGGTCAATTCAGATTGTCTCGATCGGCCCCCACGACCACGATCCTGGTACCCAACCGGCCGTTTAATCCCAGGTGGCAATCGACAATCTCCGTCGCAGAGGAGTGTCGGTCGATTCCTAGCGCCGGGCGATCCGGTTACCCGTCCCCGCGTCGGTGACCTCCGGATCGCCCTGGGCATAGCTGACGGTGTTGTTCAGGCCGACGACGTTGAGTTCGCCGTCGACCCGATTCAGGGTGATGGTGTTGTCGGCGCCGCCCACGCTCACCGCCCGGCACACCCCGCGCACCTTCAGCACATTGTTGGAACCGCCGACATTGAGGGACTTGCCGTCGGCGCAGTCGATATCGGAGCGGGTACCGAACGAGCCGTAGTTGATGGTCCCGGCCACCTCGACAGAAGCCCGGACACCGGGGTCGGCACCGCTGCCCGCCGCGTCGTCGCCCGAGCCGCAGCCGCTGAGCAGTCCCAGCCCGGTGAGGCCGGCGAGCACGGTGATCAGGTGTGTCCGCATCGCCGATCAGCCTAGCCGGGGGCATAGAGTCCACGCTGATGAGTACACGCCCGCGGCCGCCGGCCAAACTGAGCCGCGAGGTGATCGTCAACGCCGCGCTGACCTTCCTCGACCGCGAAGGTTGGGATGCGCTGACCATCAATGCCCTGGCCGCCCAACTGGGCACCAAGGGGCCCTCGCTCTACAACCACGTCCACAGCCTCGACGATCTGCGCCATACGGTGCGGATGCGGGTGATCGACGACATCCTGCACATGCTCAGCACCGTCGGCGCCGGGCGCACCCGCGATGACGCGGTGATGGCGATGGCCAGCGCGTACCGCAGCTATGCCCACCACCATCCGGGGCGCTACTCGGCGTTCACCCGGATGCCATTGGGCGGGGACGACCCGGAGTTCACCGCCGCCGCGCACGCGGCCGCCATGCCGGTGATCTCGGTGCTGGCGTCCTATGGTCTCGACGGTCAGGACGCCTTCTATGCGGCGCTGGAGTTCTGGGCCGCGCTGCACGGTTTCGTCCTGTTGGAGATGACCGGCGTGATGGATCCCGGTGTGGTGGCGGTGGGGACGGGCCCCGACGCGGCCGCCGGTATGGGGATCGACCCAGACGCCGTCTTCACCGATATGGTCCTGCGACTGGCGACGGGGATGGCGCACCGCCGGCACAGCGTCGGCGGCTGACCTGCACTTAGGGTCACACGGCGGAGGCGGCGGGGTGCCCGGGCGGCCGCGGCCGCTGGTTTGGACCAGTTGGCCCACCCTGGTATTGTGAAGGTTCGTGCCTGGCCCAACAGGCGCTTGCGGAGACGCTTGCGCGCACGCCGGGCCAATTCGCATGTCCAGTATGCATCGAATTCGTTCGATGTCCACTGCGTGCGACACGCCCGGTCGCGGGGTACGCGGCGGGGACGAAACCGCAGTACACAGACTTTAAAGACTTGCAGCACGATGATGAGAGAAAGCCGGTAGATGCCAACCATTCAGCAGCTGGTCCGCAAGGGTCGCCGCGACAAAGTCGCCAAGGTGAAGACCGCGGCCCTCAAGGGCAGCCCGCAGCGGCGCGGTGTGTGCACCCGCGTCTACACCACCACCCCCAAGAAGCCGAACTCGGCGCTGCGCAAGGTCGCCCGCGTGAAGCTGACCAGCGCGGTGGAGGTCACCGCCTACATCCCCGGTGAGGGTCACAACCTGCAGGAGCACTCGATGGTGCTGGTCCGCGGCGGCCGGGTGAAGGACCTGCCCGGTGTGCGCTACAAGATCATCCGTGGCTCGCTGGACACCCAGGGCGTCAAGAACCGCAAGCAGGCTCGCAGCCGCTACGGCGCGAAGAAGGAGAAGAGCTGATGCCGCGCAAGGGGCCCGCTCCCAAGCGTCCGCTGGTCAACGATCCGGTCTACGGTTCGCAGCTGGTCACCCAGCTGGTCAACAAGGTGCTGCTGGACGGCAAGAAGTCGCTGGCCGAGCGCATCGTCTACGGGGCGCTCGAGCAGGCCCGCGAGAAGACGGGCACCGACCCCGTCATCACCCTCAAGCGGGCGATGGACAACGTCAAGCCCACCCTTGAGGTCCGCAGCCGCCGAGTCGGCGGCGCCACCTACCAGGTGCCCGTGGAGGTCCGTCCGGACCGCTCCACCACCTTGGCGCTGCGCTGGCTGGTGAGCTTCTCCAAGGCTCGTCGCGAGAAGACCATGGTCGAGCGGCTTGCCAACGAGATCCTTGACGCCAGCAACGGCCTGGGTGCGTCGGTCAAGCGCCGCGAGGACACCCACAAGATGGCCGAGGCCAACCGCGCCTTCGCGCACTATCGGTGGTAGCCGTCGCAGCTCTGCTGTGACGGGCCCGCGAAGCGGGCACACATAACGGAAATAGTCTTCAGACAAATTACTTCCCGAAGGGAATGAAGTGGCACAGGACGTGCTCACCGACCTGAACAAGGTCCGCAACATCGGCATCATGGCGCACATCGACGCCGGCAAGACCACGACGACCGAGCGCATCCTCTACTACACCGGTGTCAACTACAAGATCGGTGAGACGCACGACGGCGCCTCGACTACCGACTGGATGGAGCAGGAGCAGGAGCGGGGGATCACCATCACCTCCGCGGCCGTCACGTGTTTCTGGAACAACAACCAGATCAACATCATCGACACCCCCGGCCACGTGGACTTCACCGTGGAGGTGGAGCGCTCGCTGCGGGTGCTCGACGGTGCGGTGGCCGTCTTCGACGGCAAGGAGGGCGTGGAGCCGCAGTCCGAGCAGGTCTGGCGGCAGGCCGACAAGTACGACGTCCCGCGCATCTGCTTCGTCAACAAGATGGACAAGCTCGGCGCGGACTTCTACTTCACCGTGCGCACCATCGAGGAGCGGCTGGGGGCGACGCCCCTGGTCATCCAGCTGCCGATCGGTGCGGAGAACGATTTCATCGGGATCATCGACCTGGTCGAGATGAAGGCCAAGGTCTGGCGCGGCGAGACCGCCCTCGGCGAGAAGTACGAGGTCGAGGACATCCCGGCCGACATGGTCGAGCAGGCCGAGGAGTACCGCACCAAGCTCCTCGAGACGGTCGCCGAGACCGACGAGGCACTGCTGGAGAAGTACTTCGGTGGCGAGGACCTGACGGTCGAGGAGATCAAGGGCGCCATCCGGAAGCTGACCGTCGCCAGCGAGCTGTACCCGGTGCTGTGCGGCAGCGCGTTCAAGAACAAGGGCGTCCAGCCCATGCTCGACGCGGTCATCGACTACCTTCCCTCGCCGCTGGACGTCGAATCCGTGCAGGGCCACGTGCCCGGCAAGGAAGACGAGGTCATCAGCCGCAAGCCCTCGGTCGACGAGCCGTTCTCCGCGCTGGCCTTCAAGATCGCCGTGCACCCCTTCTTCGGCAAGCTGACCTACGTCCGGGTGTACTCGGGCAAGGTCGAGTCCGGTGCCCAGGTCGTGAACTCGACCAAGGGCAAGAAGGAGCGGCTGGGCAAGCTGTTCCAGATGCACGCCAACAAGGAGAACCCGGTCGAGCGGGCCTCCGCGGGTCACATCTACGCCGTGATCGGTCTCAAGGACACCACCACCGGCGACACCCTGTGCGACCCGAGTAACCAGGTCGTGCTGGAGTCGATGACGTTCCCGGACCCGGTCATCGAGGTGGCCATCGAGCCCAAGACCAAGAGCGACCAGGAGAAGCTGAGCCTGGCGATCCAGAAGCTCGCCGAGGAGGACCCGACCTTCAAGGTGCACCAGGACTCCGAGACCGGCCAGACCGTGATCGGCGGGATGGGCGAGCTTCACCTGGACATCCTGGTCGACCGGATGCGCCGCGAGTTCAAGGTCGAAGCCAACGTCGGCAAGCCGCAGGTGGCCTACAAGGAGACCATCAAGCGGGCGGTCGACAAGGTCGAGTTCACCCACAAGAAGCAGACCGGTGGCTCCGGCCAGTTCGCCAAGGTGCTCATCGCCCTCGAGCCGTTCAGCGGTGAGGACGGGGCGACCTACGAGTTCGAGAACAAGGTCACCGGCGGCCGCATCCCGCGGGAGTACATCCCGTCGGTCGACGCCGGTGCGCAGGACGCCATGCAGTACGGCGTGCTGGCTGGCTACCCGCTGGTGAACGTGAAGGTCATCCTGCTCGACGGCGCCTACCACGACGTCGACTCCTCGGAAATGGCCTTCAAGATCGCCGGCTCCCAGGCCTTGAAGAAGGCCGCCGCGCAAGCGCAGCCGGTCATCCTCGAGCCCATCATGGCCGTCGAGGTCATCACGCCCGAGGACTACATGGGCGATGTGATCGGCGACCTGAACTCCCGCCGTGGTCAGATTCAGGCCATGGAGGAGCGCAGCGGGGCGCGCGTCGTCAAGGCGCTGGTGCCGCTGTCGGAGATGTTCGGCTATGTCGGCGACCTTCGGTCGAAGACCCAGGGCCGGGCCAACTACTCCATGGTGTTCGATTCGTATGCCGAAGTTCCGGCGAACGTGTCGAAGGAGATCATCGCGAAGGCGACGGGTCAGTGAGCGGAGCGAAGTGACACGGAGTCGAGCAATCGACATCGCGAAGGCGACGGGTCAGTAGGGCGTTCGAGGCCCTAGCCTCTAAAGCCTGTGCAACACAACACAACCGAATAAAAACCAACTGCTTTAGACAAGCACCAACAAGTCCAGGAGGACACAGAAGTGGCGAAGGCGAAGTTCGAGCGGACGAAGCCGCACGTCAACATCGGGACCATCGGTCACGTTGACCACGGCAAGACCACGCTGACCGCGGCGATCACCAAGGTTCTGCACGACAAGTTCCCCAACCTGAACGAGTCGCGTGCATTCGACCAGATCGATAACGCGCCCGAGGAGCGTCAGCGCGGTATCACCATCAACATCTCCCACGTGGAGTACCAGACCGACAAGCGTCACTACGCGCACGTCGACGCACCCGGTCACGCTGACTACATCAAGAACATGATCACCGGTGCCGCCCAGATGGACGGCGCAATCCTGGTGGTCGCCGCCACCGACGGTCCGATGCCGCAGACCCGCGAGCACGTGCTGCTGGCCCGCCAGGTCGGCGTGCCCTACATCCTGGTGGCGCTGAACAAGGCCGACATGGTCGACGACGAGGAGCTGCTGGAGCTCGTCGAGCTGGAGGTCCGCGAGCTGCTGGCCGCCCAGGACTTCGACGAGGATGCCCCGGTTATCCGGGTGTCGGCGCTGAAGGCCCTCGAGGGTGACGAGAAGTGGGTCAAGAGCGTCGAAGAGCTGATGGACGCTGTCGACGAGTCGATCCCGGACCCGGTCCGCGAGACCGACAAGCCGTTCCTGATGCCCGTCGAGGACGTCTTCACCATCACCGGCCGTGGCACCGTGGTGACCGGTCGTGTCGAGCGCGGTGTGGTCAACGTCAACGAAGAGGTCGAGATCGTCGGCATCCGTCCGGGCGTCACCAAGACCACGGTCACCGGTGTCGAGATGTTCCGCAAGCTGCTCGACCAGGGTCAGGCCGGCGACAACGTCGGTCTGCTGGTCCGTGGCGTCAAGCGCGAGGACGTCGAGCGCGGCCAGGTCATCGTGAAGCCCGGCACCACCACCCCGCACACCGAGTTCGAGGGCAGCGTCTACATCTTGTCCAAGGACGAGGGCGGGCGGCACACGCCGTTCTTCAACAACTACCGTCCGCAGTTCTACTTCCGCACCACCGACGTGACCGGTGTGGTCACGCTGCCGGAGGGTACGGAGATGGTTATGCCGGGTGACAACACCGACATCTCGGTGAAGCTCATCCAGCCGGTGGCCATGGACGAGGGTCTGCGTTTCGCGATCCGCGAGGGTGGCCGCACCGTCGGCGCCGGCCGGGTTACCAAGATCATCAAGTAGTGGCCGCCCGGTAGGTCACCTACCGAACAGCTGTGGAAGCGGCGTCCGTCGAAAGACGGGCGCCGCTTTCGCAATTCTGGATGGAGTGCGACGGTTGCTAGACTGAGGGTTTGGGGCGACTTCGGCGGTACAGAGGCGCTCCGGAAGGATCGCTCCGGAAGGGTTGAGGATGAGCAGCACAGGTCGGAAGCGGACGGCGGTCGCCTTCGGGACCGCTGTGTCGCTGGTGCTCTCCCTGATCGGGGGCTCTATGGTGCTGCTGTTCTCCGGGCACGATGTCCCGGCGACTCCGGCGGCGCTGAAGCCGCTCGAACCGCCGGTCGCCAGTCCTCCGCCACCCGCGCCGGAGCCCGAGCCTTCGTTGGGTGAGGCTGATCTGTCGATGTTCGGTCTCGGCGGCGATGCGTCCTCGCTGCTGTCCGGGGGTGACACCTCGGTGTCGTCGTCGTCTGCGGCGGACATGTTCGCCACCCCGTCGGCCTTCACTCCGAGCACGGGTTCCGTCCCGGCGCTGCCCGACTTCGAACTTCCGCCGCCCGGGGAACTGCCCGAAGCCCCGGTGACGGACTGGAACGCGCTGTTCGCACCGCTGGTGGCGGCGCAGAACACCGCGCAGGCGGCCAACGTCACGAACTCCGTGGTGGGGACGTCGGTGGGTGCGACGGTGGCCGTGCTCAACACCGGTGCCGTCCTCCTCGGTGATCTGATCCTCTATGCCGCGCTGTCCAACAACGGGCAGGCGGTGCTGAACCAACTGCAGACCGCATTGCCCGCGCTGGTCGGCGCGCCCGCGGCCGCGGCCGCGGTGGAGACGTTGACGGCGGCCGCGGCGGCGGCTCAACTGCCTCCGCCGCCGGACCTGACCGGCCTGACGGCGGCCTTCGCGGCTGCCGCCGCGGCGCCGTCCGGAATTGGCGTGGCCGCACTGCCGCCGCTGCCCGCTCCGCCGGTGCTGCCCACCCCTGAGCAGGTTCTGGGTGGGATGGCGCTCGGCGCGGCGGCGCTGCCGGCGCTGCCAGGACTACCCGGACTGCCCGGGCCGCCGCCGCAGTTCCCGATGCCCGGCCTGCCTCAGTTGCCGAAACCAGAGGAAGTGGTCGGTGGTATCGCCGGCGGCATCATCGGACTGACGATCGCCGGTGCGGTGCTCGGCGGCATCGGCGCCATCTTCCAACCGCCCAGCCTGACCCGACTGATGGGCCTGCCGTTCTAGCGCTGACAGATCTTCTCTGTGCCACCCGGAGGCTTGACCGCGATGAATCGCCCCGATGACGTCGTCATGGCCATCGTGGTCGACGAGCGACCGGGGTCTGGTGAGGACCGCGCGGTTGCGCTTCCGCTCTACCTGAGCTGCCTGGAGATACAGACCTTCCCCGCGGAGCGGATTCACCTCTACCTTCGGGCCGTCGGCTGCTCCGACGAGGCGACGCGGGTCTTGCGGCGGTGGATCGACACCAACGGCCGTCGCTACAAGTCCGTGGTGGCCGACCTCGGTGAGGGATCCGGGGACGCCGTCGGCCTCCACCGGATGTCTATGGGCCACGCCCTCCGGTTGGGCTGCCACTACTTCGTCGTCGACGCGAACAGTTTCATCATTCCGACGACCCTCGAGCGTCTCGTCGACTCCGGCCTGCCTGTCGTGGCTCCCTTGTTGCGCACGGTTTTCACCGACTACACGAACTTCGCGTGGAAGGTCGACGGCGACGAGGATGCGCTGCTGGACCGGGCGGAGCACACCGCGTTGCTCACCGGGAAGGTCCGCGGTGAGATCCTGGTTGACGCGGTTCATTCCACGTACTTCGTCAGAACAGATGCCGTCGAAAAGGTGCGTCACGGATCCGGGATCGTATGGCGGTCGGCCCAGATTTCACACGCACCGCGGACCCCGGGAGTCGGCCAGTACCTGGACAATCGCCAGGTCTACGGATTGTTCGGTTTCGTGGCCGATGAGCCGGCTGAGCGGTGGGGCAGATTCGACCATGTGGATTTCACTGCGCGCATTGTGAACTTGGCCAATTCGCCGGTGAATCTCGGTAACGAGATGGAGACCTGGTGATGCTCGGTCGCTATCTCAGAAACCAGGGGATCATCCTGCTGTGCGGCGGCCTCGTCGGACCGATCTTCCTGGTGGTGTACTTCGCGCTAGGGCCGATGGCCAAGTCCGAACTGACCTGGATGTTCTGGTCGGGTCTGCTGGTCACCGCCGCCGACGTGCTGGTGGCCTTGGCCCTGACCCAGAACGGAATGAAGGCGGAGGCGCGGCACCAGCATCTGACCCGGACCGGCGTGCTCTGCACGGCCCGGATCACCGGGATTCAGGACACCGCGCTGTTCGTCAACGAGCAGCAGATGATCAAGGTCGGTCTGCACATCGATGTGCCCGGCACCGCGGGCTTCGACACCCAGATCACCGTGCCGGCCAGCCCCGCTCGCATGCGGGTGCTGAACGGCCACATCCTGATCGCACTGGTCGAACCGGGCACCACCAACTTCGAGATCGACTGGAACGCCAGCGCGCTGCTGGCCGGCGCTGTGCCCGCGGAGTTCACCGTCGACGAGGACCACAGGACCTACAACCTGACCGGCCGTGAGGACTCTCTGCTGCAGATCCTCAACGTCCTGCACGTCAACGGCATCCCGTTGGGCGGCACCATCGACATCCGGTCCAATCCCGTGGTGCGCCAGCAGGTCATCGACATCGTGCGGCGGTCCGCGGCCGCCGGGGGCTCCGGGGTTGGCGACTCGGGGCCGTCCGACCCGGGGGCCGGGGGACCGGGGCCGTCACCGCTGCCGGTGTACAACCCGCCACCGCCGACCGTCTCCCAGCGGTTGCAGGAACTCGAGACGCTGCGCGCGACCGGCACGGTCACCCAGGCCGAGTACGACACGAAGCGCCGCGAGATTCTCGCAGATCTCTGACCCGCGAGATCGACCTCACGGTCGTGATCGCTGCGGAATCGCAGCCCTGATGTCGATCTCGCAGCAGGGGTGAGACTGGAACACGTTCCAGGTTTTGTTAGCCTGCAGCGGACGAGCGAAGGGAACCGCCGATGGCCGCACTCCAGGGACGGGTCGCGTTCGTGACCGGGGCCGCGCGTGGCCAGGGTCGCGCCTACGCGGTGCGATTGGCGCGCGAGGGCGCCGACGTGGTGGTCAGCGATATCTGCGCCCCGGTATCCGACACGATCCCGTATCCGGCGGCCACCCCGGAGGATCTCGCCGAGACGGTCCGGTTGGTCGAGGCCGAGGGCCGCACCGCGCTGTCACGGGTTCTCGACATCCGCGACGACGCCGGCGTCAAAGCCCTGGTGGCCGACACCATGGCGCAGTTCGGCCGACTCGATGTGCTGATCGCCAACGCCGGTGTGTTGAGCTGGGGCCGGCTGTGGGAACTGTCCGACGAGCAGTGGAACGCCGTCATCGACACCAACCTCACCGGCACCTGGCGCACCCTGCGGGCCGTCATCCCGGCGATGATCGAGGCCGGCAACGGTGGGTCGATCGTCATCGTCAGCTCGTCGGCGGGTATCCGGGCCACCCCCGGCAACGGCCACTACGCTGCGTCCAAACACGGTCTGACCTCGCTGACCAACACCCTGGCCCTCGAACTGGGCGAGTACAGCATCCGGGTGAACTCGATCCACCCCTACTCGATCGCCACCCCGATGATCGAGAACGACGCCATGCTCGGCGTGCTCGGGAAGCACCCCTCCTATCTGCACAGCTTCGCGCCGATGCCGTTCCAGCCACTGCAGGGTGGTGGGGCGGGGGACCGCAGTGCGTTCATGTCCCCGGAGGAGGCCGCCGAGGTGGTGGTATGGCTGGCCGGCGACGGGTCCGGGGTGATCTCGGGATCGCAGGTGGTGGTGGACCGCGCGGTGATGAAGTACTGATGCTCGCTGCGGTTTAGCTCACAGCGAGATCGTGTGTGGTCAGGTGGGCTCCGTGCGGAGCAGTGCTCCTATGCCAAGGAACGATCCCCGGACCGACGGATATTGATCGGTAAATGCCCGGGCGGTGAAGCAGTCCTCGGCGTGGGACACGTACTTCCAGAACAGGCTGGTATCCGGGCAGGAGTCAGAACTGATGTCGTGGTGGACGATGATCTTCGCCGATGACCGAAACAGCAGGTGGTCATTCATGACCCCGGCCATCCGATGGTCACCGTCGATGAAAACCATGTCGGGCCGGTAACCGTCGCAGAAGGTGGCAAACTCGGGGTTGGTTGAGAAACACTCCTTGTAGTAGATCGGCGTGCTCGAGATCTCCATATAGCGGGTGACGAAGGGAGTGGCTGGGATTGGGTCGATCGCCACAGAGGATTCAATCGGTGCCCCAATCCGCTTGAGCCACTCGTTGACCAAAATGAACGTTCCCCCCCAACGGCAACCGATCTCCAGAAAGGTTCGAATCCCCGTCGCATTCTTCGCCAGCCAGACCAGATACTTGGCCAACTGGTTTGGGTACTGCCATAAGTGCAATCCGGTACCGAAGTATTGGCTCAGTTCTGGAGGCTGTTCTGAGAGGGTCTCATTGTTCAACCCGAGCGCGGGGATCAGGTCGTGCTCGAGATACTCGACGTCAAAACGATTTTGGTCGGACACGTTGCGGATGAGATCTACAGACCGATCCACCTGATCCACCAGTCTTGCGTAATACATCTGGTCGTTTGTGGCCGATACCCACATCTCGTCCTGGGTCGGCCAGATGATTCCACTCACGCTTCGACCCTACTCTCCGACGGGCGGACACTGTCCCTCACCGCAGGGTCTCATTCCCGCCTCAGGCCGGTACGACCAGCACCGGGACCGGACTGTGCCGCAGGATCTTCGCGCCCCGCGACCCGAGGAACACCCTGGCGATGTCCCCGCGTGGTGAACTGCCCAGCGCCAGGATCTCCCCGTCGATCCAGTCGGCGTCGTCGAGGGCCTGATCCCAGCCGTTACCGCTGACCACTGTGAGTTCCACGTCGGGGCCGACGACGCCGTCGGTGCGCAGTTGCTCGAGCAGGTCATGCGCCTGCTCCTGCCAGGCCGCGAGGATGGAGTCCTCGGCGTGCAGTCCGACCTCCGGCGGATACATGGTGCGTCCGCGTACCGCGAAGGTGATCACCCGCAGCGGTGTCCCCAGCCGCTCGGACAGCCCGTTGACCCGCCGCACCACATCGACGGACTCCGGGGTTCCCGGGTATCCGCAGGTGATCCGGTTAAGCCTGCCGGTGCGGGCGCCGCGATACCCCCGTGGGGCGATCGCCAGCGGCACCGGGCAGGAGTGCAGCAGATAGTCGGCGGTGGACCCCACCACAACCTGCCCGAGGGCGCCGTTGGCCGCCGACCCCAGTACCAGGAGCTTGGCGTCCACTTCGGCGATCACCTCGACCAGACCCCCGGACACCGACCGGTGGGCGTGACTGTGGAACGACACCGGCACGTCGTGCGGGATGGCGGCGAGTTCACGCTGCGCCTCCCGGGCGGAGTCGGCGGCGAGTTGGTCGGCCCAGGCCGCGTACTCGGCGTCCACCCGCGCCGGTGACGGGTAGGTCCACGGTTTGGGGACGATGGTCGCCACGGTGAGCGAGGTGCGCAGTGTCTGGGCGGCCTCGACTGCCAGGTGCAGCGGTGCCGGGCCGCTCTTGCCCGCCAGATAGCCGACGACGACGGTCATGATGGTTGCCTCTCGATGCGGTTCAGTGCGCTGTTGTGCCGGCCCCAGCTGAAGTAGAACGTCAGCACCACCGACACCCACAGCGCGAAGGCCAGCCAGGTATACCAGTGCAGGCTGGCCAGGATGTAGGCACATGCCAGCACCGACAGCACCGGGGTCACCGGGTAGCCGGGCACCCGGAACCCGCGGGGCAGGTCGGGTTCGCGCACCCGCAGGATGATGACCGCGACCGAGACGGTGATGAACGCCACCAGGGTGCCGATCGAGACCATATCGGCCAGCTTGTCCAGCGGCACCAGGCCGGCCAGCAGGCCGATCACCGTCGCGACGATCACGGTGTTGTTGACCGGGGTCATGGTGCGGGGGCTCACCTTGGCGAACATCGACGGCAGCAGGCCGTCGCGGCCGATGGCGAACAGGATCCGGGTGGAGCCGTACAGCGTCACCAGGGTCACCGAGAAGATCGAGATCACCGCGCCGGCGGCGAGCACCGTTCCCCAGTAGTTGGCGCCCGTCACGTTGTCGAGAATGGTGGCCAGGCCCGCCGACTGGTCCTTGAAGTCGGGCCAGTTCTGAGCGCCCAGGGCGGCCAGCGTCACCAGGATGTAGATCCCGGTGACCGTGAGCAGTGCGGCGACGAGTGCTCTCGGCATGGTGCGCTGCGGGTTCTTGACCTCGTCGCCGGCCGTCGACACCGCGTCCAGGCCGATATAGGAGAAGAAGATCGTGCCCGCCGCCGCCCCGATCCCGGCCGCGCCGTAGGGGGCGAAATTCGCGAACCGGTCGGCCCGGAACGCGGTGAACGCGATCACCGAGAACATCACCAGCACACCCAGTTTGATCAACACCATCACGGCGTTCACCAGGGCGGACTCGCTGGCGCCCCGTACCAGCAGCAGCGCGCACAGCAGCACCAGAACCACGGCGGGGAAATTGATGATCCCGGGTTCGGGATCCCATGGTGCGGCCGAAAGTGCTTGCGGTAGGCCGTGTCCGAGGAAGTTGCTCGACAGTTTGTTGACGTACTGGCTCCAGCCGACGGCCACCGCGGCGGTGGCGACCACGTACTCCAGCAGCAGGCAGGCCGCGACCACCATCGCCATCAGTTCGCCCAGCGTCGTGTAGGCGTAGGAGTAGGTCGAGCCCGACACCGGCACCGCCGAGGCGAGTTCGGCATAGCAGATCGTCGCCAGGCCGGCGGCGATCCCGGCGATGACGAACGAGACCAGCACGCCGGGTCCGGCCTGCGGCACGGCCTGGGACAGCACGAAGAAGATGCCGGTGCCGACCGTCGACCCGACTCCGAACATGGTCAGCTGGAAGGTGCCGATCGAACGCTTGAGGGTGGGTGACGCGCCGTGGGCGACCGGTGCGCCGATCACCGGCCGGCGCCGCAGCATCTGCTCGGTGAGCGTGATCGGTTCCGGCGTGGCCATCCAGCGATTATGCCCACTGCGCGGCGTTGGCGCGCGTGTCGTGTAAGAACACCTCGTGAGCAATAACGGCATCGTGATCGTCGGCGGCGGGCTCGCCGCCGCCCGGGTGGCCGAGCAACTGCGGACGGCGGAGTACGCCGGGCCGGTCACCATCGTCAGCGACGAGGAGCACCTGCCCTACGATCGCCCGCCGCTGTCCAAGGACGTGCTGCACGCACCCATCGGCGAGGAGAAGGGGGTCGAGGACGTCTCGCTGCGGCCCGCCCAGTTCTACGCCGACAACGACATCACCCTGCGGCTGGGCAAGGGAGCGGGCTCGCTGAACCCCGCCACGCGCACCGTCACCCTCGTCGACGGCACCGAACTGGACTACGACGAACTGGTGATCGCCACCGGATTGGTGCCCCGGCGGATACCGTCGTTCCCCGATCTGGACGGCGTCCGGGTGCTGCGCACCTTCGACGAGGCGGTGGCGTTGCGCGAGCACGCCGGCCGGGCGCGCCGGGCGGTCATCATCGGCGCGGGTTTCATCGGCTGCGAGGTCGCCGCCGCCCTGCGGCGGCTCGGGGTGGACGTGGTGCTGGTCGAGCCGCAGCCCGCCCCACTGGCCGGGGTGCTGGGGCGGAGCATCGGTGAGCTCGTGAGCCGGTTGCACCGCGCCGAGGGGGTCGACGTGCGCACCGGGGTCTCAGTGGCCGAGGTGCGCGGATCTCAGCACGTGGAGACGGTGGTGCTCACCGACGGCACCGAACTCGTCGCCGACCTGGTGGTCGTGGGCGTCGGTTCCCGGCCGGCCACCGACTGGCTGGTGGGCAGCGGGGTCGCGGTGGACAACGGGGTGCTCTGCGACCAGAACGGCCGCACCAGCGAGCCGCACGTCTGGGCTCTGGGCGATGTCGCCTCCTGGCGCGACGCCGCCGGGCACCAGACCCGCGTCGAGCACTGGAGCAATGTCGCCGAGCAGGCCCGGGTGCTGGTGCCGGCGATGCTCGGCCAGGAGCCGCCGTCGCTGGTGGTGGTGCCCTACTTCTGGAGCGACCAGTACGACGTCAAGATCCAGTGCCTCGGGGAGCCGTCCGCCGACGACACCGTGCACATCGTGTCCGACGACGGCCGCAAGTTCCTGGCCTACTACGAGCGCGACGGCGTGCTGGTCGGTGTGGTCGGCGGTGGGATGCCCGGCAAGGTGATGAAGCTGCGC
>JAKOYE010000233.1 GCA_029780675.1 Actinomycetes bacterium
TTGCCGGTGACGATCGTGGCCACCGCCAGCCTCGCGGAGTTGTCGAAAGCAGCGGGGGTCGCCCACACCGCCGGGGGCACCCGCCTGCCGATCCGCGCCCTGTTCGGACGCGCCGCCACGGTCCACCCCTACCTACTGCTGCTGGGCGATGACCCCAAACAGATGCGCCTGTACTACGGGCGGCGGCGGCGCACCGCCAGCCCCGGACAGCACCTGGCCCTGTTCGCCCTCGAGCGCGGCTGTACCAAACCGGGCTGCCCGGTCCCGGCCAACCGCACCCAGGCCCACCACGCGGTACAGGACTGGCAACACGGCGGCCGAACCGACATCGACCAACTCACCCTGGCCTGCGGACCCGACAACCGCCTCGTCGATGACACCCCTACCGGATGGACCACCCGCAAACACCCCCACACCAACCACACCGAATGGATCCCCCCACCCCACCTCGACCGAGGCCAAACCCGAACCAACGACCACCACCACCCCGAACGACTACTCCACCCCGACAACGAACCACCCGGATGACGCTTCCGGATGCCTCTGAGGCCCCGCTGAAGCGCGCCGGTCAGTCACGGTCGGCCCCTGCCGTCGACGACACCGCACCCGACAGGGCTGCGCACAGCAGGGCCGCGCAGAGCGGCACAAGCAGAGCGGTGTTGAGCGAGACGCGATCGGCAAGCCCCCCGACGCCCGCCGGTCCGGCCAGGAGCGCGACGTAACCGATGCCGATGACCCGCGACAGGGACCTCCCCGACCCTCGGGTCAGAGAACCCGCGGCGGTGAACACCTGGGGGACCCCGCCGGCAAGCCCAACTCCGGCCAACGACCAGCCGAGCAGGGCGACCGGCCACGTCGGAGCAACCATGACGATCACGAAACCCCCTGCGGCCAAGAGCGATCCGACTCGAAGCAGCAGGACGGGCCCGATTCGGGCCGCGATCCGGTCAGCGGTGAGGCGGCCCAGCGTCATCGCCGTGACGAAGGCTCCGACGGCGACGGCCCCCGCTGCGGGCGTGCCATGCAGATGCTGCTGGGTATGCAGACTGCTCCAGTCCATCGCCGAACCTTCGGCCAGAAAGAGCAGGAAGGCGAGTGCGCCCAGCACCCCGAGTCGAACACGCCGACGCCCGGTGGCATCGGCGCTGCCGGTGCGGACTTTCTCGCGCTGCTGGCGCAGACGCGTTCCCCTCAGTGAAATGGCGGCCGCAGTGGTGAGGACCGCGCCTGCGGCCGAACATGCCAGAGCGGTGGCGAGAAAGCCCGCTTCCGTAGCGAAGATGGCCGCACCGGCGAGAGCACCGCAGACCGTGCCGATGGAGAAGAAGGCGTGAAAGGACGCCATGATCGGCCTTCGGTAGCGCCGTTCCACCTCGATCGCCGCGGCGTTCATCCCGACATCGGTGGTACCCATCGCAACCCCGAAAGACGCTGCGCCCGCTACCGCCCCGGCCAATGAGGCCGCCATCAGGGGCAGGAAGAGAACCACCGGCATCGCAGCGGCCCCGATGAGGGCGGCCGGCACGCTGCCGTACCGGTCGATGGCGCGACCGCAGATCTGCATGCCGGCGATGGCGCCCAAACCGGAGGCGAGCAGGATCGCCCCCAGTCCGGAATTGGTGGTCGCCAATGTCTGCTTCACCCCGGGCAGGTAAACGGCCCAGGTGGCCACCAGAAGGCCGAAGGTGAAGAACAGCGCCACCACCGCCACCCGCTGGCCGACGGGTCGCCACGGATCGTCACCGATCATGAAGTCACCCCGGCGGGGAGGTGGGAGCACCACCTTCTCGACGTCATGCCGGAAGCCTATGGTCGAGGGCCTATGGGAGTGGCCACCCGCCGCATCGACGAGTGCACGCGGTGTGTCCGCGGCTCCATCGACGTCTCTGCCCGACCCTGAGCGGCCTGTGCCGGGCAAGTGTCGAACGATCCCCGTTAAGGTCTCGGCGCCGACCGTCAGGAAACCGTTAAGACCCCTGTGATGGGTGGTGGCCGACCCCTAGTGGTCCGTCTGGGATTTGATCTGGTTAAGAGTTTCCCGCCCGCGTCGGACTTTGGCGATGATGTCGTCGGCGGTGGCTTTCCAGACGAAGGGCTTGGGGTCGCGGTTCCAGTGTTCGGCCCAGGTGGCGATGGCCTCGGCCAACTCGGCGACGCTGGTGAAAACCCCGCGGCGTAATCGTTTGTCGGTGAGTTCTTT
>JAKOYE010000244.1 GCA_029780675.1 Actinomycetes bacterium
TTCCGCCTGGCCGACATGGCGACCAAGGTCGAGGCCGCCCACCAGATGATGGTCAAGGCCGCCCGCCTCAAGGACTCCGGCCAGCGCAACGACCTCGAGGCCGGCATGGCCAAGTACCTCGCGGCCGAATACTGCGCCGACGTCGTCGGGCAGTCCTTCCGCATCCACGGTGGCTACGGCTACTCCAAGGAGTACGAGATCGAGCGCCTCTTCCGCGAGGCCCCGATGCTGCTCATCGGTGAAGGCACCGCCGAGATCCAGAAGATGATCATCGGCCGGCGGTTGCTCGAGGAGTACAAGCTCAAGGGCTGAGGGCGGTGAGCGCCGACCCTCGCGGGTTGGCGTTCACACCGGTATGCCGCGAAACCGATGACTTCCGGCATCCCCGAGTGGCCCAGATGGCGCACTGACCGGCCACTAACCTAGCCGGGTGCAGGTGATTCCCGGTTCTCACGCGCTCGTGACAGGTGGGTCCAGCGGTATCGGCTTCGCCATCGCGCTACGGCTCGGACAGAAGGGCGCCAAGGTCACCATCTGGGCCCGGGGAGAGGATCGGTTGGCGGCCGCAGCCGCTGCCCTGCGCGCTGACGGGGCCGACGTGCGGCATGACAGTGTCGATGTCGCTGACCCCGTGGCGGTCGCGGCGGCACACGATCGGGCGGTGGCCCACCACGGGCCCGTCGACATCCTCGTCACCTCAGCCGGGGTGTCGCATCCGGGCCGTTTCCTGGAGCTGGATGACCAGGTCTTCCGGGACATGATGGAGATCGACTACTTCGGCACCCTCCATCCCATCCGTGCGGTGGCGCCCGGCATGGCCGAGCGGGGCCACGGCAGCATCGTCGGGATCAGCTCCGCCGCCGCACTGCTCGGGATCTACGGCTACACGGCATACGGAGCTGCGAAGTTCGCCGTCCGCGGACTGTTGGAGGCGTTGCGAGGCGAACTCAAGCCGCACGGCGTCCACGTGGCCTGCGTCTACCCACCCGACGTCGACACCCCGATGTTGACCGCGGAAA
>JAKOYE010000020.1 GCA_029780675.1 Actinomycetes bacterium
CGGCCGATCTCATCATTAGCGACGCCCTCAGCGGCCCACAACAACGCCTTGGCCTGCACGACCACCCGATGAGCCAACACCGTCGAGGACGCCATCCGCGTCAACTCAACCCGATCCGAATCCGTCACCGACAACGGCGCAGCAACCATGAACCATGCTAACACCAAATAGCCAGATCAATTCGACGACACACCACTAGCGCCTCTAGCGCAGCGTGAAGATCGTTCGGTGCCAGGGCTTTTCGACGGCGCCGGTGATATCGCTCATGACGTGCTTGATGGTGAGGTACTCCTCGAAGGAGTAGTCGCTCATATCCTTGCCGAACCCGGACGCCCCGAGACCGCCGTGCGGCATCTCGCTGATGATCGGGATGTGGTCGTTGATCCACACGCAGCCGGCGTTGATCTCCCGGGATGCCCGCTGGGCGCGGTAGACGTCGCGGGTCCAGGCCGAGGCGGCCAGACCGTAGTCGGTGTCATTGGCCTGGCGCAGCGCGTCGTCGTCGCCGGTGTGGCGGCGCACGGTCAGCACCGGCCCGAAGATCTCGTCGCGGTAGACCTCGGAGTCCTCGCTGACGTCGGCCAGCAGCGTCGGCAGGAAAAAGGCGCCCGGCCGATCCGGCGCGGTCCCGCCGGTCACCACCCGAGCCCCCTGCCCGGGCGCTCGGGACACCATCGCGGCCACCTTGTCGCGGTGTGCGAAGGAGATCAGCGGACCGAGATCGGTATCCGGGTCGTGCGGGTCGCCCACGACCACCTTGCTCATGAGTTCGGCGACCCCGGCGACGAAATCGTCATAGAGATTGGCCGCGACGATCGCCCGGGTCGCCGCCGTGCAGTCCTGACCAGAGTTGATCAGCGCACCGGCGACCGCGCCGTGCACGGCGGCGTCGAGGTCGGCATCCTCGAACACCACGAACGGCGCCTTCCCCCCCAACTCGAGTTGGGTGCGATGACCGTGCGCCGCGGCGGCGGCCATCACCGTGCGGCCGACCGGGGTCGACCCGGTGAAGGTGACGACGTCGACGTCCGGATGCCCGGCCAACCGCTGACCGGCGTCGGCCCCGGAACCGGTCACCACGTTGAGCACCCCGTCGGGCAGACCGGCCGCCGCGGCGAGCCTGGCCAGGGTCAGAGTGGTCAGCGGAGTGAGTTCGGCGGGCTTGATCACCACCGCGCACCCGGCAGCCAACGCCGGGATGACCTTCCACACCGCCATCTGCAGCGGGTAGTTCCAGGGCGTGATGGTGGCGACCACCCCGACCGCCTCCCGGCGGATCGACGAGGTGTGGTCGGCGGAGTACTCCGCGGTGGCCTTGCCCTCCAGGTTCCGTGCGGCGCCGGCGAAGAACGCGATGTTGTCGATGCTGCCGGGTACGTCGAACTCGGTCGCCAACCGGACCGGCTTACCGGTCTGGCTGACCTCCTCGGCGATCACCTCGCCGGCGTGGGCCTCAAGCAGTTCGGCCAGCTTGTGGAGGACGGCCGAGCGCTCGGCGGGGGTGGCGCCCGACCAGCCCGGTAGCGCGGCACGGGCGGCGGCCACCGCGACGTCGACGTCACCCGCCTGGGCGAGGGCCAGTTCCGCCACCACCGAACCGTCGGCGGGATTGATTACCTGATGTGCGGGGCCGGAGGTGGTCACCGGCGCTCCGTCGATCCAGCTGCTTGCGATCACGCCCTGATGCTACGCATTTCGTTGGATCTACTCCCGAAAACAACGGATTCCGTGCCACAATGAGTGCCATGCCCGATAGGCCCGCCACCCGGTTCGCGATGCGCGCGCCGACATCCCGGGCGGCAGCAGCGGTGCAACTCGACGATATGTCGAAAGCCATCATCGAGAAGCTGCAGCAGGACGGACGGCGCTCCTACGCCGCCATCGGCAAATCCGTCGGGCTCTCGGAGGCGGCCGTGCGCCAACGGGTGCAGCGGCTGGTCGATTCTGGGGTGATGCAGATCGTCGCGGTGACCGATCCGATGCAACTCGGGTTCTCCAGGCAGGCGATGATCGGCATCCGATGCCAGGGCGACACCGCCGAGGTCGCCGAGAAGCTGGCAAAAATCGAGGCGGTGGCGTACGTGGTGCTGACAGCCGGCACCTACGACGCCATCGTCGAGGTGGTGTGCGAGGACGACGGCGAATTGCTGGATCTGCTCAACACCGAAATTCGGGCTGTGCCGGGAGTGATGTCCACCGAGACCCTGGTCTACCTGAAACTCGTTAAACAACAATACAATTGGGGAACTCGATGACGACGACAGCCGACTACGCCCGCACCGACGAGTTGACGGCGAAGGCAAATCGACACCTGTGGGGGCACTTCGCCCGCCACGGTATGGGCATCACACCGCCGATCATCACCCACGGCGAGGGTGTCCACATCTACGACAGCTACGGCAAGCGCTACTTCGACGGGCTGTCCGGGCTGTTCACCTGCCAGGTGGGCCACGGCCGCAAGGAGCTCGGCGAGGCGGCCGCCAAGCAGTCCGAGACACTCGAGTTCTTCCCGCTGTGGTCCTATGCCACCGAGCCGGCCATCCACCTCGCCGAGCGACTGGCCCACTACGCCCCCGGCGACCTGAACCGGGTGTTCTTCACCACCGGCGGCGGCGAGGCCGTGGAGAGCGCCTGGAAGCTGGCCAAGCAGTACTTCAAGCTCACCGGCAAACCCGGCAAGTTCAAGGTGATCTCCCGGACCATCGCGTACCACGGCACCCCGCAGGGCGCTCTGGCGATCACCGGGCTGCCGGCCTTCAAGGCGCCCTTCGAGCCGCTGACCCCGGGCGGTTTCCGGGTGCCCAACACCAACTTTTACCGGGCGCCCGAGCAGTTCCAGGACGATCCCAAAGCGTTCGGCGAGTACTGCGCCAACCGGATCGCCGAGGCCATCGAGTTCGAGGGTCCCGAGACCGTCGCCGCGGTGTTCCTCGAACCGGTCCAGAACGCCGGTGGCTGTTTCCCGCCGCCGCCCGGGTACTTCGAACGGGTGCGGGAGATCTGTGACCACTACGACGTGCTGATGGTGTCCGACGAGACCATCTGCGCGTTCGGCCGGATCGGGTCGATGTTCGCCTGCGAGGACTTCGGATACATCCCGGACATGATCACCACCGCCAAGGGGATGAGCTCGGGCTACGCCCCCATCGGCACCATGATCGCCACCGACCGGCTCTTCGAACCCTTCAACGACGGCACCACCACCTTCGCGCACGGCTACACCTTCGGCGGCCACCCGGTGTCGGCGGCGGTGGCGCTGGCCAACCTCGACATCTTCGAGCGCGAGGGCCTCAACGACCACGTCAAGACCAACGCGCCGGTGCTGCGCGCCAAGCTCGAACAACTGCTCGAACTGCCGATCGTCGGTGACGTTCGTGGCGAGGGCTTCTTCTACGGCATCGAACTGGTCAAGGACAAGAACACCAAGGAAACGTTCGACGAGAACGAGAGCGAGCGGTTGCTGCGCGGCTTCCTGTCCACCGCCCTGTTCGAGGCGGGTCTGTACTGCCGCGCCGACGACCGTGGCGACCCGGTCGTCCAGCTGGCTCCGCCGCTGGTCAGCGGCCCGGACGAGTTCGAGGAGATCTACCGGATCCTGCACCGCGTGCTCGGTGAGGCCAGCCGCCTGCTGTGAGTCCGGCCCGATGAACTCGGCGGCAAGACCGTCGATCGACCCGGTCCGGTGGCGCCCGCCACCGGTCGGGTCGCTGCCCGACTTCGGTCCGGCCGAGCTGTCCGTGGTCCCGATGCCCGGGGACGCGCCTGAGGACGTCGTCGTCGGGCCGGATGGGGCGCTGTGGACCGGGCTCGTCGACGGCCGCATCGTGCGGATCGACCCCGACGGAGCGGAGCCGACGGTCCGGGTGGTCGGCGACGTTCCCGGCCGGCCGCTCGGCTTGGCGGTGGCCCGCGACGGGCGGCTGCTGATCTGCACCAGCCCTGGCGGTCTGCTGGCGATGGACGTCACCGGGAACCCCGGCCGGACCGAGGTACTGGCGGATTCCGTCGACTTCCGGCCGCTGAACTTCTGCTCGAACGTCGTCGAGGTGGCCGACGGGACCATCTATTTCACCGAGTCGACGGCCAAGTTCAGCTACGCCCACTTCAAGGGCGCCATCTTCGAGGCCCGCGGCGACGGCTCGCTGAACCGGCTCGGCCCGGACGGCGCACACCCGGTGCTGACGAACCTCTATTTCGCCAACGGCCTGACGCAGACGGCCGACGGGTCGGCACTGGTGTTCGCCGAGACGCAGGCGCGACGGCTGAGCAAGTACTGGCTGACCGGCCCGAAGGCCGGAACCGTGACCCGGCTGGCCGAGAATCTGCCGGGAATGCCGGACAACATCTCCACCGGGGCCGACGGCCGCATCTGGGTGGCGATGGTCAGTCGCCGCAACGCCGCCGCGGACATCCTGGCCCCCCGCGCCCCGATCCTGCGCACGCTCATCTGGCGACTGCCCGAGCGGTTGCAGCCGCAGATCGCACCCGAGGTGTGGGCGGTGGCGTTCGATCCCGACACCGGCGCCGCGGTGGCGGGCCTGCGGATGACCCATCCGGACTTCGGCGTGGTGACCGGTCTGGTGGAGCACCGGGGCCGGCTGTGGATGTCCAGCATCGGTTTTCCGGCCCTGGCGCACTGCGCACTACCGCAATAAACGCAATATCCGCTAAGTAACAATTGCCCCTTAAGTAACACCAGTCACAGCGCGGCGCACCGGGATCGGGGCGGATGTGACTTACTGTGACGACTCGTGGCAAGGACGACCCGGAGATCTCGAGCGAGGTGGCAGCGCGTCACCGTGCTGGCCATCGCCCTGTTGACCGGCGCCGCACCGGCAGTCGCCGGCGCCGACCCGGCAGCCGCACCGGAGAACTGCCCGTACCGGGTGACGACACCGCCCGCCGTCGACTCCTCCGAGGTGCCGAAGGCCGGCGACCCGCCGCAACCACTGCCGGTACCGGCCACCCCGGTGGGCGGCGACGCACTGAGTGGCTGCGGGGTGATCGTCGCCGCCGGCACCCCGCCGGTGCCCGGCGACGTTTCCGCCGAGGCCTGGCTGGTGGCCGATCTGGACACCGGTGACGTCATCGCCGCCCGCGACCCGCACGGCCGGCACCGGCCGGCCAGCGTCATCAAGGTCCTGACCGCGATGGCGGCGATCAACGAACTGCCCCTCAACCGGGTGATCGAGGGAACCCAGGAGGACGCCAACTCCGAAGGCACCCGGGTGGGAGTGAAACCGGGTGGCCGATACACGGTCAACGACCTGCTGCACGGGCTGATGATGTACTCGGGCAACGACACCGCCCATGCCCTGGCCGGCGCGATGGGCGGGATGGACACCGCACTGGGCAAGCTGAACGCCATGGCCGCCAAACTCGGCGGCAAGGACACCCGGGCGGCCACCCCGTCCGGGTTGGACGGTCCGGGGATGAGCACCTCGGCCTACGACATCGGGCTGTTCTACCGGTACGCCTTCAACAACCCGATCTTCGCCGATATCGTCCGCACCCGCGAGTACCAGTTCCCCGATGTCAACGGGTCGCGGTACCCGGTGGAGAACGACAACAAACTGTTGATCAACTACCCCGGCGCCCTGGGTGGCAAGACCGGTTACACCGACGACGCCGGACAGACATTCGTGGGCGCGGCCGAACGGGACGGCCGTCGACTGGTGGCGGTGCTGCTGCGCGGCACCCGCCAGCCCATCGCCCCGTGGGAGCAGTCGGCCCGGCTGCTCGACTACGGGTTCGCCACTCCGCCGGGAACCACGATCGGCACCCTGATCGACCCGGACCCGTCCCTGCTGCCGCCCAAACCGGACGCCAGCCCGCTCAGCACCGCTCCCGTGCTGACCGCCGACGCCGTTCCGGTCCGGGTGGGCGTCGCGGTGATCGGAACCGTGATCATCTTCGCGCTGATCATGGCTGCCCGGTCGCTGAATCAGCGGGCATCTGTTCGGTAGCGGCCGCCTGTTCGGTGGCAGGCCCCTGTTCGGTGGCAGCCCAGGCCGTGGCGAACAGCACCAGTCGCGCGGTCAGATAGGCGAACACCAGCAGACCCAGCACCGGACCGAAGGTGACTCCGGCCGGACCGTGCAGCACGGCCCCCAGGTAGAGCGATGCGGTTTGCTTGAAGACCTCGAACACCACGGCGGCGAGCAGGCCCGCACGAACCGCAACCCGCATCGGCGACGGTCGCCGTGGCAGTTTGGCAATGATCGCCGTGAACATCACCCAGGCCACCAGAACCGACAACGTCAACGAGACGCCCCGTAACGGGCCGGCAAGTTTGAACGCAGGATTGGCGGCCGCGGTGAGTCCCAGCGCCAAGAGGGTTGCCAGGAAAACCGACACCAAGGCACCCAGGTCGGAGATCTTCTTCTTGACGAATCCGTCTGTTTCGGTTGGCTTCTCCCACATCTCGGAAAGCGCGATACGCAAGTTGGTCATCCAGCCCAATCCCGCCCAGAGCGCCGTTGCAAAGCCGATTACGCAGACCGAGGTGCGCGAGGCGATCGCCGAATCCACCAGGTTTCCGACGTCGTCAGCGAAGTCCCCAGGTACCGAGCGCTTGACCCAGCCATCGATCTCAGCGACCAGATCCGGCCTGCTCGCCAGCACGAAGCCGACCACGGAAAAGCCCACCATCAGCAGTGGGAAGATCGCAAAAATGGTGAAGTAGCTGATCCCGGCTGCGTAGAAGTCGCCCTGGGCGCTGCTGTAGCGCTGCTGGGCCCGCATCACCCGCCGCAGTGCGCCTTTCAGGGTCGATCTCAGAGCAGGAAGCCCAACCGGTCGTAGACGCGGCCGAGGGTGGCACCGGCCACCTCCCGCGCGCGGCGGGCCCCGTCGGCCAGGATGGCCTGAAGCTCGGCCGGGTCGGTCAGCAGTTCCTCGACCCGCCGCCGGATGGGTGACACATAGTCCGCGACCGCTTCGGCGGTCTCGGATTTGAGGTCGCCGTAGCCTCGGCCGTCGTATCCGGCGACCAGGTCGTCCACCGCGCGTCCGGTGACGGCGGCCTGGATGGACAGCAGATTGGACACCCCGGGTTTGGACTCCGGGTCGAACCGGATCTCGCGCTCACTGTCGGTGACCGCCGACCGGATCTTCTTGGCCGACACCTTCGGATCGTCGAGCAGGCTGATCAGACCCGCGTCGGTGGCCGCCGACTTGCTCATCTTCGCCGTCGGGTCGGCCAGGTCGTAGATCTTGGCGGTCTCCTTGGCGACCATCACCTCCGGCACCACGAAGGTGCGCGGGAACCGGGCGTTGACGCGTTGCGCGATATCGCGCGCCAGTTCCAGGTGCTGGCGCTGATCCTCGCCGACCGGGACCAGGTCGGTGTCGTAGAGCAGGACGTCGGCGGCCTGCAGCACCGGATAGGTGAACAGGCCGACGGTGGTGGAGTCCGCACCCTGCCTCTGCGACTTGTCCTTGAACTGGGTCATCCGGGAGGCCTGACCGAAGCCGGTGAAACAGCCCAGCACCCAGGACAGTTCGGCGTGCGCGGGAACCTGGCTCTGCACGAAGATGGTGGACCGGTCGGGGTCAATGCCCAGCGCAAGGTACTGCGCGGCGGTGACCAGGGTGCGCCGCCGCAGCACCGCCGGATCCTGCGGAACGGTGATCGCGTGCAGGTCGACCACGCAGAAGAAGGTCTGGTAGTCGTCCTGCAGATCCACCCACTGCCGGACCGCTCCCAGGGCGTTGCCCAGGTGCAGGGAGTCGGACGTCGGCTGAACTCCGGAGAAAACAACACGGGATTGCTGGCTCATGATGGAACAATCCTGTCATGCGGAAACTCCTGGCAGTGACGGCTGCCGCGCTCACCACGTTGGCCACTGCGGTCGGATGTTCGGACAACTCGGGCAACGGGGACAAGCGGCCGCCATCGGCGGCGGTCGTGGTGGTCTCCGGCGGCGACGCCACCAGTCCGTTCACCACCCCGGATGCCGCGTGCGCGACCGGCCTGGCGGCCGGTAACACCGACACCGCGATCCGCGAGCACCTGCTGGGCAAGGGGTACACGGTCTACACCGCGCCGGCGATGGCCGGTCGCGGGCAGGTGACCGACCAGACCGGCTTCGGTGCGTTCGGCGTGTGCCCGGTGACCCTGCCGGAGAACATGACGGTCAACTCCACCGGGAGCATCGACACCGCCGGCGAGCATCTGGCCCGGTTCATCAACTGGCTGAAGGACAACAAGGGCGTCACCGAAGTGGACTTCGTCGCCCATTCGATGGGCGGCCTGTACTCCCGGGCGGCGATCCGGGTGCTGGCCACCACCAACAGCGAAGTCAAGGTGCGATCCCTGACCACCATCGGCACACCCTGGCAGGGCTCGTACCTCTCCGACTACGCCAACGACCTGATCCCGATCACCGAATGCAAGGGCGAGAAGCTCTGCGAAGCGGCGATGAAGGAGTTCCGGCAGCTGACCCTGAAACTGATGGCCGGCTCCGGCCGGGAGGTCAACAAGGCGTTCCTGATGGGCTCGGGCGGTTGGAACGAGTTCCAGTCCGGGGTGCTCGACCGGATTCCGGTGGTGCTGATCGCCGGCAACCGGTTCAAGGCGCCCGGCCCGGCCAACCCCGGGGTGTGGCCGAATGACGGACTGGTGGCCGCGGACAGCGCACTGGCCCGCAACATCAGCGACCCGGTGCTACCGCATCGCCGGTGCCACCTGTTCGACGACACCCACAGCATCTTCGTCTCCAATCAGGCCGGAATGCCCTGGGACACCGCGCTGACCTGGGACCCGAAGGTTCTCGAGGTGATCGGCCAGGCGATCGCCGACGCGCCGACCGCACTCGACGGGCCGAACCGGGAGGGCTGCCCGGCGGCCTAGCCGGGCGGCATGATGACCCGGACCGCTGCGTCGACGACGGCGTCCAGGTCCGCACCGAGGCTGCCCAGCAGCCATTGTTGAGCCAGTTCGGCCATCGCCCCCGAGTACATCGCGGCGCTGACGAGGTTCGCGGTGCGGACGACCTGCGACGCACCCTGCCCGTCGTCGACGACTGACCGCCGGAGCAGTTCCTGGGTTGCCGCGCGGCGTGCCGCCAGAACCGGGTTCGTCCGGGCCTCGGTGAACAGCACCCTGCCCCGTCGCGGGTCGTCGGAACTGAAGTTCAGGACCGAGCGGATACCAGCCCGAAGTCGGGAGCGATCGTCGGGAAGATCCGCCATCGACTCGGCGAGGGTGCTGATCATGTCGGCCACCACGACGTCGTAGACCGCACCGAGCAATTCGTCGATGTCGGAAAAACTTTCGTAGAAATACCGCGTGTTCAGCGACGCGAGCGAGCAAACAGACCTGACTGTGACGGCCGTCTCTCCGGCCTCGCCGAACAGTTGAAACGCCGCGTCCACCAGCAATCGCCGTCTCTCAGCCTGCCGATCGGCTTGGGACAGCCCAGTCCATCTCCCCTGCCGCGACACCCGTTGACGATATCGCGCACCCGTGTTAATTTTGGCCACGGGTGTAACCAAACTTTGGCGTTCCTGCGGCAAGCAATGCGGCACGGGTGCCAGCCCATCCGGCGACTTTCGCCGGATGGTCACCACAGCCGAGCAAGCCAAAAGGAGATGGGATGAACGGCCAGCAGCGGATTCCGCAGGGAGACAGCGGCACGGGGATTGCCGACGAGAGGGGTGCCGGCAAGAGGCGTACCAGCGGGAAGCGCCGGCGGCAGCCCTACTCCTGGCTGGGTGCCGGCGCGTTGAGCCTCGGTTTTAGCGCCGCCCTGGCGACCGGGTCCGGGATCGCCCATGCGGACACCGGAGCGGACGCCACCGACGGCTCGGGCGGCCCGGCCGCGAACGCCTCCCGGTCGGATTCGTCATCCGCCGGCCGGTCTGCACGCGGACACCGGACCGGTCCTTCGAATGACGACACCGTCGCGGAAGGTCCGGCCGGGAAGTCGTCGCGCTCCACCGGCGGGACGGCCCGCACCGCCGGCCGGGCAACCGAGTCCGCCGACTCGGATGGCCGACGTGTTCCGCTCTCGGTTCCGCGACCCGCCAGCGCTGTTCGTTCCGAACTGGCGGACCACATCTCGGCGAACGCCGCCCCGGTGAACGTCGCGGACTCGCTGCGGGCCACCACCGCCGTCCCCCAACAGACACCCACCGGCTTCGGTCAGCCGCCCGCACCGACGGCGACGACGGTCGGCGGCCCCGCCGTCATGCCCGCGCTCGCCGGCCTGGCTACCCCGACCCCGACCCCGACCCCGGCTGCCGCCGCGCTGCGCACCCTGCCGCAGATCGCCGCGCCCGCGCAGACCATTCTGCGGGCTCTCGGGCTCTTCCCCGGCGGTCCCGGAGCGCCGATCGCGAACCCGATCGGCGAACTGCTCTGGGGCCTGTTCCGGCGGACCGAGTCGGCAACGCAGATCATCCCCGCCGCCACCGCCGCGACGACGTCGGCACCCACCGCCGCCTACAAGGTCGTCAGCAACTGGGGCTCCGGACATACCGCCGAGATCGCCGTGACGGCAGGTTCGGCGAACCTCAGCGGGTGGACCGTGGAGTTCGACACCCCGGCACAGATCGTCAACATCTGGAACGGTCAGATCACCAGCCGAACCGGCAACCACTACGTGATCAGCAACATGTCCTACAACGGGCAGGTCGCCGCGGGTCAGACCACGACGTTCGGCTACCAGGCCAGCCCCGGGGCTCCCGGTTCGGCACCGACAAACATCACGGTCAACGGCGTGCCCGTCGGCACCGCGACCCCGCCGGTGGTCACCCCGCCCAGTGTGTCGATCGCCGACGTGTCGGTGTCCGAGGGCAATTCCGGTACCACCAACGCGAACTTCACCGTCACTCTGTCCAAGACCGCCACCGACCCGGTCACCGTCGGCTACTCCACAGCCAACGGGACGGCAACCGCCGGGACCGACTTCACCGCCAGATCCGGCACCCTGACCTTCGCCCCCGGCGTCACCGCGCAGACCGTGACCGTCGCGGTCACCGGTGACACCGCCGTCGAGTCCGACGAGACCTTCACCGTCGCGCTGGCCAATCCCAGCGGCGCCACCCTGTCCCGCGCCACCGCAACGGCCACCATCAAGAACGACGACGTCGCGGCCCCGGTACCGTCACAGGGCGCCGCCACGGTCAACTACGCGGTGACCAACGACTGGGGTTCCGGCCACAACGCGGCGATGACCGTCACCGCGGGCCAGTCCAACCTCACCAATTGGACGGTCGAGTTCGACTCCCCGGCCAAGATCGTCAACATCTGGAACGCACAGATCACCAGCCATGTGGGCGATCACTACGTGATCACGAACATGCCGTACAACGGCAGGGTCGCCGCCGGCCGGAGCACATCGTTCGGCTTCCAGGCCACCCCCGGGGCGATCGCGTCCGCACCGACCAACATGACGGTCAACGGCGTTGCGGTTGCCACCCCGACCACGCCCCCGACCGCCCCGGCCATCTCCATCGCCGACCTGTCGGTGGGCGAGGGCAACGGTGGCGGCAATGACGCGCACTTCATGTTCGCCGTGACCATGGACAAGGCGTCGGACACACCGGTGACGGTGAAGTATGCGACCTCCAACGGCACGGCCACCGCGGGTGCCGACTATCAGTCCGCCGCCGGCACGCTGACCTTTGCACCCGGCGTCACCGCACAGACGGTGCATGTCGACATCGTCGGTGACACCGCGGTCGAACCGAACGAGACGTTCAAGGTCACGCTCTCCGATCCGGCGGGCGGCACGATCTCCCGTGCCGTCGCCACCGGCACGATCGTCAACGACGACACCTCGACGCCGACGACGACGCCCGGCCTGAGCATCTCCGACGCCTCAGCGACGGAACCCGGCGGCAGCGGAATGGCAGCCGGCTATCTGCGTACCTCGGGTAACCAGATCATCGACTCCCAGGGCAATCCGGTACAGCTGGCCAGCGTCAACTGGTTCGGCGCGGAGGGCACAAACCTTGCGCCGCATGGCCTTTGGACCCGCAACTACAAGGACATGATCGACCAGATGTCCGATCAGGGGTTCAACACCATCCGATTGCCGTACTCCAGTGAGATGCTGCACACCACCGCCCAACCCAACGGGATCGACTTCTACCAGAACCCGGATCTGCAGGGGCTCAACGCGATTCAGGTGATGGACAAGGTCGTCGAGTACGCCGGCGAGAAGGGGATGCGGGTGGTCCTCGACCACCATCGCAGCACCGCCGGCGCCGGCACCAGCGAGAACGGCCTCTGGTACAACGCGCAATACACCGAGGACCAGTGGGTCGCCGACTGGCAGATGCTGGCTGACCACTACAAGGGCAACCCCACGGTGATCGGATTCGATCTGCACAACGAGCCCTACAACGGCACCTGGGGTGGCGGTGGCGCCAACGACTGGGCGCGGGCTGCCGAACGGGCCGGGAACGCCGCCCTGGCGGTCAACCCGGATCTGCTGATTTTCGTCGAGGGCGTCGGCAGCTACCAAGGACAGAACTATTGGTGGGGCGGCAACCTGATGGGGGTCCGCGACCGGCCGATCGTTCTCGACGTGCCCAACCGGGTCGTCTACTCCCCGCACGACTATCCGAATTCGGTGTGGCCACAACCGTGGTTCCAGACCGCAAACTTCGGAGCGGACCTGCCCAACGTGTTCCGGCAGGCCTGGGGCTACATCTACGAGGAGAACATCGCCCCGATCTGGGTCGGCGAGTTCGGCACCAAACTGCAGGACCCGAAGGATGTCATCTGGTTCGAGGCGATCACGTCCTACCTCTCCGGCGACTTCGACAACAACGGCACCATCGACATCCCGGCCGGCACTGAGGACATGAGCTGGGCGTACTGGTCATGGAACCCGAATTCCGGTGATACCGGCGGGATTCTGGCCGACGACTGGCGCACGGTGAACGAGAACAAGATGGACTACCTGACGCCGATCCAGTACACCGGCGGCAGTGGCACGTCACTCTCCTCGTTCACCGTCACCCTCGCCGCCCCGTCCTCCCAGACGGTGACGGTGCAGTACGCGACCATGAACGGCACCGCGACGGCGGGAGCCGACTACGCGGCGTCATCGGGAACCCTCACGTTTGCACCCGGGGAGACCCAGAAGACCATCGCGGTTGCCGTGAAGAGCGACTCACTGACCGAGGGCACCGAGAACTTCCACGTCATGCTGTCGAACCCGACGGGAGCCACGCTCACCGACGCGATGGGGATGGGCACGATCACCGACCGGCCGACCGACGGCACAACCCCGGGCAGCACGACCGGCGGGGGGACTCAGACACCCACCGATCCCGAGCCCACCGATCCCGGACCCACCGATCCCACCGATCATTCGGGTCACACTCCGACACCGGGTGACACCGGCCAGTACATCGACCTGGCGACTCTCGGTAGCTCCAATGGGAGTTCGCACACCGGCCACGACGCCTTCCAGGGCGGACGGACGGCCATCACGTCGGAGGCTCTCGTCGCCTACAACAACCTGCGGCACTTCGCCGGACTCGCCCCGTCCACCCTCGAGGACGTCGGCAGGTGGGCGTTCGACAACCGAATGACCAACAACACCCAGGCCTGGGGCAACGACCTGCAGGGCGTGGGCATGTACTACGCCATGCAGGGCGCCAAGGTGGGCTGGATCGCCGATGACAAGTACAACCCGCAGATCATCGCCGATATCCAGCGGACGGCGAGGCTGGGGTCGGCGGCCGACGTCATGGCGATGGTCGACCAGTACGGTCATCCCGGCTACGGCGACTACCTGCGGGCGAACGCCGGCTACGAGACGGCGTTCATCAACACCCTGAAAATGGAACCGCACTACGCGGGGTGGATGCACGACCGCGCGCACGGCCGACTGACCATCGAGGGCATCGCCACCGCCCATGACGTCAACCACCTGACCGTGCTCAGCCATGATCAGACCAAGCCGTTCATGAACGACACCTGGGACTGGCCGCAGTGGGCGGCTTTGAGCGTCTCGAACAAGGGCGTGATCGAGTACTTCCAAAGCATGGTGACCCTCGGGGATCCCAAGGGCACCAACTTGAACAGCCTGAACGGACCGATCGCCCTATGACGGGATGAGTCGGGGGGATAATCGACGAGTGAATCCCCTCGACCTCAGCCCGCGAATTCTGCACCAGTATCTCGTCCTGGTGGAGGAGAAGCATTTCGGACGCGCGGCGGAACGGCTGCACATCAGCCAGCCGTCGTTGAGTCAGGCCATCAACCGGCTCGAACGGTGCGTGGGGTTCACGTTGCTCAACCGCACCTCACGCACCGTCGAGTTGACTCCCGCCGGCGCGGCCTTCGCCCACGACATCCAACACCTCCGCGAGACGCAGAACGCAGCCGTCCTGAGGGGGCAACGTATCGCGTCCGGAGACGAAGGCGAACTGCAACTGGGGATTCCCGGCTCGTTCGCCTACGCCTTCATCCCCGCACTCATCCGACGCTGCCACCGGGAACTGCCGAATATCCGCCTCCAGCTTCATGATTGCCCGTCGATGGAGCTCGTCGAACGTGTCCGCGACGGCCGTGTCGACATCGCCCTGGTGGCGGGTCCGCTCCCGGACACCACCGGCCTGTCGCTGGCCTTCGTCGCCCATGAGCGGATCGTGGCCATCCTGCCGGAGAGCCACCGACTCGCCGGGCAACCGACCATCGACTTGGCCGAACTTGCCGACGACGACTTCGCGCTGTACACCGAATCCGGCCACCGCGGACTGATGCCGCTCGTCATGTCCGCTTGCCAGGCCGCCGGATTCACCCCGCGCCAAGTGGCCGGTGCCGACACCCTAGCGGGGCTCATCGGACACGTCGCCTCTGGCACATGTGTCTCATTCGCCCTCGATCGGCTGCGACCGTTCAACCCGCCGGGCATCGTCTTCGTTCCGATCCGTCCGCGGCAATCCCAACGGGACGAGCCGGATCCCGCGGCGATCCTCAGGATTCAGATCCTCTCGGTGGTGTGCGACGACCACCAGGAACCGCTCATCGACAGAGTTCTGAACCTCCTGTCGGACCCGACCGTCCTGGAACCCATTCCCGGCGACTGAGGGCGACTGCGAAGATCCCGGCTCCGGAGAGGATGAGCCGGGATCTTGACAGCCTGAGAAGGCCTGCGGCGAACTAGGTTTGGATCTGGTCGGTGACGCTGTAGACCTGGAACTTGCCGTTCCAGGTGAGCAGTGACGTCACATCCGGGAGGAAACCGGCGTTCGCGGTGACGAATCCCTGCGACGTCACCGACATCGCCAGGTCCGCCGGATTGGACACCGGGGCCGACAGTGTGAAACTGACCGGGTTCTGGTAACCCACTCCCACGCTGAATACCGTCCACTCTCCGATGATCGGCGTCTTGGGCGGCGTGAACAGTCCGTAGGAGGCCGTCGTGTACGGGGTGACCTCCGGGGTGATGGTGAGGGTGGCGTTCTCCCCGAGATAGTTCGCCGCCTCCGACTCCGTCAGATGGCTCACCATCGGGTAGTAGTCGAAGCTGAGGCTCATATTCTTGGTGTAGCCGTTGACATTCCAGGTGTAGAGCATCCCCGGCGTGTAGAGCGCCTGGCCGAGTTGAACCGGACCGCTCGGCGCGTTGGTCAGGTCAATCCCCGCAGTGACGCCGGCGTTGAGGCCGACGGTCAGACCGAACGTCCCGACCTCTGTCGGTTCGTACCATGACTCCGAGGGGCCGGTGACGTTCTCGGTGACCGTTGCACTGGCATTGCCGTCCATGTTGAGTGTCACGGTCGGACCGCCCTGGAACGCCACCAGCATGCCCACCGAGTACTTCCCCGGAAGGAACTTGTCGATGACGCTGTTCGGGTAGAACACGTACCCGTAGGTGATCGAGGACAGATCGACGTTGGTCTCCACGGTGCTGCCGAACGAAAGGATGCTTCCGTCGGTGCCGTACAGGTTGGTGTGGACCAGCGGCGAGTAATCGCCGTGGCTGCCGCAACTGCTGCCGCACCAGGCCTGGTTCGTCGACAGCCCGAACACCGGATCGCCGCTGGCGGGTGCCGAGCCGCTGGCCGCGACGTAGGTCGCTCCGACTCCCCCGGTGGCACCCCAGACGGTATCGGAACTCGCCGCGTTCCCGTAGCCCCAGGCCGCCTGGAGTTGGGTGGCGGTCAGGGTCGGCTTCCCCCCCGTCCCGGGTTGCTGCAGCGTCGCCCAGCTCGTCGTCGACGTGTTCTGGGCCGATCCGGTCCAGACGTAGATGCCGTTGTTGGTCAGTCCGGCGATCACGGACTGACCCAGCACCAGATTGCCCGATGAGTCGGTGACGTACCCGGTGACCGGGATCATCTGCTGCACCGAGCCGTAGGAGCTGTTTCCCGATAGGTCGCTCTGGCCGGCGATCTGGGTGAAGCTGTTCGACGCCGTCGAGGCCACCGGCCCGCCGCTGGACTGGGTGTAACCGAACGCCGTGGTCGTCGAGGGCGGACCGTAACCGGTGAACAGCATGATCGCTCCGTTGTTGCTTTTGTTCGGAGCGGTCAGGCCGAGTGCGAAGCCGTCGCCGATGGGCACCATCGAGGTCACGGCGTTATCCCAGCCCGTTCCCTGCAGTTGCGACCAGCCCTGGCCCTGGGCGCTCTGCGACGACACCGTCGAGCCCTGGTAGGTCAGGGCATAGGGGTTGTCTGGGTTGTTTCCGTCGGGGTTGTTCGACGGACTCCAGTAGAACACCGCGCCGTCGTCCAGTCCGACGACGAATCCGTCCCGCCACGGCAGCACGGCGTTCAGCGACGAACCCCACCCGCTGTCCTGTAGTTGGGTGAAAGTATTGGCGTAGGGGTTCCATAGCTGGACCGAACCATCGTCCAGTCCGACGATGACCCCGCTCCCGTCCGACGCGAACATCGGTGAGCCGGGCGCAACCAGCTGGGCGGTGTCCACCAGGTACACCCCGACACCGCCGGAGTCGCAGGTGTCTCCATCGAGACAGGAGATCCCGTTCCCGTCGCTGATCTGGTGAATGATCCGGGTGCCCGCCGCCAGTCCGGCACCGCCGTACAGGGTGAGGCCGTCGGACAGATCGCCGACGGCCTGCTGCACCGTGAGCAGGTAGCCGCCGCAGCCGGTTCCGGTGCCCGAGTTGTAGGAGGACTGGCAACTGGTGGTGTAGGGCGCCAGCCAGCTGGGGTCCGGCGCCCATGAGGGTGCGGAGATCACCCCGTTGTCGGCGATCACCGGGACACCGGCGATCGCCCCGACGAACGAGATCCCGTCGTAGGGAAGCAGAGCCGTGACCTCGCTACTGAAGGACGAGCCGAGTTGCTGAATCTCGCCGCCCGGAATCCATTGGTAGACAGACCCATTCGCGAGACCAGCGATGAAACCGCCGCCCTGGCCGGACGGAATCATCGCCGTCACCGCCGAACCCCAGTCGGTGGCGCCCTGGGGCTGCGTCCAGCAGTCACCGGGGCTGGCACCCGAGCAGCCGCTACCGGCATTCGGCCCGGCGACGATGGTGCCGTCGGCAAGGACGTAGCTGTCCCAGTAGTACACCTGACCGTTACTGAGCCCGACGACGACCTCGCCGTTGGGCAGTGTGATCAGGCTGTTGACCGCGACATCGGATCCCCAGCCCGCGGCGTTGGATGCCTGTAACTGGGTCCAGCCCTGCCCGTAGGCCTGTGAGGTTGTCGACGTGTCGCACCCGGCGGCGGTCTGGCTGCAGCCGCCGCCGTTCCAGTACTGCACCGACCCGTCGCTGAGGCCGACGAGCAGGCCCGGCTGGTAGGTGCCGACATTGGGTGTGGTGATGGTGACGGTGCCGGTGGAGGTGGTGGACCAGTTGTCGATCAGATACGTCGCGGTGTTCCCGCTCGCGGAGTAGAACGACGAGATCTTGGTGCCATCCGCGATGCCGTGGCCGGTGATGGTCTCTCCGACGAGCAGAGCGGGGTTGAGGGTGTTGTTGGTCAGTGACAGAGTGACGACATTGCTGCCGCTGGTGACGGTGCCACTGAAGGTGGCGGGAATGACCTGCCCGTTCGTGTCGACCACCAGCTGGTCCCAGGCCGCCATTACGTTCACCGCGGCGTCCCAGCCGTTGCCGTAGATCATCGACTGCGCCCAGGTGGGCTGGGACCCCGCCGGGGCGTTCGCGGTGAACAAACCGACGCCGTTGTTCGATGTCGACGACTGGGCCAGGTTGGTGCCGAAGATGAACGAGCCGTCAGTTCCCCACGGGATGATGGAGGTCAGCTCGGTGGTGCCGTTGCCGGTGTTTCCGTACACGCCGGTTCCGGTGCCCTCCCCTTGTCCGACCGTACCCGGACCGATCGATCCCGGAACCGTCTGATTCGCTGAGGCGCCGTTCGGCGTGGGCAGCACGTAGTCGTGACCGCCCACCTCGCGGTAGGCGCTGGGAGACAGCGTCGTCGCCGCGAGGATTCCCACGGTGGTCACCGCGGCGCATACCGCTCCGGACGCGCAGTTCGCCAGCCCCGATGACGCGATGAAGTTCTCGAACGAGTTCTTGTAGCCGATGCCCAGGTAGTCCCAGGCGTCGATTCGATCGCCCTGGGCGGGAAGGTTCTCCATCAACTGTCCGCTGAAGGTGTAGGTGCCGTCGGCGTTCTTGCTCACCGCATCGACGTCGACGAAGACGGACTTGTCGACCCCCTGATCGGAGTAGACGAAGGCCAGCACCGGCTTCACCGCGTTCTGACCCGCCTTGTCCACGAACGCCGCCCAGTCCTCGGTGAGCATCTGGTCCACGCCCACGGTGCCGGTCCGGCCGCGAATGTCCATCCAGGCGAAAGACTGGTTCGCGGCGTGGTTCGACAGGGTGACGGTCGTCTGGTACTGCGGGAACACCGTGCCCTGCTTCTGCACCGAGACCGTCGCGCCCACGTTCGCCAGGAACAGGGTGGTGTCCAGGGTGTCCTTCGCCGGGGAGCCCTGGCAGGCGAAGCAGGTCTTGGTCGCCTCCGCCGCGTCACCGACCTCGACGGTGTAGTAGCGGGTGTTCAGCAGTCCGAACGGGTGGAACACGTTGAAGACACTGTCGGTGGGCGTGACCCTGATGATGAAGTGGTCGGTACCGGTGTACCCCTCACCGGGGGTGTAGGTGTACTTCGTCGTGCCGATGCCGTTTTCCTGCGACGCGGCGCCCAGCACGACCGTGCCGTGCGTCGGAGCTTCGACCACATCGATCGCCCAGCCGTCACCCTCCGGATCGACAAGGTCGATCTTTCCCGTCACCAACTGAGCGGAGTTGCCGGTCTGGATGGCGCTGACCGAGGCGGTCTGGTTGAAGAACGATTTCCGCAGCATCAGCAGGCCACCCTCGAGCCAGCTTGTCATCGGGTTGACCGGCAGGGTGGACACGATGTTCACGATTCCGTGGAAGATCCCGACCACCGCCGATTGAACCTGGGCGTCGATCTGCTCCAGCACGGGCGGAATCGATGGGAGAGCCGAGGGCAATGACACCGCAGAGTCGGTCGGCTTGGCACTCTGCACGGAGGCCACCGGCACCACCGGGGAGCCCGCGTCAACGGCAGACGAGTTCAGCTGCGCGGTAACGGGATTGATGGTGGCAGCCGGGCCCGTCACCACCTGACGTGCACTCGCCGCCGACGCGGGGTGCGGCCGCGCAGCGCCGGCCGGACGGGGCCCGGTCCGATCGTTCTGCTCGGACGCACCTCCCGCAATCCGGGCCGGCGCCACCCGACCGGACCGCTCGGCTACCTGCGCGTCGGCCCTCCCTGCCGCGGCGCGATCATCGACGTCGCTCCCGGCCGGTGACCCGGCGGCGCGGAGCACGACCCCGACACGGTCATCCGCAGCCGCAGGCCGGGCAACCCTGGCAGGGGCGGAGACTGTGGCGCGTTTCGGACCGGAGGCATCGGCCTCCTTCGCCGGACCCGACATGGTGTCGTCAGGGGTGTCGGCGACCGCCAGTGCGACCTGTGGTCCTGCCAGATACAGGCCGATCGCGAACGCCGCACCACCGAAACGGGTGGTCTTCTTGAGCTCCTTCTTGTTCCGAGCGGTGGTTCGAGCAGACATGCGCTGAGGTTCCCTGCCTTCGTGGATGTCGAGTGTGTGCGGCCCGGAGCGTAGGTCGGGAGAGTGCGGCGATGGGTTCGGTTCCGAGAAGTCAACTTGTGTCGCAAATACGTTGCGTCCATTGATTATCCGCGCCCTATGCATGGAGATTCCAAGGCTATGAATGGCCGCCCGAAAACCTATGCGTCGTTCGCGGGGTTCATTGCCCAGTCAGTCCTGTCCCCAGTTCTGCGTTGATCCCCAGGCCGTGGTGCGTCGCCGTCACGTGTCGGTGCCGCGACATAGAATTCGAACATGCTTTCGACAGCTGCGACCGAGGCTCTCACAGCCTTGGACACCGCGCTGGACACCCCCCTGCGTGTCAGGGTGAGTTGAGTCCAGTGGTTCATAGCAACCCGCTTGCAGGGCGAGATACGGATCAACGTAACGATGACGATTTCCAGCCTGGCGGTGGCCGGGGACAATGTGCTGATGGGTTCAACTGGTCCACGTTCTGGTGGCCCGCAGCGGCGGCGGGTGTTCAGCCCGGCCGAGAAGCTGGCGCACCTGGCCGCCTACGAACAGGCCTGCACCACCAACGAGGGTGGCGCCTATCTGCGGCGTGAGGGCTTGTATTCCTCGCTGATCTGCGAGTGGCGCAAGCAACGCGATGCCGGGGTGCTGCAGGGCAAGCCGGCCGGGGCCACGGCCGGAAAGCTCACCGCCGAACAGGCCGAGATCGCACGCCTCAAACGCGAGCTCGACAGGACGGCCAAGCGGCTGGCCACCACCGAAGCCGCCTTGGAGATCATGGGAAAAGCACACGCGCTCTTGGAGAGTCTCTCCGAGAGCGCGGAGCCGCCGACCAAGCCGACCAGGCGTTGATAGATGCCTGGAACACCTTGCGCGCACAGGGTATCGCCACCCGGCAGGCGGCGTTGTTGACCGGTATGCACCGCACGACCGCGCTGCGCCGGGCTGCCCCCACACCGACGCCACCGGCCCGGGTGCCGGTGGTGCCGGTCAACAAGCTCACCGCCGCCGAGTGCGCCCGGGTTGTTGAGGTGCTCAACAGCGCGAGGTTCGTTGACGCCGCCCCGATGCAGGTGTGGGCCACGCTGCTCGATGAGGGCACCTACCTGTGCTCGATCTCCACGATGTACCGCATCCTGGGTGCGAACAAGCAGGTCAAGGAGCGTCGCCGGCTGGCCCGGCACCGCAAGGCCGTCTGCCCCGAGCTGGTTGCCACCGGCCCGCGTCAGGTGTACTCCTGGGACATCACCAAGCTGGCCGGACCGGCCAAGGGCATCTACTACGACGCCTACGTGATGATCGACATCTACTCCCGCTACATCGTCGGGGTCCACGTGCACGCCCGCGAATGCGGGGTGCTGGCCAAAGAGATGATGGAACAGATCTTCGGCACCTACGGCATCCCGCATGTCGTGCACGCCGACCGGGGCACCTCGATGACCAGCAACACCGTCGCCGGCCTGCTCTCCGATCTGGGTGTCACGCGCTCGCATTCGCGGCCCAAGGTCTCCAACGACAACCCCTTCAGCGAATCGTGGTTCAAGACGCTCAAGTACGCCCCGACGTTCCCTGAGCGCTTCGACTCCATCCATCACACCAGGGATTTCATGGACGAGTTCGTCGCCTGGTACAACCACGAGCACCGCCACAGCGGGATCGGCTTGCATACCCCTGCCGACGTGTTCTACGACCTGGCCAAGGAGAAGGACAACCAACGGCGACAGGTACTCGCCGAGGCCCGAACCCACCACCGCGGCCGCTTCACCGGTGACAGCGCACCCAAGATCATCGACCTACCCGAAACGGCCGCCATCAACCCGCCGAAACCACCAGAACCGGAGGACCAGACGACAGCTGTCTAACACCCACTGGACTCAAACACCTTGACAAATTCCGCCCTGGCCGCACTGGACACCGACACCCTGACCGTGGCCGAACACTTCCAGGTCATGCTCCACCTCGAAACCGCCACCCGACGCCAGATCGCCATCTCCCACACCCTCGCCGGATCACTGGCCCACCGCGACGAACAATCCCTCGGCGGCATCTGCCACAAAGTCATCGCCGACGTCCTACGCATCACCCCCCGCCTGGCCGCCCGCCGACTGCGCCACGCCGCCCGCCTGCACCCGCGCACCACCCTGACCGGCCAGGTACTACCGCCGGAACTGCCCGCCACCGCCACCGCCTGGCACGCCGGCATCCTCGACGCCGAACACCTCCACGTCATCGAGAAATTCCTCACCGACCTCCCCGAGGACATCCACCCCGACCGCCTCGCCAAAGCCGAGACATTCCTCGCCGAACAGGCCGCGCAGCTACGCCCCGACCAACTCGCCGTCCTCGCCGACCGACTCGCCATCACCCTCAACCCCGACGGCACCTTCACCGACAGCTGTTGACCGTCGCTGTGGGTGCAGTTGATGGCGTCGCTGTGGATGCAGATGGTGTTGATGTGGCGAAGGCCCTGTCCGCGTAGCGGGCAGGGCCTTCGTCTGCAGGGTGGCGGCGTCGTCGGTGTGGTGACGTCGCACGGTCAGTGATTCAGTCGTGGCCTGTTTCGGTGACGGCGATGCGGGCGGCTTTCTCGTCGACGATCGCCGATTTCGCGGCGAAGGCGGCGGTCAGGGCGTGCACGGCGAGGTTGTTGACCGCTCGGGGGTAGCCGCGGGCGGCGTTGTGGATGACGGTGATCGCGTCGTCGGAGAACAGGGTGTCGGTGCGGCCGGCGATCTTGACGTGGTGGGCGATGTAGTCGGCGGTGTCGGGTGGGTCCATCCCGGCGATGGCGTAGCGCATCGCGATGCGCTGATCGAGAGCGGCCAGGACGCCCAGTCGTAGGCGGTGCCGGAGGGTGGGTTGTCCGACGAGCAGCGCGGCGAACGGGGATCCGGAGTCCATGTCGTGGTTGGTGAGCATGCGGATGGCTTCCATTTGGGCGTTGTCGAGCAGGTGGGCTTCGTCGATGACCACGACCGGGGTGCGGCCGCGTTCGGCGTGTTCGGCGGCCAGGGTCTCAGCGGCTTGCGGGGCCAGGGTGGCGGTGTAGAAGCTGGGCACCCGCCCGAGGGTGCTGACGATGTGGTGGAGCATGCCGCGGACCCCGACCGAGGGGTTGGGTAGGTAGATGATGACGTGGCGGGCCGGATCCAGGGCGGCGGTCGCCGCGCGGATCGCCACGGTCTTGCCGGCACCGACTTCACCGGTGATGACCCCGATGGCGTGCTGATCGACACACCAGGAGATCCGGGCCACGGCTTCGCTGTGGCCGGGGTGGCGGTGCAGCATCGCCGGGGCCAGAGCACGTCCGAATGGCATTCGAGCGAAGCCGTAATACTGTTGCAGCCGTTCAATACTCACGCCGATACCCCATCCTGGTCGTTGAGGTCATCGATGCTGAGCTGTCCGGGAACCTCACCGTTGCCGTTGCCGTTGCCGTTGCCGTTGCCGTCGTTGCCGTTGTCTTCGGTTGTGGTGGTGGTGAATAGGGCGTTGTAGCCGATGCGGTGATCGGCGCGGATCTGTTCGTGATGGGTCGCGGCGGTCAGTGCCAAGTAGTCGATCCCGGTCGCCGGTGGGGGTGCTTGGGGGGTTTCGGGTCGGGCTTTGGGGTGGGTGTGGCGGGTGATGATGTGCGCCACCGCCCGGCCGTAGCTGGCCTCGCGGTAGCGCACGTCGATGGTTTCCAGGTCAAACGGGCTGAACACCAGCTCCACCCGCCGCCCGATCAGGGCAGTGTCGACTTCGAAGGTGTTGCCGTGCAACGATACCGTGGCGGTTTTGGTGACGGTGCGGTACTCCGACCACAAAAACGCCTCGGTCAGATCGTCGGCGGTCGGCATCGCCGCGGTCCGCCCCAGCCTGTTCCAGCCGGCCTCCCAGCGCTCCCACGGGGACTGGCCGGTCTCGGTGTGGGTGCGCCGGTGGTACTCGGTCTCGACCCACGCGGTGAACAGCCGGTTCAGTTCCAGCAGAGCGGTCCGGTGATCGACCCCGGTAGCGGCGAGTTCCTCAGCGGTGGTGTCGGTGAGTTCGACGAGAAACTGCTCGCGCACGGTGCGGAAAAATCGTTCGATTTTCCCTCGGCCCTGAGGTCGGTGCGGGGTGGAATGCACCAGGCGTATCCCGAGTTTCGCGCACGCCCGCAACAGCCAGGAATCGACGAAGGCCGATCCGTTATCGACATACACGCTGGCCGGGACCCCGCGGGCGGCCAACGCGGGTTGCAGCGCGGCACCGAGGCGGACGGCGTCCTCGGCGAAC
>JAKOYE010000034.1 GCA_029780675.1 Actinomycetes bacterium
ATCCGCAGCCCGGCCAACTCGGGCACCTGGTCCTCGATCGCCCGAGCGACGGCGTCCACGCTCACCTCCACCTGCCCCGGATGCATCACGGACGCCATCCTCCCTCGCAACCCGGTTTTGAGCACTCTCACGCCACCTCGACGCGCCTATCCGGTGCCCAACGACCATGAGAGTGACGGTTTCCGGGTTGCCAGCCATAAGGCGGCCCGCCGCGGCGGCGGCCTTCCGACGTTCAGCGCTGGCGCAGACAGCAATCGATGAACTCGACGGCTCGGTAAGCCACCCCGATCGAGGGGATCGCTGAGGTGCCTCACGGATGCGCTCTTCGGTACCTTCAGCGCTCTTTGCGTGGAAGCGCCGCCGTGCCTGACTTGAACATGCGGCTGATGAAGACCGCGGCGGTGTCGTCCGGTTGGGGAGCCCCGCGTGTGCGGCGGCGCTGGGCGGGCACCTGGCTCGGGTCGACGGTCTCCCAGGGCCCGGCAAGCGGATCCACGGTGATCTCGGACCACGCCCTCGTCGGGACGGCGTACGGAGCCGCGGCTGGGACGGTCCCCGCGGGCAGTACGGCGATCTGTTTCTCGACCGGTCCGCGCCACGGGTTGAGCCACTCGGGACCAGCGTGGGGCTCAAGCAGGGGCTCCCCCTCGGGCGGCGGGAACTGCGCCAGGAGCACTGGCCCTTCGTCGGGTGGCGTCGACAAGATCTGCCGGTCGGCGGGCAGACCCGATCCGACGGAACGATGGTTCCCACCGCCCGGGAACGTGGCCGCGAACCACCCCGCGAGGAAGGCGTCCAGACCCGCGTGCGCCCCGACCCGGCAGCAGCGGACCGCCCCCGTGGCCAAGTCATAGGTGCCGACGAGCAGCGCGTCGGCGTCCAGCACCCAGACGCGCTCGATCGGCTCGAACTGGCGTTCAACGCGCCAAGGGGTGCTCGGGGGTGGGGCTTCCATCGGAATCCTGGGGTTGGCGGACGACTTGTTGCTGACCGTACTCATCCTCCGCCCCGGGCGCGGCGGGCGTGAAGAACTCGCGCGGGTGACAGCCCCAGGTAGGCCGGAGCGACGGCGTCCCAGGGCTGCGCCGCTTCCAACTCGGCTGCGAGGGCGAGGAGGCGTCCTTCGCCGCCGTAGGGTCCGAGAAGCTGGACGCCGAGCGGCAGGCCGTCGCTCGTGAGGCCCATCGGGATCGACAGCGCGGGGTGGCCCGAGACGTTGAAGATCGCCGTGTTGCCCACGATCGGCGTGGACTTCAGCAGCGATCGCACGGCGCCCAGGCCGTCCAGGAGGCCCAGTTTCGGGGGCGGGACCGTCATCGTCGGCAAGGCGATCACGTCCCAGTCGGCGAGCAGGGCGTCCAGGGCCGCGGTCACCCGGCGACCTGCCGCCAAGGCGGCCTCGACGACCCTGGGCGTCGCCCAGCCGGACATGGCCACCGTCGCGCGAGTGCGCGGTTCAGGCGTTCGGGATGCTCCACCTGGCCCGCCTCGACCCGCATGCCGGCGAAGAACTGCGGCAGGAAGGCCGGGGTCGGCACGGGCCAGCGGGGTTCGATGGGGGACGCCGCATGCCCGAATCCGGCGACCCTAAAGCCGAAGGCCGCCATGGCGTCCGAGACTTCGGGATCGACCTTGGCTCCGGGCATGACCGGTTTGATGGTCCAGCCGACGCGGGG
>JAKOYE010000045.1 GCA_029780675.1 Actinomycetes bacterium
ACCGGGATTCGCCGGGTCGAGGCCCCCACCCGGGCCAACGCCGGGCTGATCGAGTACGACGAGGCGTTCGGGCTGGTCAAGGTCAATCCGCTGGCCGCCTGGACCGACGAGGACATGCAGGCCTATATCGAAGCGCACGGAATCCTGGTGAATCCCCTTGTCGAGGAGGGTTACCCGTCGATCGGCTGTGCGCCGTGCACCGCCAAGCCGGCCGAGGGTGCCGACCCGCGCAGTGGCCGCTGGCAAGGCCTGAACAAGACCGAGTGCGGGCTGCACGCGCGATGACGCCCCCCGAGTCGCTTCGCTCCTGCCCGCCGGGTTCAATCCCCGAGTCGCTTCGCTCCTGCCCGCAGGGTTTAATCCCCGAGTCGCTCCGCTCCCGCCCGCCGGGCCTGATCCTTACCGCGCACGGCAGCGCGGACCCCCGGTCCGCGGACACCGTCCGGCGTATCGCCGACGAGGTCCGCAAACAGCGGCCCGAACTCGACGTCCGGGTGGCGTTCTGCGAGCGCAGCGAACCGAACCTGCGCGACGTTCTGGCCGAACTCGACGGTCCGACCGTCGTCACACCGCTACTGCTGGCCAGCGCCTATCACGCCCGCACCGACATCCCCGCCGTCGTCGCGGAGTCGGCTGCGGGCCGGCGCGGTGACATCGTCCAGGCCGACACCCTCGGAGAGGATCCCCGCCTGGTGCGGGTGCTCGCTCAACGTCTGGCCGAACTGGGCGGGCCCGAACCCGAGACCGCGGTGCTGGTGGTGGCCGTGGGCTCGTCGCACCCGGCGGCGAATGCCGCCACCGAGACCCTGGCCGGTGCGCTGGGCGGGAACTGGGCCGCCGTCCGGGTGGCGTATGCGACGACAGAGCCGTCGGTGGTCGATGGCATCGCGGAGCTGAGACGGGCCGGGGCCCGGCGGATCGCGCTGGCACCGTGGTTCATCGCCCCGGGACGGATCACCGATCGGGTGGCCGACATCGCCGCCGCCGAAAACGTCGAGATGGCCCGCCCTCTGGGCGCCCATCACCTGGTCGCCGAGACGGTTCTGGACCGGTTCCACCGGGCCGCCGCCGCGAGAGTGGCGGCCTAGCACCGAAGCGCGTCACCGAATGTGCAGCCAGATCGCGGGATCACTGAAACTGGCGATCTGCGCGCACACTCGACGGGGGTCGTCAGCCTGAAGATCCGTCGGCGCCGTCGGCGCCGTCCTCGCCGTCACGCCCGAAGAGACCGCCCTTGCCGCCCTGTCCCCCCTTGCCGCCCTGACCGCCCTGACCCGGCTGCCCGCTGGTCACCGTCGACGAGGAACCCGGCTCCGGTTCACCGGCTGTGGTGGAACTGCATCCGACGAGGGCGAGGGTGAGGACCCCGAAGGCCCCGACAGCCGCGACGACGCGACGAGACGGCTCGATCATGGTGCGCCTTCCGTTGAGGGGCCCTGCTGCGAACCCGCGATGGGCGGGATACGGGTGGCCCGCACGTAGACGGTATCGCCGTCCTTGAGCGCAAGCGCCTCAGCATCCCCCCGGGTGATCTGCGCGATGAACGGCGCTCCGGTGGTGGCGCTGGTCAGTTCCACGCGCACCTCGAAGCCGAGGTAGACCACCCGGTCGATGGTGGCCCGGGTGACCCCGGTGCTTTCGGCCGTCCCGTCGCCGGCGGCGATCGCCATCTCCGGGGTGCGGCCGACCCGGATGTCGTGCGGGCGCACCATGATTCCGTTCAGCGAGGACACCGTTCCCAGGAACGACATCACGAACGCGTTCGCCGGACTGTCATAGACCTCGGTGGGACTGCCGACCTGTTCGATGCGGCCCTTGTTGATCACCGCGATGCGGTCGGCGACGTCGAGGGCCTCGGCCTGGTCGTGGGTGACCAAGACGGTGGTGACGTGCACCTCGTCGTGCAGGCGGCGCAGCCAGGCGCGCAGGTCCTCGCGCACCTTCGCATCCAGTGCGCCGAACGGTTCGTCGAGCAACAGCACCTGCGGTTCCACCGCCAACGCCCTGGCCAGTGCCATGCGCTGGCGCTGACCACCGGACAGTTGGCTGGGATAGCGGGTCTGGAACCCGGCCAGGCCGACGACTTCGAGCAGGTTGTCGACCCGGGCGTCGATATCGGCCTTGGGCGTCTTGCGGATCTTCAGCCCGAATGCGACGTTGTCCCGGACGGTGAGGTGCTTGAAGGCGGCGTAGTGCTGGAACACGAAACCGATGCCGCGGCGCTGGGGCGGCACCTTGGTCACGTCACGCCCGTTGATGACCACCGTTCCGGTGTCGGGCCGGTCCAGTCCGGCGATCGCCCGCAACAGCGTCGACTTCCCCGATCCGCTGGGTCCCAGGAGTGCGGTCAGTGATCCCGAGGGCACGGTGAAATCGACACCGTCGAGTGCGGCGAAGTCCCCGTAGTGCTTGTTCGCGCCCGTGACGACGATCGCATTCTGTTCGGTCATATCGGGTTTACCTCGCAGCCTTGGCCTGCCGGGCGTCCAGAACCACCTGGGCGACCAGAACCAGCACGGCGACCATCATCAGAAGGGTGGAAATCGCATAGGTGCCGTACTCGGCGCCCCGGTTGTAGCGGTCGGAAACCAACAGGGTGAGGGTCTGCGACACCCCCGGCATGTTGGAGGACACCATCAGCACGGCACCGTACTCCCCCAGCGTCCGGGCGATGGTGAGAACGACGCCGTAGGTCAGCCCCCACCGGATGGACGGCAGGGTGATCCGCCAGAACGTCTGCCACCAGTTCGAGCCGAGGGTGGCCGCCGCCTCCTCCTGGTCGGTGCCGAGTTCGTGCAGCACCGGTTCGACTTCGCGGATGACGAACGGGACGGTGACGAAGATGCTGGCCAACACGATCCCGGGCAGCCCGAAGATGATCTTGAGGCCGAGGTTGTTCTCCACCACCGACAGCAGGCCGGAGGTTCCCCACAGCAGGATCAGCGCGACACCCACCACGACCGGGGAGACCGCGAACGGCAGGTCGATCACCGCCTGCAGCGCGGACTTGCCCCGGAATCGCTTGCGCGCCAGCAACAGTGCGGTGGGGACACCGAATACGACGTTGAGTGGGACGACGATCGCGACGACCAGCAGCGACAGTTGCAGCGCGGAGATGGCGGCCGGGGTGGTGATGGAGTCGATGAACGCCCCGAACCCGGGGGCAAACGTGCGCCAGAGGATCAGACCGACCGGGACGGCCACCAGAACGGCCACATAGCCCACCGCGACAACCCGCAGGAGGTGGCGGGTCCACGGAGACAGTGTCACGACGCCAACTCCTCGCGCTTCGCGGCCCGGGAACCGATGTAGCGCAGTACCAGCAGCACCAGAAACGACAGCGCCAGCAGCACGATCGACACCGCCGCCGCACCCGTGCGGTCGTCGTTCTCGATCAGGGTGCGGATCCACTGCGAGGACACCTCGGTCTCGCCGGGCACCGCGCCGCCGATGAGCACCACCGACCCGAATTCGCCGATCGCGCGGGAGAAGGCCAGTCCGGCGCCGGACAGCAGGGCGGGCAACAACGCCGGCAGGATCACCTTGGTGAAGATCACCGGGTTGGTGGCGCCCAGCGATGCCGCGGCCTCTTCCACATCACGATCGAGTTCGAGCAGCACCGGCTGAACCGATCTCACCACGAACGGCAGGGTGACGAACAGCAGCGCGACCCCGACTCCCCACCGGGTGTGCTGAAGGTGAATGTTGACCGGGCTGCTCGGCCCGTACAGGGCCAGCATCACCAGGCTGGCCACGATGGTCGGCAGCGCGAACGGCAGGTCGATCACGGTGTCCACCAGTCGGCGGCCGGGGAAGCCGTCCCGGGTCAGGACCCATGCGACGAGCAGGCCGAACACCGCGTTGACCACCGTGACACCGACGGAGATGCTCAGCGTGACCCGGTAGGACTCCACCGCCGACGGCGAGGTGACGGCGGCCCAGAAGGCCGCCCACCCGCCCTCGGCGGACTGCCAGACGATCGCGGCCAGCGGCAGCAGGACGATGACGCTCAGCCAGATGGACGCCGCGCCCGCCAATGCGGGTGCCGAACCGGACCGGCCCGGGCCGCCCGCCGTGGCGGTATGCGGTGCGCTCACCACCGTCATCCGGTGGCTCTCTTGTAGATCGAGGTGATCGCGCCGTTCTCCTTGTCGAACAACGACGCGTCCACGGTCTCCCAGCCGCCGAGATCGGCGATGGTCCACAGCTTCTCCGGGGCCGGGAAGTCCGCGGTGAACTCCGCGGCCACCGCGGGATCCACCGGACGGAAGCCGGCCTGCGCCCAGATCTTCTGTCCCTCCGGGGTGAACAGGAAGTTCTTCAACGCAGTGACCTTGTCCAGATGGGCGGTGGTCGTCACCACCGCGACCGGGTTGTCGATCTTGAAGGTCTGCGGCGGGTTGATGTGTTCGACCGGTTTGCCCTGCCGTTGGATGTTGATGGCTTCGTTCTCGTAGCTGATCAGAACGTCACCGGTGCCCTGCAGGAACACGTCGGTGGCCTCCCGGCCGGAGCCGGGCCGGGTCTTGACGTGCTCGCCCACCAGCCGGCTGACGAAGTCCAGTCCGGCCTGCCGATCGCGGCCGCCGTCGCTCTTGGCGGCGTAGGGCGCGAGCAGGTTCCACTTGGCCGACCCCGAACTCAGCGGGCTGGGGGTCACCACCTCGATACCCGGCCGCAGGAGATCGTCCCAGTCCTTGATGCCCTTCGGATTGCCCTTGCGGACGACGAGGCTGACCACCGAGCCGAACGGGATGCCCTTGGTGACCCCGGCGTTCCAGTCCTGCGCGACCTTGCCCGCCTTGACCAGGCGGGTGATATCGGGTTCGACGGAGAAGTTGACCAGATCAGCCGGCTTCCCGTCCGCCACCGCGCGGGATTGGTCGCCGGAGGCGCCGTAGGAGGGCGTGACGTCGACACCCTTGCCGGCCTCGGTCGCGGCGAAGGCCGGAATGATCTTGCTCCAGCCCGGCTCGGGGACCGCGTAGGCCACCAGGCTCAACGTCGTCTCGGCATCGGATGCGCCGCCACCGGCCACGTCGCTGGCCCCGCCGCCGCAGGCGGTGAGCACGGCGGCCGAGACGGCGAGCGCGGCGGCGGTACGCCAGCGGTGTCGGGGGGATTGCGTCATGTCAGACCTTTCTCGGGGACTCGGAAGCCGGCGGGTGGACCCGGCCCAGGGACGACGAGAAGGGAGGAACTGACGGCGACGATCACCGGCACCTCGTCCGCGGGCGGGCGGAGGTGTCAGCGACAACAGCAGACGGCGGCGCGCGGGGGCACGGCGGCGAACTCAGCCGCGCCGTTGCTCTCTGCGATTACCGCGCACACGCCGGGAAGACTAACACCAGAACCGCGCCGGCGCCGCCCCGGGATTACTGCACCCGATAGATCCAGACCAGATTGGAACGCAGTTCCCCGTTGTCGGTCCACTGATAGGTGCGGGCCAACCCCTGCCCGTCATACTTCTCGACGAAGTCGAGCAGCGCCGGCCGGGTGACGGCTCCGGAGTCGATGCCGCGCAGCAGGATCGTGGCGGAATCGTAGGCCTCGACGCTGTAGGTGCCCGGCGGCTGACCGAAGGCGGCCGTGTACTCATCGACGAAGGCGCCTGTCGGCGGGCCGCACGGGCAGGACAGCACCGCATCCTTGGCCGCCGAGCCGGCTGCCTTGACGAACTCCGGGTCCTTGATGCCGTCCGGACCGGCGAACAGTCCGGTGTAACCGGCGTCGCGCAACTGCTGCACCAGCAGCGCGGCCTCGGTGTAGTAGGACGCGTAGACGACGGCGTCCGGGGACTGGCCCTTGATCTGGGTCACGGCTGCGGAGAAGTCCTTGTCACCCTTCTTCACCGAGATGTTGCAGGCCGAGTCGGCGATCGGGCCCAGCGTCTGGCGAACGGCGGCCGCCTGCCCGATACCCGCGTCGGTGCTGTCGTCGACCACACAGGCCTTTTTCACGCCCTTGGTGTTGGTCAGGTACGCGGCCAGCGACGGGCCCTGCACGCCGTCGTTGGACAGCCCCCGGAAGAAGGTCCGCCAGCCCTGCTCGGACAGCGCGACATTGGTCGCCGAGGGAGTGATGGCGACCAGACCGGCCTGGTCGAACACCGCCCCGGTGGACTTCGTCTCCCCCGACCAGGTCGGTCCGACCAGTCCGACGATCGACGGGTCGTCGACGATCCGCGGCGCCACCCCGGACGCCTTCTGGGGGTCGCCCTCGGTGTCGAAGGTCGTCAGGGTCACCTGACAGCCCGGGTTGGCGGCATTGTGCTGTCGGACGGCGAGCTCGGCGCCGTTGCGGACGTTGGCGCCGAACGGGGCGTCCGGCCCGGTCAGCGGACCGGCCATGGCGATCGAGACCGGGGCGCACACGGCCTTCCCATCACCGGCGGGCAACACCGGCGCGGCACCCGCCGCCACGGTGATCTCGGTTCCCTTCTCGTCGATCGGCTTCACCGCCACGATCGAGAGTTCCTCGGCGCCGGCCTGTTCACCGGAGGTCTGCTGGGTGCAGCCGGCGACGGCCACCATCGCGACGAGCACCGCACCCCAGCGGATCGCTCGGCTGGTGGTCGCGCGGTGAGCGGACTGGGGCATGGAATCTCCTCGGGGACGGGGGGTTGCCGGAGCGCTACCGGCGGGAGTGTTTCAGCGGTTGAACAGCCACACCAGGACGACCAGCGCCAATAGGGCGACCAGCGCGAGGGTCACCCGGGAGCGTGGCATCCCGCTCATCGGCTCTGCTCCCGTCCGGGCCGTGCCCGACGCAACCGGCGAACCCCGTCCAGGCCGAAGCCCAGGAGCGCGTTCAGCGTGACGGCAATGCCGTAGGCCAGCACCAGAACCACCGGCATCACGATCATGGTCTGCGGGACGAAGCCGAGGCCGGACAGCCACAACTCGGCGCCATCCCACCAGTCGAGAAACCCGGACACCGCCTCACCCTATGCCCTGCCTGTCGGGGCGGACTCCGATGGCCTGCCGTGGCGGGCCCGCCTTCTGACCGGATACGTGGACGGGCGGGGTTCGGGCCGCCATGATGGCGGCATGGTTGCGCACGTGGAACGAGAGATCGGTGACTGGGACGGCCAGCCTGACGAGGCCCCCGAGCCGGTCCCCTTCTCCCCGGCGGGTTCGCATCGCAGCCAGTTCCCGCCGATCGCCGACTACGCGTTCCTGTCCGACTGCGAGAACACCTGCCTGATCTCGGCCGCCGGGTCGGTGGAGTGGATGTGTGTGCCACGGCCGGACTCCCCCAGCGTGTTCGGGGCGATCCTGGACCGCGGCGCCGGGCATTTCCGGCTGGGGCCCTACGGGGTGACGGTACCGGCCGCGCGTCGCTATCTGCCGGGCAGCCTGATCATGGAGACCACCTGGCAGACGCCCACCGGTTGGGTCATCGTGCGCGACACCCTGGTGATGGGTCCTTGGCACGACCTGGAGGCGCGCTCACGCACCCACCGGCGCACCCCGATGGACTGGGACGCCGAGCACATCCTGCTGCGCACGGTGCGCTGTGTCAGCGGCACCGTGGAACTGGTGATGAACTGTGAACCGTCCTTCGACTACGGCCGGATCAACGCGGCCTGGGAGTACTCGGCCAACGCCTATGGCGAGGCGATCGCCCGGGCCCGCACCAACCCGGATGCGAACCCGACCCTGCGGTTGACCACCAACCTGCGGATCGGGTTGGAGGGCCGGGAGGCGCGCGCCCGCACCCGACTCAAGGAGGGCGACAACGTGTTCGTCGCGCTGTCCTGGTCCAAGCACCCGTCGCCGCAGACCTACGAGGAAGCCGCCGAGAAGATGTGGCAGACCAGCGAGGCGTGGCGGCAGTGGATCAGCGTCGGGCACTTCCCCGACCACCCGTGGCGGGCCTACCTGCAACGCAGTGCGCTGACGTTGAAGGGTCTGACCTACTCCCCCACCGGGGCACTGCTGGCCGCCAGCACCACCTCGCTTCCGGAAACCCCGGGCGGAGAACGCAACTGGGACTACCGCTACGCCTGGGTCCGGGACTCCACCTTCGCACTGTGGGGGCTCTACACCCTGGGCCTGGACCGTGAGGCCGACGACTTCTTCTCCTTCATCGCCGACGTGTCCGGAGCGAACAACGGTGAACGCAAGCCACTCCAGGTGATGTACGCCGTCGGCGGCGAACGCGAGCTGGTCGAGGGCGAACTCGATCACCTCTCCGGCTACGACGGGGCCCGGCCGGTGCGCATCGGCAACGGCGCCTACAACCAGCGTCAGCACGACATCTGGGGCACCATGCTGGATTCGGTGTACCTGCACTGCAAATCGCGGGAGAACATCTCCGATCAGCTCTGGCCGGTTCTCAAGGAGCAGGTCGAGGAGGCCATCAAGCACTGGCGCGAACCTGACCGCGGCATCTGGGAGGTACGCGGCGAGCCCCAGCACTTCACCTCGTCGAAGGTGATGTGCTGGGTGGCCCTGGACCGCGGCGCCAAGCTCGCCGAACTGCAGGGCTCCCGAAACTACGCCGAGCAGTGGCGCGCCATCGCCGACGAGATCAAGGCCGACATCCTGGCCCACGGGGTGGACGGCCGCGGGGTGTTCACCCAGCGCTACGGCGACCCGGCACTGGATGCCTCACTACTCCTGGTGCCGTTGGTGCGGTTCCTGCCCCCCGACGACCCCCGGGTTCGAGCCACCGTGCTGGCCATCGCCGATGAGCTCACCGAGGACGGCCTGGTGCTGCGCTACCGGGTCGAGGAGACCGACGACGGACTCTCCGGCGAGGAGGGCACCTTCACCATCTGCTCGTTCTGGCTGGTGTCGGCGCTGGTCGAAATAGGCGAGGTCAGCCGGGCCCGGCATCTGTGTGAGCGGCTGCTGTCCTTCGCCAGCCCCCTGCACCTCTACGCCGAGGAGATCGAACCGTCCACCGGCCGGCATCTGGGCAACTTTCCCCAGGCCTTCACCCACCTGGCCCTGATCAACGCCGTGGTGCACGTCATCAGGGCCGAGGAGCAGGCCGACGGCACCGGGATGTTCCAGCCCGCCAACGCCCCGATCTAGGGTCCCGGCTACTTGCCCTTCTTCTCGCCCGGCTTGTCGCCGGCCGCGTCAGTGGACAGTGCGGCGACGAAGGCCTCCTGCGGGACGTCGACCCGGCCGATGGTCTTCATCCGCTTCTTGCCTTCCTTCTGCTTCTCCAGCAGCTTGCGCTTGCGGGTGATGTCACCGCCGTAGCACTTGGCCAGCACGTCCTTACGGATGGCCCGAATGTTCTCGCGGGCAATGATTTTCGAGCCGATCGCCGCCTGTACCGGCACCTCGAACTGCTGGCGCGGGATGAGCTCCTTGAGCTTGACGGTCATCTTGTTGCCGTAGGCCTGGGCCGAATCCTTGTGCACGATCGCACTGAACGCGTCGACGGCCTCGCCCTGCAGCAGGATGTCGACCTTCACCAGTGCGGCCTCCTGTTCGCCGGCCTCCTCGTAATCCAGGCTGGCGTAACCGCGGGTGCGTGATTTCAGCGAGTCGAAGAAGTCGAAGATGATCTCGCCGAGCGGCATGGTGTAGCGCAGTTCGACCCGCTCCGGCGACAGGTAGTCCATGCCGCCGAGTTCCCCGCGGCGGGACTGGCACAGCTCCATGATGGTGCCGATGAACTCGCTCGGCGCGATGACCGTGCACTTGACCACCGGCTCGTAGATCTCCCGCATCTTGCCGGGCGGCCAATCCGAGGGATTGGTGACGATCTTCTCCGTACCGTCCTCCTGGATCACCCGGTAGACCACGTTGGGCGCGGTGGAGATCAGGTCGAGGTCGAATTCCCGTTCCAGCCGTTCCCGGGTGATCTCCATGTGCAGCAATCCCAGGAAGCCGCAACGGAATCCGAACCCGAGCGCCACCGATGTCTCCGGCTCGTAGGTCAGCGCGGCGTCGTTGAGTTGCAGCTTGTCCAGCGCTTCGCGCAGATTCGGGTAGTCCGACCCGTCCACGGGATACAGGCCCGAGTACACCATCGGTTTGGGTTCGCGGTAGCCGGTCAGCGCCTCGGTGGCACCGTTGCGCGCACTGGTGACGGTGTCACCGACCTTCGACTGGCGGACGTCCTTCACCCCGGTGATGAGGTAGCCCACCTCGCCGACCCCGAGACCCTCGGACGCTTTGGGCTCCGGCGAGACGATACCGACCTCGAGCAGTTCGTGGGTCGCACCGGTGGACATCATCTTGATCTTCTCGCGGGGGGTGATCTTGCCGTCGACCACACGCACATAGGTGACCACGCCGCGGTAGATGTCGTAGACGGAGTCGAAGATCATCGCCCGGGCCGGGGCGTCGGCGTCGCCCGTCGGCGGGGGCACCTGACGCACCACCTCGTCGAGCAGGGCGGCGACGCCCTCGCCGGTCTTGCCGGACACCCGCAACACGTCGTCGGGTTGACAACCGATGATGTGCGCGAGCTCACCGGCGTAGCGCTCCGGGTCGGCGGCGGGCAGGTCGATCTTGTTGAGCACCGGGATGATCGTGAGGTCGCGGTCCAGGGCGAGGTAGAGGTTGGCCAGCGTCTGCGCCTCGATGCCCTGGGCGGCGTCGACCAGTAGCACCGCACCCTCGCAGGCCTCCAGTGCACGCGACACCTCATAGGTGAAGTCGACGTGACCGGGGGTGTCGATGAGGTGAAGGACGAATTCCCCGCCGGCGTTCTCCCCCTGGGCGACCTTCCACGGCAGCCGCACGTTCTGCGCCTTGATGGTGATGCCGCGCTCGCGCTCGATGTCCATCCGGTCGAGGTACTGGGCGCGCATCGAGCGCTCGTCGACGACCCCGGTCAACTGCAGCATCCGGTCGGCAAGGGTGGACTTGCCGTGATCGATGTGAGCGATGATGCAGAAGTTTCGGATCTGCGCCGGCGCGGTGAAGGTTTTGTCGGCGAAACTGCTGATGGGAATCTCCTGGTGAACCGTGCTGGTGGACCCGCTGGGGATGTGTTCAGGGTATCCAGGCGGCGTCGTCGGCACACAATCGACGTCGCCTGCTCGCCTATGCTGTTGAGAATGGCGTCGCAGTGGAGGACGTTCCAACAGATCCTGAGAGACACCGAGCATCTCGTGTTCAACGAGGCGCCCAAGTTCTTTCGGCAGTTGCAGAACCCGGATGCGGTGCAGCGCACCCTGCAGCAGGGCCTCCGGATCGGCCTGGAACTGCTGGTCGCCACCGCCCTGCCGCCGGAGCCGCACAAGGCGATCACCGCGGGGCGTCCGGTCACCCGGGACAGCTTCCCCACCTCCCACCGGGCCCGCCGGGTGGTCTACTCCCCCGACCTCGACGGTCGGGCCGATCCCGGCGAGATCGTCTGGACCTGGGTCGTGTACGAGGATGACCCCACCCGCGGCAAGGACCGCCCGGTTCTGGTGGTCGGGCGGGACCGGCAGTCGTTGCTCGGCCTGATGCTGTCCAGCCAAACACACCATGCCGGTGACCCGGCCTGGGTCCCGATCGGCACCGGCGCCTGGGACGGTGAGGGCCGGCCCAGCTGGGTGCGACTGGATCGAGTGCTCGACGTCCCCGAGGAAGGCATCCGCCGCGAAGGCGCGATCATGAACCGGGATACATTCGAGATGGTAGCCACCCGCCTTCGGGTCGACTACTACTGGAGTTGATCTCCCGCAGTTGATCTCCCGCCGATCCCGTCAGGCCGGTCAACCACCCTGGGTGATGTAGGCCCGCAAGTGCTGCCGTTCTGCGGCGAGTTCCTCCATTCGGCGCTTGACGACGTCGCCGATGCTCACGATCCCGGCCAGGCGACCGCCGTCCAGGACCGGGACGTGCCGGACCCGGTAATCGGTCATCAGAGCCGCCAGGTCGTCGACCGGGTCGTCGGGAGCACAGGTCACCGCGACATCGCTCATGATCTCGGCCACCGGTCGGCGCAGCACGTCGGCCCCCTGCTGGTGCAGCCATCGGACGACGTCGCGTTCAGAGACGATGCCGACCGGCATCCCGTCCGCGCCGACCACGACCATCGCGCCGATGTTGTGCACCGCCAGTTCGGCCAGCAGGCCGGTGACCGTGGTGGTCGCGGTGACCGTGGCCACCGCCGTTCCCTTGCTGCGCATAATGTCCGATATCCGCATGGTCACCCCTTTGCCGACACCATGTGACCGGTATCACATGAGGGTAGGCCTCATCCCCGCCGGCCGGAAGGCTTCTCCCGGTGATTCCCGTACAGGTGGGTGAGGTCGGGGATATCGGGGTAGTAATGACCCCATGATTGACGTCACCCTGCTCGGCACCGGCAGCCCCCTCGTCGACCCCCACCGGGCCGGACCGGCAACGCTGGTCAGCACTCCCGGCGCACCGGGAGTGGCTCAGACGTTCCTGGTGGATTGCGGACGCGGGGCGCTGATGCGCGCGGCGGCCGCGGGCGCCCAGGCCGCCGGCCTGACCGCGCTGCTGCTGACTCACCTGCACAGCGACCACATCACCGACCTCTCCGATGTGATCACCAGCCGCTGGGTGGGCACCCTGGGTCCGAACCCACTGACGGTCATCGGCCCGCCCGGCACCAAGGCGGTCGTGGAGGCCACGTTGGCGGCGCTGGCCCCCGACATCTCCTACCGGATCGGCCATCATGCGGACATCACCGAACCGCCCGAGGTGATCGTGCAGGAGTTCACCGAGGGTGAGGTCTGGAACTCCGGCGGGGTCCGCATCACCGTCGCCCCGACCGATCACCGCCCGGTGGAGCCGACCATCGCCTTCCGGATCGAGTACGGCGGCTCGTCGGTGGTGCTGGCCGGTGACAGCGTGCCGTGTGCGACGCTCGACGAACTCGCGCTCGGCGCAGATGCCCTGGTGCACACCGCGATCCGCAAGGATCTGGTCGAGCTGATGCCGGCCCAGCGGATCCGGGACATTCTCGACTACCACTCGTCGGTCGAGCAGGCGGCGGCCACCGCGGCCCGCGCCGGGGTGTCGACGCTGGTGCTCACCCACTACGTCCCGCCCCTGGCGCCAGGACAGGAGGACCAGTGGCGGGCGCTGGCCGCCACGGAGTTCGGCGGCCGGGTGGAACTCGGCGACGATCTGCTCCGGGTGTCGGTCGGAACGCCGTGACCCGAGCCTGCCGCGGTCTCAGGCCAGTCGCGTCATCTCGACCACGACATCCAGATCACTCGATCCGCGGCCCAGGTAGATGCCTTTGAGCGGGCTGACATCGGCGTAGGAACGTCCCCTGCCCACGCTGATGTACTGCTCGTTGATGTGCGTCTCCTGGGCGGGGTCGCTTCTGTTGGTCTGATCGCTTCTGTTGGTCGGGTCGATATCCCACCAACTGCCCGTCCAGACCTGCACCCAGGCATGGCTCTCCCCCTCGACCGCCTCGCCGATCTCCGCCTCGGACTTCGGGTGCAGATAACCCGACACGTACCGAGCCGGAATTCCCATGGACCGCAGCAGGATCAACGACAGGTGTGCGAAGTCCTGGCAGACGCCCTCACCTTCCCGCAGTGCGTCCAGACCTGAGGAGTGCACTTCGGTGGTGCCGGGAACATAGCGCAGTTCGTTGCGCACCCACTCCACCGCGGCGATCACCGCGTCCTGCGGATCACAACCCTTGGCCAGGTGGCGGGCCACCCTGTCGAGGCGCTTGCTCGGCGGGGTGTACGGCGTCGGGGCGAGCACCTCGTCGAACCGGTCGGCGACCGCCGCGGAACGGAGATCGGCCCAGCCGATTCTGGTGGTGGGCGGTTCCGGCTTTTCCGTCTCCACCACCGAGGACGAGGTGACCTCCAATTCGGTGTGCGGTGCGTGCAGGTCGAACGCCGTCACCGCGGTGCCCCAGTAGTCGACGTAACGGTAGGACCGCGTCGCCGGCACCGTCTCGACCCGGTTGATGATGACGTTCTGGCGCGAGTCCGACCTCGGGGTCAGCCTCGCTTCGTTGTAGGACGCCGTCACCGGCCCCTTGTAGGCATATCCGGTCGCGTGAACCACCCGCATCCGCCACATCAGTTGTCGACCTCTCCGACCGTCACTGCACCGACCTGTCCGGCATCGGACCACTCCACCCACAGATTGGGCCGGAAGTACTGCGCGCGGAGCCCCTCTCCCACCTCCCGGCAGATGTTCTGGAGGCCCGCGAGTCGCTCCTCCAGCGACTCGAGGACCGCCCCGGGGCGTACGAACTCCAGTTCGCTGCGCGCCCGGCCGAGCAGTCGCCGGGCCTCCGCCCCCGCTCCGGCGCGGTCGGCGGGAATCTTCATCAGTTCGTCGAGGGCCTGCTCGGCGAGCTTGAGCGAGTAGAACGCCGAGCGCGGGAAGAGCCGGTCGAGCAGCAGGAACTCGACCACCCGGTTGGCGTCCATCACCCCGCGGTGGATGCGCAGGTAGGTGTCGTGGGCGCCGGCGGCCCGCAGCACGCTCACCCAGGCTGGGGAGGACGCGCTGTCGCCGACCCGGGACAGCAGCAATCGCACCGTCATGTCCACCCGTTCGATGGCTCGGCCGAGGACTAGGAACCGGTAGCCGTCGTCACGCGACAGCGTCGAGTCCGAGAGCCCGGCGAACATGGCGGCACGGCCTTCGACGAAGCTGAAGAACTCGTGCGGCCCCAGCCGCCGCGCCGCGCGCTCGCGTTCACCGAGAGCGTTGTAGGTGGTGTTGAGGCACTCCCACATGTCACTGGAGATCACCTCACGCGCCGACCGGGCGTTCTCCCGCGCGGCACTGATCGCATCGACGATGGAGCACCCGGACTTCAGCCCGCGGCCGAACGCCACGACATCGGTCAACGACCACATGTCCAGCCGGGCGTGCGGCGGGTCGATACCCAAGACGTGCAACAGGGTTCGGGAGGCCTGATCGGGATCGACGGTGGAGTCCTCGAGCAGTTGGTGAACGGTCACGTCAAGGATGCGGGCGGTGTCGTCGGCGCGTTCTACGTAGCGACCGATCCAGTACAGCGCTTCGGCATTGCGTGCCAGCATCAGCGGTCTCCGCCCTGTTGTTGCTGCTGCTGTTGCTGTTGTTGCTGGTGGCCGGCCATGGATTGCTGTTGCAGCGGGTGCATGTCCACGCCACCGGCACCGGCGGCGCCCGGCCGCGGGAGGTTGCGCACCACTTGGGCGGCGCCGAGTTCGCGAGCCGACGCCGAGGATCGCGACGCCAGCACCCAGGTGTCCTTGGATCCGCCGCCCTGGCTGGAGTTGACCACCAGCGACCCCTCCCGCAGCGCCACCCGGGTCAGACCGCCCGGCAGCACCCAGACCTTCTCGCCGTCGTTGACCACGAACGGGCGAAGATCGACGTGCCGGGGCACCAGGCTGTCGCCGACCTTGGTCGGCACCGTCGACAACTGGACCACCGGTTGGGCGATCCAGCCGCGCGGGTCGGCCAGGATCTTCTTGCGCACGCCCGCGAGTTCCTTCTCCGAGGCTTTCGGCCCGAACACGATGCCGTACCCGCCGGAACCCTCGACCGGCTTGATCACCAGTTCCTCGATCCGGTCGAGCACCTCTTCGCGCTCCTCGTCCAGCCAGCAGCGCAGGGTGTCGACGTTCGCCAGCAGCGGCTTCTCTCCCAGGTAGTACTCGATGATGGTCGGCACGTAGGTGTAGACGAGTTTGTCGTCGCCCACCCCGTTGCCGACGGCACTGGAGATCACCACGTTGCCGGCCCGGGCGGCGTTGAGGATGCCGGCGACTCCGAGCACCGAGTCCGGACGGAAATGCATCGGGTCGAGGAACTCATCGTCGATGCGCCGGTAGATCACGTCGACCTGCCGCTCACCCTCGGTGGTGCGCATGTAGACGATGTTGTCGCGGCAGAACAGGTCGGGTCCCTCGACCAGTTCCACGCCCATCTGACGGGCCAGCAGCGAGTGCTCGAAGTAGGCGGAGTTGAACGGTCCCGGAGTGAGGACCACGACGGTGGGGTCGGATTCGTTGGTGGCCGCCGCGCTGCGAAGCGCCCGCAGCAGGTGGGAGGGGTAGTCGTCCACCGGCCGGACCCGGTGGGTGGCGAACAGGTCGGGGAAGACCCGAGTCATCACTCGCCGGTTCTCCATCACGTAGGAGACCCCGGACGGCGAGCGCAGGTTGTCCTCCAGCACCCGGAACGTGCCCTGGGCGTCGCGGACGATGTCGATACCGGCGACGTGGATGCGCACCCCGTTGGGAGGGGTGATCCCGGCGGCCTCGCGATGGAAATGCTCGCAGGACGTGACCAGGCGCCGGGGCAGCACCCCGTCACGCAGGATCTCCTGATCCCCGTAGATGTCATCGAGAAAACGCTCCAGCGCGAGCGCCCGTTGGGTCAGACCGCTCTCCAACTTGGCCCACTCCGCGGCGGAGATGACCCGGGGCACCACGTCCAGCGGGAAGGGCCGTTCCTCCTGACCGGACAGCGCGAAGGTGATGCCCTGGTCCACGAAGGCACGGCCCAGCGCATCGGCGCGGGCGGCCAGTTCCTCGGCACCGGTCGGAGCCAACTCTGCGTAGATGCCCCGATAGGGCGCCCGGACCTTGGTCTGGCGGTCGAACATCTCGTCATACGCGGCGGCGTAGGGACCCAACTCGCGATACCCCCCGAAAATCCCGGGGTCGTCGTCGAGCCGGGCCGTGGCCTGCGCGGATGCGCGGGACGACTTGCCCGCCGGCGTCCGGCTGCTACTACGCGTGCTGATGGAAGTCACGGGAGACATGCTGCCTCAGGAAGGGCGTTTACGCAGGGTATAGACGCTCCACTTTGGGGTGCGGCCGCCGTACTGGTACCCTCGCAGGGTGCCGCGAGGGCAGCTGCCCCGGCCGAAAACCAGCTTTTAACATGTGAGAAGGAACTGACGCGTGGCCAACATCAAGTCGCAGAAGAAGCGCATCCTCACCAACGAGCGGCGCCGGATGCGCAACAAGTCGGTCAAGTCGTCCCTGCACACGGCCATCCGCGCCTTCCGGGCCGCCGCGGCCGACGGCGACAAGGACAAGGCCGCCGAGCTGCTGGTCTCCACCAGCCGAAAATTGGACAAGGCCGCCAGCAAGGGCGTGATCCACAAGAACCAGGCCGCCAACAAGAAGTCGGCGCTGGCCCAGTCGCTGAACAAGCTCTGAGTCGCCGAGTCGGCACTGCAGTCGCCGAATCGGCTTTTCTGTCAGCGTCCGGCCGCGAGCTGCGCCACTGAGCGCACGGCGCGCTCCAGTACGTAATCGGCGTCCGCCGCCGCTCCCTTGACGTCGGCGTTCAGCGTCGCCACAAGCCGCATGGCCGTTCCCACCTTGTCCTTGGACCAGCGACGCGACTGCTTCTGCGCTTTCTGCACCCGCCACGGCGGCATCCCCAGCTCACCGGCGAGCCGATAGGGATCTCCGGAGAGTGGCTCCACCCGTGCGATGGTGTGCACCGCCTCGGCGAGCGCATCGGCCAGCAGCACGTGCGGCACACCCCGGGCCATCGCCCAGCGCAGAGCTTCCGTCGATCCGGAGACATCACCCTGTACCGCCTTGTCGGCGACGTCGAAGCCGGTGACCTCGGCCTTGCCGCTGTGATACCGCCGGACCGCCGCGGCGTCCACGGTTCCGCCGGTGTCGGCCACAAGTTGCGAGCATGCGGCGGCCAGTTCACGGATATCCGAACCGACCGCGTCGAGCAGGAGGGCGACGGTGTCGTCGTCGACGGTGATTTTGTACCGGCGAAACTCCCGGCGAACGAAGTCCGCACGGTCGGCGGCCTTCGCGATCTTGGCGCACGGGTGGATCCGGGCGCCCAAGTCCTTGAGCCGGGTGGCCAGCGCCTTCGCCCTGCCGCCGCCGGAATGCACCACGACGAGGACCATCCCGGCCGGGAGATCCTCGGCGGACGTGGCGACCAGGGCTGCGGCATCCTTGCCCGCCTCTCCGGCGGCTTCCAGGATGACCACCCGCTCGTCGGCGAACAGTGACGGGCTGAGCAGTTCGGCCAGTTCGTGGCTGGACACCTCCCCCGCGCGCAGCCGGTTCACCGGAACGTCGTCGGTTCCCGCGGCGGCGCGGACACCCCGCAGGACCTCCGTCACCGCGCGTTCGACGAGCAGGTCTTCCTCGCCGAGAACCAGGTGCAGCCCGGGCCGTGTCGTGCTCACTCGTCGATGGTGTCACGTCGCCCCGACGAGACCCGACAGCGACCACGCCACCGCGCACAGCCCGGCCCCGCCGGCCACCCAGCGGAACCACCGGTGCCGCCACAGCAGAACAGACACCGCCACCGACGCGCCGACGACCAGCAGCCCGGCCCAACCGGCGGGAACGGGAACCGCGGCACCGGGTATCGAGCCGGCTGTGCGGGCCACCGTCAGCAGCCACCACAGTTCGGGCCCGGTGAACCGCAGCAACAGCCCAGCCGCGGCCGGCCAGACCGGGCACAGCACCGCCGCGGCGGTGCCCAGGAGCGTGATCGGCGGGATCACCGGTGCGACGCAGATATTGGCGAGTACCGCGACCAGGCTGAACTTCCCGGAGATTGCCGCGATCAGCGGCGCTGTCACCAGTTGCGCGGCGGTCGCGAGGGCGACCGCATCGGCGATCGGCTTGGGCCAGCCCCGGTCCACCAACCGAGCCGACCAGACCGGCGCGAGCAGCGCCAGGGCTGCGGTGGCCGACACTGAGAGCGCGAACCCGATGTCCACCGACAGCTGCGGTGCGGTCAGCATCAGGACGATCACCGTCGCCGACAGCGCCGGGATGGCGTGGCGCCGCCGCGCCGAGAACACCGCGACGAGCGCGACGGAGCCCATCACGGCGGCCCGCAGCACGCTGGCGCTGGGCTGCACCACGACCACGAAGGCCAGCAGCGCCACCGCCGCCAGCGCCGCTGCCGCCCGCGGTCCGATCAGTGCCGCGCTGAGCAGCACCGCACCGCACACGATGGTGACGTTGGCTCCGGACACCGCCGTGAGATGGGTGAGACCGGCTGTTCGGAACTGAGCCACGACGGCGGCGGGGATGGCGCTGGTATCGCCGAGGACGAGGCCAGGCAACAGTGCGGACTGCTCGGTGGGCAGTACCTCCCGGGCGGCGGAGGCCAGCCGGTCCCGGACGACGGCCGCCGCGCGCTGGACCGCCGATGCCTGGCCGAACTCCGGTCGACTCGTCGCGGTCAGCGCGGACACGGTGAGATCCCGCCGCCGCGGACTGGCGACGCGGGCCCGGAATCGCGCCGGCCGGCCGGCGGTGAGTCCGGCGAACTCGTGCGCGGAACCGAAGACGACGACCCGGCCGCCCGTTCCGCCGGCACCGGCGTCGACGAGGTCGGCGGGAAAGACCAGCCGCCCGCCGCCCACAGCGCGCGGACTCTCGGTCGGGGTGACCGTCACCTCGACGGTGGCACCGACCAGTCGGGTGAGCGGGTGCTGCAACGCGGCGTCGCTGCGCAGGCCCGCCGCAAGGCCGAAGCCGGCGCCCACCGCGGCGACCCCCGCCACACCGGCGACCGCGGCGCGCAGACCGGGAACGCGTCCGCCGAGACACCGGCCCGCCAGCCACCAGAGCACCGCCACCGCGACGAACACCACGCTCAGCACTGGGCCGGTCCCCCAGGTGATGCCGGCCGCCGTGACCAGCCAGGCCGTCAGCGCGGCCGGCACCAACCGGAGGTCGACGACCCCGGTCACACCCGGACCAGCGGGCGTAACCTGTCCAGCCGAGCCGGTCCGATGCCGTCGACCTCACCGAGCTGATCGACGCTGGCGAACCGTCCGTTCGCCTGGCGCCAGGCCAGGATCGCGGCGGCGGTCACCGGTCCGACACCGGGTAGGGCATCAAGCTGCTCCGCGGTTGCGGTGTTGAGGTCCAGCGGTCCGGTCGACCCGGCACCGCCGCGCTCCGTTCCCGTCGCGCCGCCGGGGCCGGCTCCGCCGTCGTCCGGGGCGGGTGCGGCCGGCCCGGCACCGGCCGAACTGCCCAGTGCTGCCGGTCGGCCGGCCGGGGTGGCGATGCCGACCACGATCTGCTCCCCGTCGGCGACCCGCCTGGCGAGGTTGAGCCCCAGTGTGTCGGCACCCGTCAGCGGTCCGCCTGCCGCCTCCACCGCGTCGGCCACCCGCGCCTGGGGGGACACGGTGACCAGGCCCGGCTGGTTGACCAGGCCGACAACGCTCACCACGACCGACTGCTGCGGGGGCGGCGGGCCACCGCCAGGCGAGGCGGGAGTGCCCGACGGCGCCTGCACCGGTGGCAGCTTCGCCGACACCACCGGCGCGGGATTCGAGCGGACCAGCGTGAAGACGGTGATCAGGATGGCCAGCACGGCGACCACCGCCAGCGCCAGGCCGCCGGCACGGCCCGGATCGGCGCGCACCGCGGCCAGCAATTCGCGGCCACGCGGCGGCCGTCCGTCGGGCACCCAACTCGGGACGGGCGGGTCCGCACCGTCCGGGTCGGTATCAAGATCGAGACCGGCGCCGGCTTCGGCGTCGGCATCCAGGTCGGCGCCGGGTCGGCCGCTGAGCCGACCGAACACGGACTGCTGCTGGGATCGCATGCGCCGAACGGTAGGTCGCCCCGGGGACCGCGTGGAGAACACAGCCGTCCGAAAGCACCTGCCGATGTGGACGCCTCCCGGTCTGTGGAGAACCCGTCGTCAGTGGTCCGCGACGCAGACCACCACGCCCACCGCACCCGGACCCAGATGCACGCCGAGAACCGGGCCGAGATCGGTGACGATGGCCGGCCCGCAGGCGGGCAGCGCACTTTCCAGGGTAGCCGCCACCTCCGCTGCCGCGGCCGGGTTGTCCACGTGCTGGACCGCCACTTCGGCGCGCCGCTCCCCCACCACCTCCAGCACCTGCTCCACCATCGCCGCGGTGGCCCTGGACGTGGTGCGGACTCGTTGCCCCAGCACCAGCCTGCCCGCCTCGAGACGCAACAGCGGCTTGATGGCCAGGGCGGTGCCCAGCCAGGACGCGG